>CAYYGX010000010.1:20734-23653 GCA_964471805.1 uncultured Gammaproteobacteria bacterium | reverse complement strand
ATAAAAGATTGCTTCGCTTCGCTCGCAATGACAAGATCATAGTTTTCGGATTCACATTAGATAAAACTGACTGAACGAATTCGCATTGGAGCATTTGCCGTTTTGTATCGCGCTCGTTTGCGCCTGTAGTCCATCTCTAAAATATTTGATAAATAGGTATGAACTTTATAAAGGGAGTCTATTCTCTTGAAGCGAATGCAAAAACCAAAACAGCCCTCATGGCGAATGGTTGTTTTTGGTGCGCTGAATCTGATTTTGAAAAACTTCCGGGGGTTGTTGACGTTGTTTCTGGATATGCCGGCGGCAGCGCGGATAATCCGACATACGAGAACTATGTCAAAAGCGGGTATAGAGAGGTGGTGCAAATTACCTACGACCCAACCCGTGTAAGTTATGCTGGGCTGGTTGAATATCTGATTAAACACGGAAACCCGACAGACGCAGACGGCTCATTTTACGATAGAGGGAATCAGTACGCGCCGGTTGTGTATTATGAAAATGATGAAGAGAAAAACAGCGCCATTGCTGTTATCGCGGAGGTTGACGCACAGCATATTTTTGATAAACCAATAGCGTTGGCTGTTATTTTGCGTACAAAATTTTGGCCTGCGGAGGAATATCATCAGGACTATTACAAAAAAAATCCGGTGCGATATGGCTACTATCGGTTGCGGTCCGGACGCGATGCTTTTATAAAGAAATACTGGGAAGACAAAATCGGTATTATCCAAAGTCCTACAGCGACGGGCGATTCTTCTTCGCCGTGGAAAAGTTATCACAAACCTTCCAAAGATGTTATTCAAAAACTTTTGACTCCGCTTCAATATAAAGTAACACAGGAAGACTGCACCGAGCCGCCGTTTCAAAACGAATACAATAAAAACAAGCGGGATGGAATATATGTGGATATTCTCTCCGGCGAGCCTCTGTATTCCTCGCTTGATAAATACGATTCTGGCACCGGCTGGCCGTCGTTTGTAAAGCCCATAGCGAGAGAGAACGTAATTATTAAAGAAGATAATTCTTTTTTTTCAGCGCGTAGGGAAGTTCGTTCTAAATACGCGGATTCGCATTTGGGGCACGTGTTTAATAATGGCCCGGCTGATCGCGGCGGACTGCGGTATTGTATGAATTCCGCCGCGCTTCGTTTTATTCCGAAAGAAGATCTGTCCGCAAGCGGCTATCAAGAATTTGTAAGATTGTTTGAATAAAGTTAAATATATAACCGGATTTACGCATTTGGCGAGTCAGCTTGTTTTTACCTCGCGTCTCATCTAAATGTGTAAATTCATACATTAAATATATGAACAGACTAAATATAAAAATTATTATTGCGAGTGTCAGGCAGGGCCGCTTTGGCGATAAACCGGCAAAATGGATTTATACAATAGCGGAGCGCATGGAAGAATTGTCTCCTGAAATTTTGGATCTTCTAGATTATCAACTTCCAATGTTTGCAGAAGTTGTATCTCCGGCATATACGCAGGGAGAGTATCGCCTAAAAGAGGCGAACATCTGGGCAAAAAAAATTGCGGAAGCTGACGGGTTTATTATGGTGACGCCGGAATATAACCATGGATACCCTGCGTCGCTTAAAAATAATATAGATTATCTATATAAGGAATGGTTAAAAAAGCCGATCGGGTTTGTGAGTTATGGAAGTACCGGCGGAGCTCGTGTGATTGAACAATTGCGCCAAGTCGCTATTGAATTACAGATGGCGCCGATTAGAAACGGCGTGCACATTAACGCGCCATGGAATTTAATTGAAAAAGACGGCGCGTTAAAATCTGGCGCGCTTGATACTTACAGGGATAGCGCGGAGAATTTATTGACGCAGTTGACATGGTGGGCGCGAGCGCTCAAAAACGCGCGCGTTGAAAAATCGCTTAATGAAAATAATGACAATAAAAATATCTAGAGTCTATGCTGTACTCTTCTTTCACTTCTAAAACAAAATCAGCTGTGTATGAAGAACTAAAAACTTCTGATGGCGGACTTTCTGCAAATGAGGCGCGTCGGCGTTTCAAAGCGCGCCTTGGAAGTGACTGGCATTCCGCAAAAACAAGCGCTTTGTCGCTCTTTGCACGTCAGTTTACCTCGCCGTTTGTATATCTGCTTATATGCGCGATGATTATCGCTTTTCTGCTCCGCGACTTTGTGAACGGGGCTATGATCTTTGCGTTTTTGGCGATAAACGCCGCGCTTGGATTTTATCAAGAATACCGCTCCGATCGCGCGCTTTCGCTTCTGCAAAAATATGCGCCGACTTTTTCGCGCGTAATTCGCGATTCTAAAGAAAAGATCGTGCCAAGTTCTGAACTTGTGGTAGGCGATGTTGTCCTCGCGCATCCCGGAGACGCGCTGTATGCGGATGTTCGTTTTATATCAGCCGAGCATTTGCTTGTTGATGAATCAGCCTTGACCGGCGAGTCAGCGCCAGTTTTTAAAATCGCGGATAATCTTCCAAACCCAGTAGTGGATATATACGGCGCGCAAAACATCGGATTCTCCGGAAGCGCGATAGTGAGCGGAGAAGGTCGCGGGGTCGTTGTTGCGGTTTTATCTGACACGACTGTAGGAGAAATTGAGAGAGTAACTCGTTCTCTGGATCGCCGCAGTACGTTTGAAAAAGCCATCGGCAGATTAAGCGCGTTTGTGCTTCGCCTCACAGTCGTAACACTTGCGTTTGTGTTTGTCGCGAATCTTATAATTAAAGGAGAGCGCGCGGACATCGGAGAACTTCTTGTTTTCTCAATCGCGCTTGCGGTCACAGTAATTCCGGAGGCGCTTCCGCTTGTAACAACATTTTCTCTTTCCCGCGGCGCTTTGAGGCTTGCGAAAAATAAAGTTGTTGTCAAACGGCTGTCGGCAATTGAGGACTTGGGAAGTATTGAGGTTCTATGCACAGACAAAACC
>CAYYGX010000010.1:20429-20724 GCA_964471805.1 uncultured Gammaproteobacteria bacterium | reverse complement strand
ACGCTCACAGAAAATAAAATGACGCTCTACGAAGCTCGTCCGTGCGGCGGAGGCGGCGACAGCGCGCGCGATCGCTTATTATTGTACGGATTGATTGGACTTGAAGAATCTGGCCGAAGAAAACACGTGAAGATTCAATCGTCAAACGCTTTTGAAGAGGCGGTAAAAAACGCGGCTGGCGAGATTATTATTAAGGATGCGAAAGCGTATAAAATTATTACTGAAATTCCATTTGATCCGGAGCGGCGGCGCGCGACGATTCTCGCAGAGCGCGATGGTAAACGGGAATTAGTCG
>CAYYGX010000010.1:19682-20381 GCA_964471805.1 uncultured Gammaproteobacteria bacterium | reverse complement strand
ATTTTAGCGATTCAGCGCAAAGGGAAATTATGGGTTGGGTTATTTCTGAAGGAAAATCCGGAAGACGCGTGCTCGCAGTTGCAAAAATAGACGACAGAGAAATTCCCGAAAATTTGCGACAAGATGAAGAGCGCGAGCTTTTATATATCGGAGCCATCTCTTTTCACGATGCCTTGAAGCCGTCTGCGGATGAAGCAATCGCGAAAGCTAAACACTTGGGAGTTATGGTGAAAATGTTAACCGGAGACAGCTCGGAGGTTGCGTGTTCTGTAGCGCGCGAGATCGGGCTTATAGAACCTAGCGATGAGGTTATAACAGGAGCAGTTTTTGAAGCAATGACCGAGAGTGAACAGAAAGAAGCGGTTTTTTGTTGTAATGTATTTGCCCGAGTAACGCCGATTCAAAAGTTTAAAATTGTACAGCTTTTGGAGCAAAAATACGAGGTCGGATTTTTAGGCGAGGGTATTAACGACGCTCCGGCCTTAAAAGCCGCAAACGTTGCGCTTGTTGTAGGCGACGCGTTGCCTGCGGCGCGCGCTTCAGCCGACATCATTCTTCTTAAAAGATCATTAAACGTGATTATAGACGGAATTGAAGAGGGAAGAGCAGTGTTTGCAAACACTGTAAAATACATCAAAGCGACTCTTGCATCAAACTTCGGCAATTTTTACGCTGTCGCGATTGCTTCACTGCTCGTTG
>CAYYGX010000010.1:0-19672 GCA_964471805.1 uncultured Gammaproteobacteria bacterium | reverse complement strand
CTCCAGATTCTTCTTGTAAATCTTCTTTCTGATTTTCCGATGATTGCGATCGCAACAGATACTGTTGATAAACAAGAACTGCGCCGTCCGAAACATTATGACGTGAGAGATATCGCTCTCCTTGCCACTACTTTAGGCATTGTAAGTTCTCTATTTGATTTTATTTTTTTTGGGCTGTTCTACCGCCTTGGCGCATCAACCTTGCAGACTAATTGGTTTATCGCAAGTATTTTAACAGAACTTTTATTTTTGTTTTCAATCAGATCTCGCGGCTTTTTTCTAAAAGCTAAGCGCGCTTCAACAGTTCTTATTATTCTTTCTCTTTCCGGCGCGATCGCGACCGTCGCAATTCCATTCACATCGCTTGGCCGCGAGGCGTTTGGTTTTATTGAGCCCGCCGCGTTTCATATGGCGTGGATTTTCGGCTTGCTCATTTGTTATTTCATCATTACTGAAATCGTCAAATTATTGTACTATCGCTTTCTAGTTCATGAGACTTGAAAAGAGTTTTGCGTCAGTCGGAAAAAAACGAGAAACGTACTCATATGTTGACTGTTTGATTATTTGGTAGAGATCAAGCGCAACCATAAAGGACGGATGTTGCTCAAGGCGCGGAAGACCGGACAATATGTTGAGCACAAGCAGGCGATTGTACCAGCGTATATCCATTAACCCTTTTTTTTGGACAGATCGCCATCCATTATGCGCGCGGCTTATGCTTATAAGATCAAGCGTGTCTGCGCAAAATACAATTGTTTTATAGAGCGAGATGCCGGGGAAAATGGATTCCTGAAATGCGGAAAGCGAATGTTCTCCTAAAATCGCGATTGCGATTTTTCGGCGAAGATCTTTTCGGATGCGCCCTTTACTTTCTTTTAAGAAAGAGAGCGCGCTTAAAATTGAGTCCTTTTTGAATACGAAATAGATGTCAATGTCAATAAGCCACGGAATTCTCCGGAGCGCCTTTCTAAGAGGCGTATTTTTATTATAAAGAAAGCCCAGATTTTTCACGCGATACACATCGTGCCAGGAAAGCGCGGCGACAATTATTCCCCAGTCAAGCGCTTTATTTTTTGGAAGAAGTTTTTTGTAAAGGATATGAGCGAATCGGATCGCGCGGATGATGTGCGTTTGGTCATGCATCGGATCGCGCGATTTTTCCATGAGCGAGAGCGCTTCTCCGATAATTTTTTGCAGTTCAGGGATATGGATTGAATCGTTCTCATTTGTTTTAACAAGCTCTGAAAGTTCTTTTACCGACGGAATATGCGCTTGATTTTCATAAGTTGCTGTTGCGATTTTTAAGACTTCGCTTGTTTCAATGTCGTTTACGCGCAGGAGCCACTCATGCGCCGCGTCGTAGGCGCGATCGCTTGGATTATACGCAAGAAGGCTGATGTAGGTTTGTATGGAAGGCATTATAAAAAAATGTTACCGCAAAGAGGAGTAGTTAGCGTAGTTTTTGATAGCATTGAAGAGTTATTTGAAAGTATATCAAGTTCTTGTTTGAGGAGCAATGGATCGAGCTTTTCATATTCTTCTTGACAAGAGAGAGAGAGATGTAAGCTAGGGTGTCCTAAATGAGGACAGCCGCTCTTTGATAATTTTGAGTCCTAAGAAATTTTTATTATAATGGTTGTTGAAGCACAAATTTTGATAACAAGAAATTTGAACAATCTAATTTTTTGCGAGGAAAGCGCTATGAACAAAAACAAGCAAAAATTTAAACTAAAGAGAGATAAATACATGAGCGTTCGTGGAGGCACGTCAGTATTTTACAATATCTACTGCGCTCATTGCAGGCATTGGTTGCTTCTCTATCAGAAAGATGGGCCGGGGCATCTCTTTCGTTTATATCTTGATCGGATACACGCTCCGGAAAATCTGGCCTCGCTTTCCAGATCCATCGGACAGTCACTGAAATTTACCGGTTTGACTTGTACACATTGCAACGCTTCAATTGGCGTTCCAATGATTTACAAACCGGAAAATCGTCCGGCGTTTCGTCTTGTCCCGGGAGCGATCGTTAAAAAGAAAAGTAACGGCATATTGCCGGCTCAATCAACAGCAAATTTCAAGGAGGTCCCAAATGAAGATTCCGCAGGTTGATATGGAAGAAATCGCGGCTCGAAACGGCGTCAATGTTGAAGAGGTTAAAGAACTCGTTGCATCAATCAGGAAGGGTATGAAACCTGTTCAAAAATTATTCCGCGTCAAAGAAGACGATGTGGAGCGCTGTTATACGGTCATTCGACACGGCGCGGGAAGCTTAAATACTCCACACGGCTCTTTTTGGTAACTAGATTTCTCCGTCAATGACCAATGGAAAAAGTATTCAGTCATCATACGAGGAGAGTTGTCCGCAGATTTTATGCCGATTTTTCAAAATCCGCACACAATTACCATGCGGATTGACTCCGGGTGTGAAAGCGGACAAAAGTTCGGTGATATCACCTGCGACTGTAAAGATCAGTTGTTCCTTGCCATGCGGGAGATCGCCAAAATTGGTGAAGGAATCATGATCAACATCCCTCACCAAGACGGTCGTGGGATGGGAAATCCGTTTAAGCTCGCCACGCTTTCACTACAAGAACAGTTGCGCCTTACTACTGTGGAGGCGGCTTCAGTTCTTACCAACGCAGGTCCAATAGACAAGCGTTCATACGGAGGAGTAATTGCGATTCTGCGTTTTCTTCAAATATCAGAGAGATGTGAAATCTGTCTAATCACTAACAACCCGTACAAGTTCAAAGTGTTTGAGGAAAATGGGTATCGTGCCAAAAGAGTGCCTGTCGCCATCCAGCCAACACAACATACGCGACGGCATCTAGAGGCAAAGCAATTATATCTCGGACATAAAGGACTTGTATCAGATGAGGAGGATAGCTAGATGAAGATCGCTGTAAGCGGGCCAGCCGCATCAGGCAAAGGCACAATAGCTCGAAGATTCGCTGTTGAAGCAGGGATAGAGTACATAGACCTAGGTCTTCTTTTCCGTCTTGGAGCTTTTGCGCTTGGTTCGGGTAAAATCCATTCTCTCGAGGTACTGCCTAGACTAATTCGGGATGGAAGCGTGTCGTATCTTTGGAACGAAGAACAGGCAATAATTACTTGGCATAGCGAGGATATAACTTCTTTTCTACTAAGCCAGGAAGTTGCTCGCCAAACTTCTGTACTCGCATCAGATTCTAGTCAGCAAAAAATTTTGACCACGGTCGCAAATCTAGTGCTTCACACATTTGAAGATGTAATCTGCGACGGCAGGAATGCCGGCACTACCATTCTACCAAACGCTGATTACAAATTTTTTGTCACAGCTCGTTTGGAAGAACGGGCACGACGACGATACTTGGATATTCTAGCGCGCGGCGGGGTTGTTTCCTATGAAGACATCCTGCGAGAAATCAATGAGCGGGATAAAAGGGATGCGGAACGCGCTACATATCCTTTGATTGTTCCAGAAGGAGCTGTAATACTTGAAACCGACGCGCGTAGCGTCGAGGCAAGCATTCGGTTCATGTGGGATATTATCAGGATTAAATCCTGAACACCAGGGCGTCAAGCATATTGATGCCCTGTTTTTTTTATTACAAAATTTTTAAGCCAAACTTTTCCTTTGTTTTATGCTTTACAAGTACATGGTTTTATAATACGATTTTCTATAAAATATGCGGAAAAACATCATCATTACCGGCAAGACTAAAAGCGGCAAATCAACTCTTTTAGAAAAGCTGATTAGTTCGTTTTCAAATAAAGTCGGTATTATTAGTAAAGAAGTTACGGCAGACGATACGCGCATTGGTTTTGAAATATGGTCCCATAACGGCCAAAAGACAATGTTGGCGCACGTTGATTTCAATAGCCCTTTTAAGGTTGGTAAGTTCTTTGTTAAAATTGAAAATCTAGAATCAATACTATATGGACTAATGACCTTTGCAAGTGAGGATTTGTTGTATGTAGACGAAATTGGCCAGATGCAACTTATCTCCTATCAATTTCAAAATATAGTATCGCGATTTTTTAATTCTCCAAATATATGCGTCGTAACACTTACCTCTGTGTACGAAGACGCGTTTATTCGTAGCATTAAACAAAGAGACGATATCATTCTAATTGAAATAACATCAGAGAACAGAGAAGAAAAGGAATTGTTTGTCCGCGAGTTGATCAAAAAAATTCAGAAAGCAAAAAATTATACGGCGGATATCAAACTATTCACTATGCGGGATAATCATACCGTGTTATTGAAATCCGAGCATGGCATACGGTTGCTTGATAAACAAAACGAGAGATGGAACTGCGATTGTTCGTTTTTTGGAAAATACAGTATTTGCAGTCATAGTCTTGCTGTAGAACAATTCATGTATGCCACTAGAATTTAATGCAAATCTCTAAATGAAAATTATTCTCAAAATTGGCACTAATGTTTTAATAAACAGTAAAAATTGTTTGGATTTGGTTTTAATGCAGAATTTAGTTAGAGAAATCAGTCAAGTTTTTCATCTAAATATGCAAATCATTATTATTACCTCCGGCGCTGTTGCAGTAGGGAGAGAGATGGCGCAAAACAGTCCACTCTCTCGCGCCGCTCTTGCCGCATTAGGTCAGGCAAAATTGATAAAATATTATGATGATTTTTTTAACGAACAGGGTATTCAAATAGCGCAGGTATTGTTATCGACAAATAGTTTGAAAAATCGCTCCAGGTTTGATCTCTTAAAAGATACGCTTTTTCAACTGACAAGCAATAAAATTATTCCTATCATCAATGAAAACGACACGACGGTGTTAAAAGATACTTTTGGTGATAATGACTCTTTGGCGGCAATAATCGCCGTACTTACCGACGCTCAAAAATTAGTTTTCTTAACCGATTTAGATGGGCTTTACTCGTCTGATCCTAAAACTGATAAAAACGCCAGATTGATTAAAGAGGTGGAAAGCGTGGACTTAGAAATTCAACGAATGTGTTCCAAAAAAATATCAAGTTTAGGGCATGGAGGAATGCTTTCTAAACTCAAATCCTCTAAATTAGCCACTACATGCGGAATAGAAACTTTTATCATGAGCGGTCTCAAACCTGAAAACATCAGCGAGCTGCTGTTAAGCAATCAATCAACAGGCACAGTATTTTTTCCGCAAAAAAGTGATCTATCAGAAAGGAAAAAGCGGCTTTTGATCGGCGCTGTTTCAGAGAGCAGGATCATCGTTGATCAAGGGGCGAGGAAAGCGTTGGAAGACAAGAATAGTTTGCTTGCCGTTGGTCTTCGCGGGATCAAAGGAGATTTTACGAAAGGAGATTTTGTTAATATAGCTGATAAAAAAGGTGAGGTTTTTGCTTTTGGAATTGTTAATTATGGAAGTAAAGAAATGGCGCAACTTTTGAGTTTAAGAGACAAAGATGAAATACGAAGTATGTTTCCAAAAGCCGTAGTTCATATAGATAATTTGATATTGCTTAGATAAAACGCGATATGGTTACAAGAGACGCAAAAAATTTAAAGTTACATGTAGGAATAATAGGAGCGGGAGTAATGGGGTCAATGTTGGCGCGGCGATTGATTGTTACCAATACTTTGCGCTCATCACAAATTTTTATTTGCGACCGCAATTCAGACAAACTTAAAAAACTGCGCGAAAATTATAAAATCAATATCAGTTTAGACAAGGAGGAGGTAATTAAAAAAAGCGAGATTTTAGTTTTAGCGGTTAAACCGCAGGATTTTAGAAATCTAGCTGAAGAGCTCCAAAAATTTTTGATTAAAAAATCGTGTCTAATTATTTCTATCATGGCAGGCGTTGATATCAAAACCATTCAAGCATTATTGTGTATTAAGACAGTGGTGCGAGTGATGCCAAACTTGCCGGCGCAGATTGGCTTTGGTGTGAGTGTTTGGAAATCTGCCAAAGAGGTTAGTGTCAGTCAAAAAAAGTGTGTCCGGGATATATTGCAGAGTTTGGGTAGAGAAATAGAACTTAATAAAGAAAGCGATATAGATAAAGCAACAGCGATTTCAGGATCGGGCCCGGCTTATGTTTTTTTGTTTCAAGAGCTATTTCATAAAGCGGCCATGGCTTTGGGGTTAAATAAAAAACTAGCTCGTGAGTTAGTGATGGAAACTGTTTGGGGGGCTGTGAGTTTGGAGCGGCAGACTAAAATAGAACCGGACATTTTACGATGCGGCGTAACTTCCAAAGGAGGAACAACCGCCGCGGCCGTTAAAATTTTCACAGAACAAAAATTTGACGAGATTTTTAAGCAGGCGCTAAGAGTGGCGTTTGACAGGGCGCAAGAGTTGAAAAAGGTTTAAGATGTTTATGATTATGTCCAAACAGGAATTACTCAAAAAATTAGCGCAAGTTAAAAAGGCAAGCCGTGGACTGGCGTTGTTTACAGTTAAAAAAAGAAATCTAGCTTTATCTGAAATAGCAAGCGCTCTGCAGAAAAATCAAGCGGCAATTTTAGAAGCGAATGAGAAAGATTTAGACAAAATACAAACTGGAGAATTGTTGCGCGAACGTTTGCTTTTAACTAAAGAACGGTTAGAAAATATAATTAGCGATGTTAAAGCCATCGCTAAACTTCCCAACCCATTGAATCTTGTTTTAGAGCAAAAGATATTAAAAAACGGTCTAAAACTCAAAAAAATCACAGTTCCTTTTGGAGTGATCGGCGCGATTTACGAGTCAAGACCCAATGTTACAGTGGACGTAGCAAGCATTTGCCTAAAAGCCGGTAATGCTGTGATTCTGAAAGGCGGCGAAGAAGCAAAACACAGCAATCATGCGCTTGTGAAACTTATGCAAGAAGCAGTTAAAAAAGTCGGATTGTCAGGAGATTTAATTCTGAACATAGATCCGAAAGAGCGGCAACTCATGAAACATCTGCTCCGCGCAAGAGATTTTATTGACTTAATAATCCCGCGAGGCGGACAGGGGCTTATCAATTTTGTGAGAACTAATGCCGCAGTTCCAATAATAGAAACAGGCGCCGGTGTTTGCCATATTTATGTTGATGAAGATGCGGATATAAGCATGGCGGGCAAAATCGTCTATAATGCTAAAGTTTCCAGGCCCGCGGTTTGCAACGCCCTAGACACTTTGCTCGCGCATAAAAATGTTGCTCATAGTTTAGCATTAGAATTAGTCCAGTTGCTTAAACCTAAACAAGTGGAAATTTTTGCTGATAGCGATAATTATCAGATTTTGCAAAAATTAAAATATCCATATTTAAAAAGAGCCGCAAAAGAAGATTTTGACCACGAGTTCTTATCTCTTAAAATGGCTGTTAAAACAGTGAATAATATAGACGAGGCATTAGAGCATATCAACAAGCACTCTACCAAACATTCAGAGGCAATTATTACCGAGAATCAAGAGAAAGCGCGGAGATTTTTAGAGAGAGTGGATGCGGCTTGCGTTTATCACAATGCTTCTATCCGTTTTACAGACGGATCGCAATTTGGTTTAGGCGGCGAGATCGGCATCTCTACTCAAAAATTGCATGCCAGAGGGCCAATGAGCATTAAAGAAATGACAACGTATAAATGGATAATAGAAGGTTCGGGGCAGGTGAGGTGAAAGTTGATTGTACGTTGACTTTTCGCAAAAACTTGGCTACTATAAACGTTGAACATATGATAACAAGAGTTATTTTAACACAAAACATTATAGGAGTGGGGAAAAAGGGCGATATTATCGCTGTTCGGAAGGGACACGCGCGTAATTTTCTCATACCGCTTCGCCTTGCAAGAGTTGCCGACGATAAATGCGTAGCCCTTGCGGAGACAGAGAAAGCCGCAGTGGAAAAACGGCGCGAGGAGAAAATTAAAGGACTAAAAGACATTAAACAGCGTCTTTCCAAAAAACGTATCACGCTCCTTATTCCGGCAAACGACCAAGGAACACTCTACAGGGGAGTTGCCTCTATAGATATTACAGACTCTCTCTATACAACATACGGAGTTGACATCAACGCCTCATGCATTCTTATGGAAACAATAAAAACTGTCGGTTTGCACTCTTTTAAGGTTGTATTGAAAGATTATGGCGAGATTCCAATGAAGGCGCGTGTGAAGGCTCTGCAATAAATTTGTGTCAACTGTCATTTCTATATTTCTCATTATCGCATCAGCTCTTTTGCGCGTTGCGCGGCATTTCGGCTTTATTAATCTTCCTCCAAATTTTGCGCCGATTGCCGCAGTCGCGCTTTTTGCGGGAGCTAAAATGGAGCGCCGCGCGCTTGCGATTTTTATTCCTCTTGCCTCAATGGTCGCGTCAGACGCGATAATCGGTTTCTACGATTTTAGAATTTTGGGAAGCGTTTATATTAGTTTTGCCATTTCCGGCGTTCTTGGTTTTTTTCTTCGTAAACGCGTTACTGTATGGCGAGTGGGCATAAGCGCTCTATCTGCCTCTATCATTTTTTTCCTTATCACAAACGCGGCTGTGTGGTTGTTTTCAGGCATGTATCCTGTAACTATTGCCGGGCTTACAGAATCCTATATTAATGGGCTTCCTTTTTTCCGCTTTACATTTCTTGGAGATTTATTTTATACTGCAGTTATCTTTGGAGTTTATGAAGTCGTTAACTTATGGACGCAAACATTATTGCGAACGAAAACGATGAAAGCAATCATCAGAAGATCATAACGGAACTCTCGCGCAATCGCGAACTTTTGGAACGCATCTTTGCCTCAAGTGAAAAAGCGCGGCGATATATTTTTTGGCTCCACGTGATGTCTATTCTGAAAATCGCGCTCATCGTGGTTCCGCTTATCATCGGACTTATTTTTGTAGGTCCGCTTTTGAAAAATTTAGGGAATGTGATGAGTATCTATACAGGAGGCAATATTGACGACATTCTTGATGAGAATGCTGGGAGCGCAGATGGCGCCAAAAGTTTGCAGGATAACATAAAAGAATTAAAAAATCTTTTAAACGAAAAATAATGACTATGCTTTCTAAAGAACAACTGAAATCAGCTCTTATCAAGGCGATTGCCGCAAGCGCAATTTTAGGCGCGGTTTTTGGCGGCATTGCGAGCGCTATTACTTTTTCGCTTGCCTTGCGCGGCGATATTCCTTATTTAGGAAGTAAAGATACGAGAAAGAATCCGGTAACGTCTTTGGAGCAATTATCTCCAAACGATAATGGTATCAGTTCAGATGAGACAGTGAACGTGGTTGAAGGCGCGCTTCCGGCCGTTGTTTCCATTATAGCGACACAGGAACTTGCGTCATTGCCGCAGTCATCGTTTTTTAATGATTTTTTCTTTGGCTTTCCGTTTGAGATTCAACCGTCTCCAAGCGAGCTACAGGAGCCAAAAATAGAGAAGCGCGAGGTTTCAAGCGGAAGCGGATTTATCGTTACAAAAGATGGGCTTGTCGTTACAAATCGCCATGTTGTTGTGAATACAAAAGCCGAATACTCGGTGGTTCTGAATTCCGGGAAGACGTACGAGGCCGAGGTTGTTGATCGCGATAGCGTTCAGGATTTGGCTGTTGTAAAAATTAAAGTGAAAACTGGCGAAACAGCTGATTTTCCAACTCTTCCGCTTGGGGATTCAAACACCGTGAAACTCGGCGCAACCGTGATCGCGATCGGGAACACGCTCGGGGAATTTCGGAACACTGTAACAAAAGGAATCGTTTCCGGAATCAACCGAACGCTCACTGCCGGCGGCGAGGGAATCGGTAGCGAAGTGATTGAGGGCGCGATTCAGACAGACGCGGCCATATCAAGCGGAAATTCCGGCGGGCCGCTCTTAAATATTTTAGGCCAAGTGATCGGCGTGAATACCGCGGTGTCAGATATTGGGGAAAATATCGGTTTTGCGCTCCCGGTTGATCAGGTGAGAATTATTGTGGAAAGCATAGAGAAGTATGGAAAGATTGTGCGTCCTTTTCTTGGCGTCCGTTATCTTATATTAAACGAGGAAATCGCAAAGAAAAATAATATGGACGAAATTAAGGAAGGGGCTCTTATTCAGCGCGGCGATGGGCGTGATGAACTCGCAGTTGTTCCAGGGAGTCCAGCAGATAAGGCAGGACTGCGAGAAAACGACATTATTCTTTCTGTTGGCGATCGTTCAATCAAAGAAGGTCAGAGTTTGGCAACGCTTCTTGCCCGTTATAAGCCCGGGGATACAATTACGCTTAAAGTTTACCGCGCCGGAAAAAGACTGGATATGCAAGTAACTCTGGAAGATCGGAAAGGAAAATAATATGCTTTCACTCTCACATCTTACTGAAAACATTCGCGCACTCCACGCCGATCTTAACGAGGCGTGGAGTTTTCTTTGATATTGAAAGGAAAACGGAACGCGTTAAAGAATTTGAAAGCGCGATGAACGAGCCGAATTTTTGGAATAATCAGGAATCGGCGCGAAAAATTTTACAGGAGGCGTCGGAACTTAAAAAAGAGATAGAAATATGGGGATGTTTGCGGCGCGATATCAGAGCTCTTAAAGAACTTGGAGAGGAGGGGACAGATGATCCGGCATTTGTTCAAGATTTGCAGGCAGAATATGATCGCCTTTTGGAACGATATAAAAAGGAAGAACTCGTTCTACTTTTTTCAGGGAATTATGATCGTCTGCCGGCGATTCTCTCAATTCATGCCGGCGCCGGAGGAGTTGACGCGCATGATTTTGCCGCGATGATTCTGCGAATGTATCTGCGTTTCGCGGAGCGCAAAGGTTTTACTTCCGAGATTTTAGACGAACAGCGCGGAAATGAAGCCGGAATAAAATCAGCGACTGTTATTATTGGTGGCGTTTATGCGTACGGAACGCTGAAAGGAGAAGCCGGAGTTCATCGGCTTGTGCGCATCTCGCCGTTTGACGCGGAGAAAATGCGCCATACGTCATTTGCGCTTGTTGAGGTCATTCCGGACATGGGGGATGACGAAGGGATAGAAATTAAGGATGGGGACATACGAATTGATACGTTTCGCGCGTCAGGCGCCGGAGGTCAAAATGTAAACAAAACGGAAACAGCTGTGCGGATTACGCATATTCCGACTAACATTTCAGCGGCGTGCCAGTCCGAGCGAAGCCAGTTGCAAAATCGCGCAAGAGCGATGCGAATCTTAAAGGCAAAACTGTATCAACTGGAAGAATTGCATCGCGATGAGACGAAAAAAGAACTGCGCGGCGAATATCACGAGGCGCGTTTTGGAAATCAAATCCGCTCGTATGTGCTCCAGCCATACACGCTTGTAAAAGATGTCAGAACCGGACACGAAACTGCGGACGTGCAAAGCGTGCTTGACGGAGAGATTGACGAATTTGTGGAAGCGTATTTGAAGAAGGCTAGTGGATGATTGTGGGAGTTGATGTTCTGGTGTTTCCACAGTATGTTGTGGTACAATAAGCACGTTCATATAAACCGTGAAAGCTTTCACGGTAAATAGTAATCGTGATAAATATGGATAAGCACTATACTGAAAAATTTAAAAATCTTGTTCTCTACATTCTCTCAAGCGACGAGTACAAAGATAAGGGCATTAAAAAACTCAACAAGTTTCTATACTTTATTGATTTTTATTTTTATCGCGATCATGAACAATTTATTTCAGGGACAGAAATACAGTATGCCAAAGCGCCAATGGGCCCGATTATAGATAATTACAAGATTATTTTTGATCAGATGTGCGCTGATGGAATTTTGGCACTGGAAGAAAATGATGGTGCAGTTTCTCATAATCCTTTGCAAAAACCAAATCTGTCTTTTTTTACTTCAGAAGAGATAGATCATATTCATAATTTGTTGCATAACTATGGGCGTCTTTCATCGGTAGAGCTTGAAAGCATATCTCATAAACAACAGCCGTGGGTTTTAACGGAAAACTACGGAGACATCATTGATCCGGAGTTAGCGCTCTTAATTAGCGATGAATCAGACGAAAGCGAAGAAGTTGAAGTAGAAAATGAAAATTTGAAAAGGGAAATTATTAAACTTGCAGACTCGGTATGAACCAACAGATTGAGATTATTGTTATAGCATCATTGCAGATAGAAGTGAATGAAAGCGATGATAAAACAAAAAAATTATTTGAAAAGCAAAAGCGTTTCATGAGTATGAATCAGTACTATCCATCCCTTGGCAGGAAAAAACTCAAAAATGTTCAAGATAAATATGGAAACGATTTATACGAGATTCGTTTGGATAAGAAAAGAAGAATTATTTTTGTTGAGAAGAATGAGCGCATTATTTGGCTTAAAATTTGCACGCACGACGAGTTAAAACGCAATAATACCATTCATGTCGCAGATAATTACACAAAGTAAAAAATGTATGACAACCACCGTTCTCGCGGTGTGTTTTTGTGTCATGCAATGAGTTATGAAGACCGACAAAAAACCAAAAATTGCGTTCATTGACGATGATAAATTCATTGCCAAAATGTATGGGAGTTATTTTGAAAAAGTTGGCTTTGAGGTTAGGATTTACATTGGCGTGCCTGATAATTTTGTTGAGGAAATGGCTAAAGAAAATCCTGATATAATTTCAATGGATATAATTATGGCAGGTATTGATGGGTTTACCGCCACGAAATTACTCAAAGCAGATAAAAGGACAAGCCATATACCGGTATTTGGGCTTTCTAACCTTGGAAACGAAGAAACTTTTGAAGACGCTAAAAAAGTAGGGATGGAACAGTACCATGTTACGGGGAAGACAAAACCAGATGAATATGTGAAGCTGATTGTTAAACATTCAATAGAGCAAAAGAAGAAGCGCATGGAGAAAGATATTGAATGTTTTCGCCAGAAGTTTTTAACAAAATTAGGGGTACCCAATAACTATGTCCCCCCTGATTGTACTTATAGACAAGATTTAATCGCTTTCAATAAAAAACAAGCCCGGAAAGAGGAACTAAAAAAATTTTTTCATCTTAACTCTATTATAGAGAGAGTTTTTGAGTACTGGAGGGTTTTTTTAGGGTTTTTCTTTTCCGCAACTGTTGTTAGAGTTTTTATAGAGGGAGCATTAAGGGGTTCTTTTTGGGCATTTGGCACAGGAGGTTTTTGGTTGATGGGCATTACAGGCGCTTATTTTGGCTACGGATGGCACTTGTCGTATAAGGAAAAGAGGAAAAAACAGGAAAAAAATAATGAGAAGCATAAGAGAGAGTTCAATAAGGAATATATTGTTTTTAGTAGTGAAGATGATTTGCGCGATCATGTTGCACAATTTGATGCATACGGTAACCATAATTATTCGTTCTTCAATGATGCAAAAGGATTATCACAATACGAAAAGGAACAAATTAGGAAAAGATCCTATCAATATGATGGACATATTTTGTATTTCAAAGATGAGCTATCTTCTAGTGAGGTTAAAAAAATTGAGGAGAGAATTAAAGAAGTGGAAAAGATGAAAGCGTCCCTGGCTTAAGTATTTTGAGATTAAAAATTTTCATGTGATCCTGCTCATACTGAAAGCGGGTCATAACTATGTTTTACGTTGCCATTTTTGGATTTATCGGCGGCATTCTTTTTCGCTCGCTGTTTCCTATTGATCCGTTTTTTCTGTACGCGCCGGCGCTGATTTTTATCGTCTGCGCTGTTCTATTCCGCAGTGTCCGCCATCTACGATACATCGCATGCGCCGCGATTTTTGTTTTTTTCGGCGCTATGCGATTCGCAATAAGCGATTATGCCGCGCGAGGCGATGATTTTAGCAACATCGCTTCATACACAGGAAACAGCGCGACGTTTGACGGAGTCGTCGCCGGCGAGCCGGATATTCGCGATCGCTCTTTGAGCTACACGCTTGAACACCTGCGCATATTTTTTCATAACGGAACGCGCGATGTTTCCGGGCGCGTTCTTCTTATAAACGCGCTTTATCCGCGCCTAGTTTTTGGAGACCGCGTGCGGACGACGTGCGTTCTTGATGATCCAAAAGAGCGCGGAGAATCGTATCGCGGGTATCTTGCGAAGAGCGGTGTTTACGCGATTTGCCGGTACCCGAAATCAGTTGAACTTATTTCTCAAAATGAAGGAAATGTTTTGAAGCGGCGGCTTTTAGGGATCAAGAATAATTTTCGCGTTCAGACGCAAAAAATTTTTTCGTTTCCGCACGCGGGTTTATTGCTCGGACTTTTAATAGGGGATACCGACGGCATTCCGAATTATCTAAACGACGCGCTCATTCAAACCGGCACGATTCATATTGTCGCGATTTCAGGCTATAACATTTCCATTATTATTTCACTTCTCTTAACGCTCGCTCCTTACATATACCTTTCGAGGCGGCTTGCGTGGGCCGCGGTTATTCCGATTCTTTTTGGATTTAGTTTTATCGCCGGCGCTGAAAGTTCCGTAGTTCGCGCGTGCGTAATGGCGCTTATTGTCGCCTTTGCAAGCGAGGCCGGGCGGCTTTCCAATTGTTCGCGCGTTCTTGCGATCACGGCATTTTTGATGCTCGCAAAGAATCCGTATCTTCTCGTGTTTGATGTCGGATTCCAACTTTCATTTGCGGCAACGCTCGGGCTTGTTTATATTTCACCGCGTATTTCTGATTGGCTTAAAGCTCGTTTCCAATTTCGTTTTATCTCGGAAACAGCCGCCGCAACCATTGGCGCGAACATGGCGGTTGCGCCGATTCTTTTTTTGCATTTCGGCCGGGTATCGTTTATAGCGCCGCTCGTGAATATCGCGATTATCTGGATTATTCCGCTTACGATGGCGCTTGGGTTCAGCGCAGTTTTGATGTCGTATATGTTTCTTCC
Organism: uncultured Gammaproteobacteria bacterium; assembly: GCA_964471805.1. GTDB lineage: Bacteria > Patescibacteriota > Patescibacteriia > UBA9629 > UBA9629 > UBA9645. The sequence continues at coordinate 4,930 of CAYYGX010000010.1, read as the reverse complement.
TTTTGGAAAAGTCGCATCATGGTTTTCATGGATGACGCTTGAGTATGTGATACGAGTGGTGGAATTTTTTGCGTAATTTTTTATATGTTCAAGCGGATTCTCGTCCTGCTTTTTACCATCAATCTTGTTCTTATCGTCATCGCTTTTAGCCAAGATCATCGCGGAGGGTTCATCGTGCGATTTTTTGACGTCGGGCAGGGGGATGCGATTTATATCCGAACAGAGCAAAAGCAGGATATTCTTATTGATGGTGGTCCAAACGATGCTGTGCTTTCAAAATTAGGCCAAGCCATGCCGTTTTATGATCGCGATATTGATATTCTGGTTATCAGCAATCCGCACGCGGATCATGTGACAGGCGCGCTTGCGGTTCTGAAACAGTATCGCGTGAAAACCGTGTACTTTTCCGGCGCAGAGCATACGACTTATCAATATCTTGAGTTACTGCGATTTTTGGAAGAGCAAAAAGAGATTGTGAAAGTGAAGGTTGATCATCCGATGAATTTAGAATTAAGCGAGGATACCGCGCTTTCTTTTCTGTATCCGGATTTTGACGTTAACTCTTCGCTTTCACGCCCGTTTATTAAAAATAATCTTAACAACACTTCGGTTGTCGTGAAGTTGACGCATAATGGAAAAACAGTCCTTTTAACAGGCGATATTGGAAAAGAGGTTGAGGAGTATATGCTTTTACAAGGAGTTGACGTCTCCGCCAATGTGCTAAAAATCGCCCATCAGGGTAGCCGTTTTTCATCAGGGGAACCATTTTTGCGCGCCGTTCATCCGCAGTTTGCCGTTATTTTTGTCGGACAAAATAATTACGGACATCCGCATATTGAAACTCTTGATCGTCTGCGCTCCCTTGGCATAAAATTTTTGCGGACTGACGAGGAAGGGGATATTGAATTTTCTCTTAAATAAGGTATACTGCTCTTTAATTTCACTTTAATTACACTCTATGAAAAATACATCATTAGACATCGCGCAAGACGCGCAGAAATTTTTATATGCCATTCTTCTTCAATGCCTCAATAAGACGAGCGTGAAGACGCTAGCCGATTATCTTGCAAAAACATTTGCAGACATGGCCGAAGCCCAAGAAGCGGCGATTTTTTTGCGCCGTGGGAATGTTTATACAATTCAAGGATCATACAGCGTCCGCAAGGTAAAAATTGAGGCAAGCCATGTCGGGTATAAGTCGCCTTTTGTGCGTCGCCTAAAACAGATTCACAAAGACGTAATTTCAAAATATCAGGGCGATTTCAGCGTAGACGAATTCAAGGTAATGTTTATGAAACATACTCTTTCGCGTTTTGAGATTGATTATGTGATTATTTTGGGAGGAAAAAAGTTTATCGGGTTTGTTGTTTTGGGGAAAACCAGCGGCAAACTTCTCCATGAAACAGAGGAGCGTCTTGCGCATCTTGCTCATCAGGCGTACGCGAGCATTGATTATCAGGTTTTGCGCGATACATATAATTTAGCCGTTTCAGAGCTGAAAGAGGAGCGTAAAATGCGCAATCATCTTATGAAAGAATTTCCATATGGAATTATTTTTATTGAACAGGGCGCAGAAAAAATTAGTTTGATAAACCAGCATGCGCGCGCGGCATTTAATCTTGGAAAAGACTCTGTTCTAGGAAAGTTAGTTTCAGAACTGCTCGCGTCATATACCGATTCCGTATTTTCAGATTTTTTACGCGCGTATAAGTCTGCCAAAGCTCTTCGCAGATCGTTTAGGTTCGGATTATTTGATAAGCGCGTTTTTCGCGCCAAAGGCTCTGTATTTGAAATTTCAAGCGTTTTCATTCTCGGAGCCGGCAGTGAGAAACGAGGGGATTTTATCACAGTGAAACCAATTAGCGCTCAAGAATCCGTATGAATGATTCATCGCATCCGATTTGCATCATTATAACAGGCGGAACTGTTGTTCAGGATACTGCAGGCAATCTTATTGGAGTGAAACACGAGGACGACGTAAAGAAATGGATTGCGGCAATGCCGGAACTCCTTTTAATGCGCGCGCAGATGGACGTCCGCGTTTTTCATACAGGCTCTGACGCGGATTTTATACCAGATCGCTGGCTTGCCGTTTGTCGGTTTCTATATGAACATCGGAACGACTACAGCGGTTTTGTGATTGTGGGCAGTATCGCGAACATTCCGTATCTTGGCAATTGCATTCCGCTTATCATGGAAAATCTTCATTTTACGGTTGTGTTAACAGGATCTCAACTGCCGGATTATCTTCTTGAAGTTCCAAGCGGGCTTCCGGATATTCTCGCGCGTAGCCATGACGTAGGGCTCCGGGCAAACATGATGAACGCGATTCACGCTGTGCAAAGAAAAGGAAGCGGCTGTTATGTCGTCGCCGGCGATAAAATTGTTCCAAGCAATAGAATTGAACTCGGAGAGCCGTTTTCCGCGTTTCCTTTTTCTTTTCCGTCAAAAATGTTTGCCGGCAAGGTTGAGTTCAGCATGAAACTTTCCGAAGAGCAGGCAGGGACAATGGAAGAGGAACAGCGCAAAGACACAGTGTTTCTGCCATACCTTGAAACGCGTGTAAGATTTTTTGATGTAACGCCTCTTCTTACGAGGGAAATGTTAGCAAAAGAATTGGAGGGCGCTCTTGGCGCTCTTTTTCATATTACGCCGACAGTGTCGCTTCCTGATACTTTGCAATCGTTTTTTGATAGGCCAAACGCGTTAATTCCGTGTGTCGTATTCGGACACGCGCTTATGATGCCGGAGGGTAGCGCTCTAAACGATTTTCGGAACGCATTTCTCAAAAAAGGCATCATTGTAACACGAGAGGAAGGTATCGCATGGGTTACAGTCGCTTTTATGTGGATTCTATACCAAACTCGAGATCCGTCTCTTATCAGGCGCATATTGACATGACAGTCTATTTCTACACAACTCGCGATACGACAGCGTATCAGCCAAATATTATGCTTATCAAAGCGCTTCAAAATACCGGCGCTCTGTTGCATTCTAATCTTGTCGGCGTTTCCTACGCTCTTGAATTTCCAAAAGGATTGGATGCGGTTGTTGTGCTTGGAGATCCGGAAAGCCAAGAGGCGTCATACGTTGTCGCGCTTGCAATCGCCCGCAGAAAACCGATTTTGTATTTATTGACAAAAGGTGAGTTCGTGCCTCCGGATATTCAAAAAATCAGCGAGGCGCATGAATTAAAGAAGGTTTTTAAGTTTTCCTATTTTACGCTTGATACGGCCGCAAAAATTATCCGAGAGTTTATTGATCAGTTAGTGCACCATACAGACACATACGAAATTAAGTTTACACTGCGTCTGAACACGGAACTTGAACGATACCTCAAATGGAAAAGCAAAAGAATGAAAGTTGATAAGGCAACGCTTGTGAGGCGGCTGATAGAAGAGTTTAGAGAGCATGATGAAAAGTATCAAGGGTAATTTTTAATTTTCTGATTTTTAACTAACTTTGCTCCATATTTTTTTATTGAAGAGAGATATGGGGTTTATTGTTTATAATACTGTTTTATGATAGGATGAACTCGTATAGAATTAGTATTTTTAAAATAACAGCCGTCGCAAATAAGCAGTAATTACTGTTTTTATGCTTAAATAAAATAAAAAAAGTATGAGACGGCTTTTGTAAGCGACGGCTCTAAATTCTGTTAATAACTAAGGCAAACAGCAGAACGAAGAAACAGAAAAATATCTATTCCTTCGTTCTTCAGTATATGCCATAACCATGATGCCCTTCCACTCTTCCGCAAGACGTCGGCTATCGGCGATCCTTGCGATCATTCTTATAAGCGGTGAGTTCATTCCGCTTATCGCTTACGGCGCGCCGACTGATGAAGCAACAACAACCGGAAATAGTACTGCGACTAAGTCAGATCCAGCGCCAGTGTTATCTCCTGCGACTGATAATGCGCCGCCGATTGCGCTAGAAGTTCCGTCAGTGAACGCTTCCTGGACGGATAAAGAAACACCTCTCGTCGCACCGCAAGGAAGTACTGTTCATGAAAACACTGTGACGAAGCCGGAAGAAAAAACGCCTGATACCAAGAACGATACAAAGGATAAGGATAAAGAGAAAAAAGATAAAAAAGACGGCGGAACAGATGAGGTAAACGCGCTCACAACAAACGCAACGCAAACCCAAACAACAGCACCAAACAATAAAAGCCAAAGCGCGCGGCAGTTAACCGTGCAACCGCTTGAGTCAAACGGGTCCCTCGGCGTCTCGTATCCGATCGCGCTCCCCTCCGGCAGAAACGGCCTTGCCCCGTCTCTTGCGCTTTCCTACAATTCAGCCAATAAAACAAACGACTCTATTTACGGATACGGATGGGATATGCCTATCCCTTCTATTGAACAAATTAGCTCATACACTCCAAACGAACTCTATAACCCGCACAACTTCATGCTGAACTGGTTTGGAGATCAAAAAGAAGTGGTGCCGGTGGGTGTTACCGATCCTATATTTGAGGACGTTGTAAACAAAACTGGAGGGAATGCTGGAGCGGTTGTCGGACCTTATCAAAACAGCGAGCTAAAAATCGCGCAAAGTTTTGTACCAACTCTCACGCTCGTTGAAGGCGTAAGGTTACAAAAACACAGCACCATCGGCTCGCCGGTTCAGAATATACAATTTGCAATTAACCTTGACTATAACGGCTATCCTTCTGATCAGTATGGAAATTTTTATACTGTAACGACAACATCCATGACGAAAAACCAATGGGACAGCATAGCCGACGGAGCTTTTTTTGATGTTATGTTTCCAAAACCGGCTATCATGAGCCCCGGTAAAAAGGCATGGATTGTTATTTCGGCAAAGCAAGGAGACGGCGCAAAAACTTCTTATGGATACGCATTCACCTACAGTAACGCCTCCGACACGTATCCAGGCAGACTCATGCAATATGGCACAAACGGCA
>CAYYGX010000009.1:0-24163 GCA_964471805.1 uncultured Gammaproteobacteria bacterium | reverse complement strand
GTCCCATTAATTGCTTGTATTATAGCAGAAAATTAGGGTTTTGAGATGACCTCAGTGAATTATATTGATTTTTAATCATAGACAGTATAGGTAGTTGATCTTTCAGATTTTTAATACGAGGTTGGCTTATGATATCAGGAACAGTGTTCAGTACTTTTAATTCAGTTTGCTCTAAGTCCTCGCGCAGGGAAGGATATATCTGCCTATACGGACGGCTTAAAAATCGTTTTTTCCTCATCCTTTCTGAAATTCCAGTTATGCCCTGATAGATGTCAGAAGGATCCCGCCATGGCACGCCGCCTGTTTTTAGAAAGGGAATATGTTTCTCTTTTGAAATAAAAACCATTCCAAAAAACTTGGCATTTTGGCCAGCAAACGCCTCGCAAAATACCTGCCGCGCCGCTTCTACTGTCGTCATTTTTACGCTTCCGTCATGAGACAAGTATAGACCCGGGCTATACTCATCAACAATAAGCGTTTTCTTGTTATCAAAGTAAGTTTTAGAAGTGTCTTCTGTCTTTTGGAAAATTTTTTTTAATTGCGGCGTCATATCTTGCTTCTTATTATTGTATAGCACATCATTTTTGTCTTCCGGTCCGAAGTTGATAAACTTTATCTTTGGAAACATTGCGGTTCGTCTTGTATTGTCATCGGCGAATATTCCTTGTTTTGTGTTCTTCAGCCATTTAAAGCGAGCGCGCAGAAGCCAGTGAATGGGCCGTGCGGACTGATCAAGAAAAACCAGACAGTCAAATTTTTCTGCCACAATTCTCTCAATCAGAATATCAGCGCATTCCGCAAGCGCTTTTCTTTGCTCTGGATCGGTAATAATTTCAAACTCATCCATGGCTCGTTCTCTTGAAATTTCTGCGTCAATCGGTTGTTGATTCTCTCTTTGTTCCATATACAAGTGAGTTCATGTATTTTGCGATTTTCCGCAACATCAGATCCGGGTTCTCTTTCAAATTATGCGCGATGTCTATAATCGGCGAGCAGGTAACGACGCCGTCTGCTCCAGCCTTGATAACAGCTTGTATATGCTCGCGCGCGCTGATGCCAAAGCCGACGATGAGCTGGAGATCGGTTGCCAAGCGGACGCGTTTTATAAAATCAATCGTTTCATCACTGACATTTTTTCTGCTACCAGTTACTCCGGTAACAGACACAAGATACAGAAATGTCGGGAACGGAGCCGTGTGTTTTTCCGCTGAATGGACAATCATTTTTATCCTCTCATCGCTTGTCGTCGGCGCGATCATAAAGATATGAGCTATGCCCTCCGCGCGCGCGGACTGCACAAACGGCGCGGATTCCTCAAGCGGGACGTCTGGCACAAGAATATAATTGATGCCAGCGCCGGCCGCTTTTTTGTAATACGCGTCAAAACCGATTTGATAGATGACGTTTGCGTACTCAATTAAAAAAAGCGGCGCGCGCGTTTCGTCTTTAATTTTTTTATAAAGCTCAAATGCGTCTTCTTTTGCAAACTTGGACGACAAAACTTTTTGATGCGCAAGTTGCAAAGTCGGACCGTCCGCGATCGGTTCGGAAAAACTCGCCGAGAGTTCTAAAATATCAGCGCCTGCTTTGCGCATAGTTTTCGCGATTTCAAGCGAGAGCGTTGGAGTTGGGTAGCCGGGCACAAGGCCGGTGATTAGGGTCATGTTATAAAGAGTTTTTACATTTGAATTTTGGGCTATAGCAATTCCGCAACATGTTCTAAATCCTTATCTCCTCGTCCCGATACGTTAATAATGAGAATGTCATCAGCCTCGCATTGTTTTGAATACTCAACCGCAAGCGCAACCGCGTGCGCGGATTCAAGCGCCGGGATTATTCCTTCTGTCTTTGATAGGAGTTTGAAGCCGGCAAGAGCTTGCATGTCGGTGATTGCGTAATACTTTGCGCGGCCGGTTTCGGCTAGATACGCGTGCTCGGGGCCGACTCCTGGGTAATCAAGCCCGGCAGATATTGAGTAGGCCTCATGGATTTGGCCGTCGGAGTCGGTGAGCGCTTTTGAAAGTGATCCGTGAAGAATCGCATTGCGTCCGGCAGTAATCGCGGCGCCGTGTTTGCCCGAATAAATGCCTTGTCCGCCAGCTTCTGCTCCGAGAAGTTCCACATCGTCAGCAAGAAATTCATAAAACGCGCCTATAGCGTTTGATCCTCCGCCGACACATGCGATGACAGCTTTCGGGAGACGTTTTTCTTTTTCTAAAATTTGTTCTTTGATTTCTTGTCCAATCACTCTTTGAAAATCGCGAACGATAGTTGGGTACGGATGAGGTCCCGCGACCGTTCCAAAAAGGTAATACGTATCGCGCACATTCGTAACCCAGTCCCGCAGGGCCTCGTTTATCGCGTCTTTCAGCGAGCCAACCCCTGCGCGAATTTCAACAGGGTGAACACTCGCGCCGTAGAGCTTCATTTTCAAGACGTTGAGTTTTTGGCGCGCGATATCCTCAATCCCCATATACACAACGGTTTTTATATTAAAAAACGCGCCCATCATCGCGGTCGCGGCTCCATGCATGCCGGCTCCGGTTTCCGCAATAAGGCGCGTTTTCCCCATAAAGCGAGCCAAGAGCCCTTGTCCAAGGGCGTTATTTGTTTTATGAGCTCCGCCGTGGAGAAGATCCTCGCGTTTCAGGTAAATTTTACAGCCAAGTTTTAGAGACAAATTTCGCGCATGATAGAGCGGAGTTGGACGGCCGGCGTATTCGCGCAGAAGATATTGAAGTTCTTTTTGCGCATCCGCATCTTTACAAAATCGCTCGTACGCTTCTTCTAATTCATAGAGCGCGCTCATCAAAGTTTCGGGAACGTATTGTCCGCCATAATTGACTGTGTTGTATGGAAAGTATTTAGGCATGAATTATTTTTATCACGAGCGCCTCTTTGCATCAAGGGACTATTGCGAAATGAGGCAAAAATGGAAAGGCAGAGAGACATGAGGGAAAGTGGAAATTTAGATGACTCAATTCGTGGCATTTGATAAAGTTCCCGACCTTAATGTATACTATAATCGTTTCTATGTCTAAAAGAAAAAAATATCTGAAAGAGGAAGGAAACGAAAACAGCCGGTTTATTCATAAAGACGTGGAGCGCGCTATTTGGATTGTTGTCGTCACAGCGCTCTCTTTTATTATGCTTTTCTCAATCATTGAAAAAGGCGGAAAAGTCGGCGAATACATTAATAAAGCCTCATTTCTTATTTTAGGGGTTGGCGCGTTTGTATTTCCGGTTGTTCTCTTATTTATTGCCCTGTTTATTGTTGGAAACTTTGATCCTAAAATTCGCGCGGCCAAAATCGTTGCGACAGTTCTCTTTGTTTTAGTTTATTCCGCAATGTTGAATTTGAAACTTCCCGCTGAAGACATATTTAGTTATCTAAACGACGGACGCGGCGGAGGATACATTGGGCTCATTTTTGTCTATCCGCTCCTTAAACTCACAGGATATTGGGTAACAGTGATTATTCTTGTCGCGTTGGGCACTATTTCTATACTTCTTATGTTTGGGACAAAAGTCTTCACAATCGGGCGCGCGATTGTATGGCTGATCGTTAAACTTCCTTTTGGCGGCATATTTTCCGGGGTTAAAACAACGCTTAAAGACAAACTAAAACGAGAGCCTGAATTTGTTCCGGAGATTGAAACTCCCGCGCCAGTTATAAAAGCCTCATTGGCAAAGAAAGAAGAGGAAATCGTTCCAAAAACAGAGAAACAGCCATTTTCGCGATCTTCTATAGAGAAAGAGCCAAAAGACGCGGGGTTTGAAGAGACGCTTAAGGCTCGTTTCAGGCGGAAGATTGATATTCCGCTTACTTTGCTTGAAAAACGCGACGGAGTTCCATCTTCCGGAGACATTGCCGCAAATAAAGAGAAAATAAAGAAAGCGCTCCAAAATTTTGGAATTGATGTTGAAATGGGAGGAACCTCAACAGGCCCGACTGTTACGCAGTACACTCTGAAACCTAGCGACGGGGTGAAACTTGCGCAAATCACAGCGTTGCATAATGATCTTGCGCTTGCGCTTGCCGCTCATCCAATTCGCATTGAAGCGCCAATCCCTGGGAAATCAGTTGTTGGAATTGAAGTGCCAAACAGCGTGATTGCAACTGTCGGACTCCGTGAAATTTTGCAAAGCGAGCTTTTTCGTTCCAGACCCTCAAACTTAACGCTCTCGCTTGGAAAAGATGTTTCCGGCGCTCCATATATCGCTGACCTTGAACGAATGCCGCATCTTTTAATAGCCGGGGCAACCGGTTCTGGAAAGTCTGTTGCGATTAACTCGCTTGTTATAAGTCTGCTGTATCAAAATTCGCCGGACGATCTGAAGTTTATTCTTGTTGATCCGAAACGCGTGGAACTTACTGTGTACAACAATATACCGCATCTTCTTACACCTGTTATTACTGACGCAAAAAAGACTATCAACTCGCTTAAATGGACTTTATCGGAAATGGATCGGCGATTTGATATTCTTGCCGCGGCAACTGCGCGAAACATAGAGGCCTATAATCGCGCTTCCGATGACAGAATGCCATATATTGTTATTATTATTGATGAACTTGCGGACTTAATGAGCGTTGCGGCAAAAGAGGTTGAGGCTTTAATTGTGCGGCTCGCGCAAATGTCTAGAGCTGTCGGGATTCATCTTGTGCTTGCGACGCAAAGGCCGTCTGTGAATGTCATTACCGGGCTTATTAAGGCAAACATCACAGCTCGTATTGCCTTTACTGTTGCAAGCCAAACCGACTCGCGGACTATTCTAGACTCTTCAGGCGCTGAAAAATTGCTGGGCCGGGGAGACATGCTTTTTATCACCGCTGATCTTTCAAAACCAAAACGTTTGCAGGGCGCTTTTATTGATGATAAAGAAATTAAATCCGTGGCTAATTTTTTGAAGGATCAGGCAGAGCCGGATTATCTTGCCGATATTACAGAAAAAAAGGACGGCGTTTCTTTTTTGGGCGGCGGCGGATTGATTGGCGATCAAGATGGCGATGAATTTTTAAATGAGGCGCGCGAACTCGTGATACGCGCAGGCAAGGCGTCTGCCTCATATCTTCAGCGCCATCTGCGAATCGGTTATGCCCGCGCGGCGCGGATTCTAGACTTATTGGAAGCCGAAGGCGTGATTGGGCCAGGAGACGGCGCAAAGCCGCGCGAGGTGTTGGGGCGCGAGAGCGATAGCGGGTCGTATGATAATAGTAAAGAAAGTTATGAACACATTGCTCAATAGAATTATCAGTATTATCGGGCTTACTATAGTATGTTTATGGGTGTCGCTTTTTGTTTCATATAAGAAAATTGAACCGCCGCTATCATGGGACGGTGACATAAATAGTATACCGTTTGTTGCAACAGGCGGTTTTCCTTTTCGTGCTTTTGAGTACCCGATTCCACCTTTAGGAAACGATTTTCCTCCGCAAGACTCATGGCTTCCATTTTTCTATAATTTTATTTTTTGGTTAATCACTATCAATATGATTATGTTAATAACCTCTCGTAAAATACGGTTGAATTTATTCACTAGTACACTGTTTATGGTTGCGGCATTCTTTTTTACATTCCTTGGATTTGTCTATCTCATGATTCAGTACGATTAACCGGAGGACTGTTTACTCTCATGACGCGCCATTTTTTTCGAAATCTCGTCGTCATCGCGATTTTTTCCCTTGTTATTGTCTCTGTTCTTGCTATCGTGCTTTTTTATCAAAAGAAATCTTTGCTCATTGACTACCTTCCCAAAGATACCGCTTTTTGGTTTTGGCAGAAAGGCGGCGGGTATGACGCCCGAGCGGCGCAATTTTTGGAACTTTTAGGGCTTGATCCAAAGATTCGCCCGGTTTTAGAAGGACGGAAGCAGGACATTGTTATTTATATGAAAGACGGCGAGTGGTATCATCTGACAGCAAAGGGCTTGGAGGGTGAACCGAGCGGAGAGGGCGCTGAATTATTTCACGCTCTCGCCTTTAGTCGTTCTGCAACTATAGTTGGTTCTATTTCCGCCGATTATATTGAAGAACATTTTCCGCCAATTTTTTCTCAATCTCTAAACGATATTCCTTATTATTTTACTCTCTCGCCCGCTTCAAAAACTCTTTCATTTCAGATAACATCGCGCGATAAAATTTTACAAAATAAAATTGAAACATACGCCAAAACTAGAGAATTTCCGTCATCAGTGATTCTCGCGTTTCAAACACCGGAAACAGCGCTGAAAAAACAGGGAGCAGAGTACATAAAGAAACGTCTCACGGAGATTGCGGCGTTTCAACACCCGGTTGTTGTTCAAAAAAATCTGCCGGACGGTACGGTTAGCAAAGAGCGCATTGTTGATCCGGCACTTTTTTCGTGGGTTTCCCGCGAGCCGAATTTTTTTGATCTTGTCGTTGATGACAAGGTTGCTTTTGCGATGTATGAGGACGAGAAGAGAGTCGTTGTCGAGTCCTCAAAACAGGATATTATAGAAGATAATTTGAAAGATACACGAATAACCAGTTTTTTCTATTTGAATTTAGAAGCCGTTCCCGGCATAGAATTTGTGGATATTCTGGGGAAAAGTTCTGCATTATCATGGTTGCAGAAGAATGCTCTAAAGCGTATGATGGTTCTAGAACTTGAAACGCATATTGAGGGGGAGTTCGTATTTTAACAAGCAGTGAGCAGGAGCATGCGCGCTTCTGCGTAATCTGCAATAAAATTTATGCCGCAGAAAAATCAAACGCGAATCAATGAAATTTTAAGCTGGTATCCGGCGCTTACCAAAGAGCAGAGAGAAAATCTTCTGAAACTTTTGACTTACGGCAGAATTGGCGGAAGCGGAAAGTTTGTTATTTTACCTGTGGATCAGGGGTTTGAACATGGGCCAGGAAGATCATTTGAATCTAACCAAATAATGTATGATCCGGTAAACCAGGCAGAACTTGCGATCGCGGCCGGATGCAACGCTTATGCGGCTCCGCTTGGCGCTCTTGAGGCCGCGTTTGACGCGACTAAACGCGCCGGCATCCCGACTATTCTTAAAACGAATAGCCATGATCTTATGATGCCGGACGATTCTGATCCGTATCCGTCGATCACGTCATGGGCAGAGGATGCTGTGCGTCTCGGCTCATCGGCAGTAGGGTTTACGATTTATCCAGGGTCAGTTCATGCGCGCGAGATGTATAATGAGCTTCGCGAACTTGCGCGGGACGCGCGATCGGCAGGACTAGTTGTTGTTGTTTGGGCTTACGCGCGCGGGAGCGGGCTTATCCCAGCAAATTCTGAAACGGCATCCAAAGATATAGAAACAGCGGTGGACGTTATCGCTTATGGGGCGCAGATTGCGTGTCTTTTGGGCGCGCATATCGTCAAATGCAAAACGCCAAAGCCGATTGTCGGGATGAAAGACAGTGTTAAGCGCGAGGTGTATAAAAATGTTTCAACAGGAACAGTTGCGGATTGCATCCGGATTATTATGAAATCTGCGTTCAACGGCCACAGAATTGTTATAAATTCCGGCGGCGAAGCGCGTGAAACCGAGGCAATTTTGGAAGAGGTGCACCAGTTGAACTCCGGCGGGAGCTTTGGGTCAATCGTCGGCAGAAACGCCTTTCAGAGGCCGCATGACGAGGCAGTTGATCTTTTGCATAAAATTCAGGATGTGTATTGTGTATGTTGATGTCGTGGCTATTCAAGTCCACGAAGATAATTCACAGTTAATGAGTGATTTTTCATAGGGTTCAAGGCTGACTTTTTGGTTTAATTTAGCATCAATTGGCATCAAGTACGACAGCGCTTGATGCGGCCGCGCGTAATTGGACGAGCGCGCGCGCTCTTTGCAGACGCGAAAAAGCTCTGCTATAATACTGCTATATGATCTCTCAAAAACAAACAATAGACATCCAGCAATTTTTTGATCCTGATCAAATTTTAAAAGATGTCGGAATTGAAGAAGGAATGATAATTGCTGACTTTGGCGCCGGGAACGGTTATATGGCATTTAGCGCGGCGCCGCTTGTAGGAAGCAAGGGAACAGTATACGCTTTGGACGTAAAAAAATCCGTCATTTCTCATATTCGCGCTGAAATCAAAGCGCGATCAACCTCAAACATCAAGCTGATATGGACAAATCTTGAAATTTTTGGCGCAAATCCGATTCAGGACAATTCCGTTGATGTTGTTCTTATAGTCAACACGCTCTTTCAATCACAGAAACATAAAGAGATGTTAAGAGAGGCAAAACGAGTTACAAAATCAGGCGGACTCATTGTGATTGTTGATTGGAAAAAAGAAAGCGCTCCTTTTGGGCCTCCGGTTGACGAACGGGTAAGTATTGAAAAAATAAAGCAGATCGGTTACGATATGGAACTCAATAAAATCAAAGAATTTTCAGCCGGAAAATATCACTTTGGAATTGTATTCAAAAAATAGGTATGTTTAAGCCGACAAAAGACTATTTTCTCAATATACAGCCACTTTCCTTTACAGAATTGGGAACTTTCTTTTTAATAACTGCAATTTTCTCTCTCATAATCGGCGCGGCGCTACTTATGTACAGCTCAAAAATCCCGATGTTTTTCAGAAAAATAGCCCGCAAAGCCAAAAAAATGTTTTTTTTATACGGCGGCATTTCACTTCTTCTTTACTTCTTCCGAAAAGAGAAGATTCCATATCTTTCTATGCGTCTATGGCTATGGATATGGTTTTTTAGTTTTTGGACGATCTTTTTTATTGTTCTCTACAGAGAGTTAAGGAAAATCCCTGACAGAAAAGAAAAATGGAAGAAGGAGCTGAAACTAAAGCGGTACACTATCTAATATATGCGTTTTTCCTCCACATGTATAAGAGGAGCTGGATTAGGGAGAATAATTGGATTTCCGACAATCAATCTTTTAATTCCGAAAACCTTTAACTTGCGTCAAGGAGTGCATAAGTGTATGGTAATGATACAGAAACAGAAATTTCAAGGAGCTCTGTATTACGGTCCAAAAACAATTGCTGGGAAGATGAAAATAACGCTTGAGGTTCATCTTTTACTTCTCGGAACGCGCGACGTTCTCCCAACAATACACGACGAGGAGGAAATAAACGTTATAATAGATAAATTTATACGAAAGCCAAAAAAAGCAAACACATTAAATGAGCTTTCAAAAATAATAGAAACCGATGTAGCGTTATTAACAGAAAAACATAGGAGAAAGTGTTGATATGTTGCGAGAATAAATTTTCCATAAAATATTCACATAAACCTAACATAAATATCAACATGTTTTCAAAAAAATAATCGTATTATTTTAAGGAAATAACGACTTTTCAACAAAAACGCGAGTTATAAGAGGAAGAATTAAATATATATACGTAATATGAAATTCACTTGCACACAAGAAAATCTTTATAGGGGTTTAACATCTGTTCAGGGAATAAGCGGCAACAAAACAGCGCTTCCTATCCTTAAAAATATTCTTATTGAAGCAAAAGACGGGGCAATTTATCTAAAAGCAACTGATCTTGAGGTTGGGATTACATCAATCGTCAGAGGAAAGGTTGATAAAGAAGGTTCTATTACAGTTGAGGCAAAACTTATGTCTAGTTTTGTGAGCCTTCTGCCTCGCGATAAAGTTGATGTCCAAAGCGATGGAAAGAGTATAACTATTTTAGGTGGAGCGCATAAAACCAAGATAAACGGTTTGCCAAGCGATGATTTTCCTGTAATTCCAGTAATACAAAAAGATAAAGAATGCGTAATTTCTCCTCAAGTTTTTAAAAAAGCTCTTTTACAGATTATCCCAGCAGTTTCGCTTGATGACACAAGGCCTGAACTTCACGGTATATATGTCGCAATCAATGATAAAACAATCACTCTTACTGGAACTGATAGTTATAGACTTTCTGAAAAAAAAGCCCTTCTCATAAATCCGGCTTCGTTTACAGCTCAATTCATTCTTCCTTTAAAAACCGCAAAAGAATTTCTCCGATCTCTTGAGGCTACAGAAGAAAAAATTATTCTTTACCATTCTGAAAATCAAGCGCTCATTGTTTATGGATCAAATGAGATTGTCTCCAGGCTTGTTGACGGAAATTATCCGAATTATCAACAGATTATCCCCACGTCTCACACAATAAAATGCATCATAAACCGCGAAGAATTCATTAATGCGGTGCGGATCTCCGGACTTTTTGCGTCAGTCGGATCAAATAACGTCACGCTGACAATCGTATCAGAAAAGGGCATGAAAATTTCCTCAAGAACAACAATTGGCGAAGAGCAAACAGAACTTTATCCGCACATTGAAGGAGAGGGAGAACTCACAATCGCTTTTGATTATCGGTATCTTCTTGACGGGTTGACAGCAATTGACGCGCCGGAAATAGCGCTACTAGCGTTATCTCCGTCTGCCCCGGTTCTCTTGAAGCCTTTGGAAGAAAGCGACGGCGAGGAGTTTATCTACATAGTAATGCCAATCAGACAATAATGCTTATAAACTCTGAAAAATTGATCGGTCTTAAAACAGAGACGCAGAGCGGCGCGTATGTTGGTAAAATACGATCATTTGATATTGATATTGAAACACAAGGCGTGCGGACATATCTTATTAAAAAGCCGCCGTTTGTTCCCGGGTTTTCTGAAGGATTAATCGTTCACCACAAACAAGTTGTATCTATTAGTGAGGAAAAGATGGTTGTGCTGGATAATGTGGTGAAGTATAAAGAGGAAAGTAGAGTATTTGCTGGGACGGGAGCGGAGGTGAGTTAAATTTTATACCATATGCTCTCAAAAATTCATTCCGCGCTTACTCTTGGAATGGATGCGCATCTTATTGATGTTGAGGTAGATGTCTCGCGAGGGAATCTGCCTCGTTTTAATATTGTGGGGCTTCCTGACGCCTCTGTGCGAGAATCAAAGGAGCGGATTCGTTCGGCAATTAAAAATTCCGACATTGATTTTCCTTGGCAAAGAGTGATTGTTGTAAATTTGGCGCCGGCAGACATCAAAAAAGAGGGCGCATCATTTGATCTTCCAATGGCGGTCGGGCTTTTGCAGGCATTGGATCATCCGCTTGAAGTTTCTGATTCTCTGTTTATCGGCGAACTTGCGCTTGACGGAACTGTCCGCCACACGTCCGGCGTGCTTCCTTCCGCGCTATTTGCCAGCGAATATGGCATAAAACGGATTTATGTTCCGGACGCAGACAAAGAGGAAGCCGCGTTGGTTTCCGGGCTTGAAATTTATCCTGTGAAAAATTTGAAACAGTTGTTTTTTCATCTTTCAGGCGGAGAAAAGATAGCTACTATTCCATGTACGCCGATTGAATACCGTGGAGATTATGGAGATCAGGAGTGTGATTTTGCTTTCATCAAAGGGCAAAACCACGCAAAGCGCGCGCTTGAGATTGCGTCCGCTGGAGGGCATAATGTGTTGATGTCAGGCCCCCCTGGCGCCGGAAAAACTCTTCTTGCGCGGACATTCACAACTATTCTTCCGCGCATGACTCATGAGGAGATTGTGGAGGTTACCAAAATTTATTCCATTGCGGGCATGATTCCAAAAGATCGCGCGATTATTGCCACGCGCCCGTTTCGCGCGCCGCACCACACGTCCTCGGGTGTCGCGCTTGTCGGAGGAGGAGCAATACCGCGCCCTGGAGAAATTTCGCTTGCTCATCACGGCGTGTTATTTTTGGATGAGTTTCCGGAGTTTCCGCGCGTTGTTTTGGAAAATCTGCGCCAGCCGCTTGAGGACGGATTTGTAACGATTTCGCGCGCGGAGGCGCGCGCCGTGTTTCCTGCTCGGTTTACGCTTCTTGCCGCGCAAAATCCATGCCCTTGCGGATTTTACAGAGATCCGGAAAAAGAGTGTACCTGCTCGCAAAATGCTATTCGCTCATATCAATCGCGCGTTTCCGGGCCGCTTCTTGATCGCATTGATCTTCAAGTTGATGTTCCTCGCGTAGCTTTTAAGCATATATCGTCCACTGATGATGGCGAGAGGTCGGCAATTATACTGGAGCGTATTGAAAGCGCGCGCGACATCCAGCGTAAACGATTTCCTTCGCGAACTTCGGCTGTGAACTCCAGCATGGGAAGCCGCGAGGTCGGAGAGTTTTGCCGCGTTCCGGCAGATGGCGAACGATTGCTTGAGGCGGCGATGTCGCGTTTCTCGCTTTCGCCGCGATCATATTTTAAGATTCTCAAAGTGGCCCGCACGATCGCTGATCTCGCAGGCCTTCAAGATATTCAAATCGAACATCTCTCGGAAGCTCTACAGTATAGATTTCGGGTTGGGGAGTGATACGTCAGTACATAAAAACCCAGCCAATAGGCTGAATTTTCCAAGATTAACGTTTCGATCCAGATTTTGGCGCCCTCGGCAGGAATCGAACCTGCAACTCCAGCTTAGAAGGCTAGCGTTATATCCATTTAACTACGAGGGCCGCGGCTTGCCCTGAAAGCTTTCATGGCTTGTTTTTACAGCTTCTGAATGGTATCATACAATCGCTATGAGTCAAATAAGCGAGAAATTTATGATTATTGACGGCAACGCGCTTCTTCATCGGGCGTGGCATGCCATCCCGCAAACAATGAAAGCGCCAAGCGGGGTTGTTACAAACGCGGCGTATGGATTCATGATAATTTTTTTGAAAGCCATACGCGAGATTAAACCTTCCGCAATCGCGGTCTGTTTTGATTCAACAGGCAAGACGTTCCGCGATAAACTTTACAAAGAATATAAGGCGCAAAGGGAGAAAAAGCCGCAGGAATTGTATGATCAGATTCCGATTATTCAGGAGGCCCTTCGCGCGTTCAACATTCCGTATTTTCAAAAGATCGGCGTTGAGGCTGATGATTTGATAGGCACGCTATGCAAAATTTCAAAACTCAAAACTCAAAACTCAAAACTCAATATTGTTGTTGTAACCGGTGATATGGATACATTGCAGTTAGTAGATAATAATATTTTTATTTATACGCCTAAAAAAGGCGTTACAGAAACAGTGGTCTACGGACTAAAAGAAGTGCGGGAACGCTACGGCGGGCTTTTGCCGGAACAGCTTGTGGATTTTAAGGCTCTTCGCGGCGAACCCTCCGACAACATTCCGGGCGCGCGCGGAATCGGCGAGAAAACCGCGATTGATCTTATGAAAGCGTTTGGTTCAATTGATGTTCTGTATAAACAACTGGACCAAATGGGAGAGGCGGATATTCTCCAAAAATTCGGAATCAAAGCCGCAGTTCTTGAAAAAGTAAAAGAGTCGCGCGGCGCGGTCGCGCTTTCAAAAAAACTCGCGCAAATTGATAATTGCGTGAAGTTGCGATTTTCTTTTGACGAGGCGGCTTTCCCGCGTTTCAAGCATAATGAAGTGATGTCTGTATTTCAAAAATACGCTTTTCGCTCGCTTTCTTTTCCTCTTCAGCAAATTGAGGATTCTTATAACATTTCCGGAGCTCAAACTACTGTCGGCGAAGAAATTTTTTACGTTCATATCAAAACCGCGGATGAAGCAAAAAAATTCGCGCGCGCGATTTCTGAAGAAACTATTATAGCCGTTGATACTGAAACCGATTCGCTGGACTCAATTACAACGAAACTCGCGGGCGTGAGCCTCTCGTTCAATAAAAAAAACGTATATTACATTCCGGCTCTGTTAGTGCCGTTTATAAAACCGATCCTTGAAAATCCAAAAGTAAAAAAGATTGGCCATAACATAAAATTTGACATTGCCGCGCTGAAAAATGCGGGCATCTCTATGCAAGGCGCGTACTTTGACACTATGATCGCCGCATACCTTTTAAGCCCGGGCGAGCGCCAGTACGGGTTAGATGCGCTCGTGTTTCAGCATTTCGGCGTTCGTATGCAAAAGGAAATATGCTATACATTCAGGCTATACGAAAAACTGTCTTCCGAAATCAAAAAAAAGAGTCTGACAGATGTGTTTTATTCAATTGAAATGCCGCTCGTTCCGATTTTAGAGGAGATGGAACGGACAGGCATTCAAATAGACACTGGAGTGTTGAAAAGACTCAGGGAAGAGGTTCTGATGAGGATAAAAAAAGTTGAACAGAAAATTTATTCGTTTGCTGGATGCGTCTTTAATATCAACTCGCCGCAACAGTTAAAAGAGGCGCTGTTTCACAAATTACAAATTCAAGCAAAAGGCATTCGCAAGGTGAAAACAGGCGTTTCAACAGCCGCGGCTGAACTTGAAAAACTGCGAGGCGAGCACAAAATTATTGAACCGATTTTTGAATATCGCGAACTTGCAAAGTTGGATTCAACTTATATTAAATCTCTGCCGCTTTTAGCGCGCGCGGAAACAGGCCGAATTCATACGAGCTTTAATCAGACAATCGCC
Organism: uncultured Gammaproteobacteria bacterium; assembly: GCA_964471805.1. GTDB lineage: Bacteria > Patescibacteriota > Patescibacteriia > UBA9629 > UBA9629 > UBA9645. The sequence goes on along the minus strand of CAYYGX010000009.1, from coordinate 9,816 downwards.
GCAACCGGACGGCTCTCTTCTTCTAAACCGAACATGCAGAATATCCCTATTAAAACCGATATAGGACGCGAGATTCGCCGCGCGTTTGTTGCTGGAGATGGGTATCGCCTTTTATCGCTTGATTATTCTCAACTTGAACTTCGCGTCGCGGCGCATTTGGCAGGAGACGAGCATCTCATTCAAACTTTTATTGACGATAAAGATGTGCATACTAGAACAGCGGCCCGGCTTTTTAATAAAAAAGAGAACGAAGTTACGACAGATGAACGCAGGCGCGCGAAAGAGGCAAATTTCGGAGTATTATACGGGCTTGGCGCTCGCGGACTCAAAGAACGGCTCTCTCTAAGTTTTGAGGAAGCGCAGAATTTTATTGATCGCTATCGCGCGTTATACCCGCGGGTATTTTTATTTTTAGAGGAAGTTATTGAGTCAACTAGAAAGCTTGGATTTGTGGAGACGCTCTACGGAAGAAGGCGTTATCTTCCGGACATAAATTCTAGCTCTCCTCTTTTGCGCTCTGCCGCTGAACGGGCGGCTATAAACATGCCTGTGCAGGGGACTGCCGCTGATATTATGAAACTTGCGATGATAAAAATAGAAGCGAGAATTAAGAAGCAAGAGTTAATCTGTGATATTAAAATGCTTTTACAGGTGCATGATGAATTGGTGTTTGAAGCGCGGGAAGATGCTGTTCTGGAATTGGCGCGTATTATTAAAGCAGAAATGGAAGGCGCCGCAAAATTGAAAGTGCCGTTAAAAGTTGACGCGAAAGCGGGAAAAAATTGGATGGAGATGGAATATGTGAGATGACAAAATTCAATGTCTAATTTCCAAATTATACAAGAAGATATAAGAACTCGCGCGCGTCTCGCATATTTGCGCACCGATCACGGCGTCATAGAGACGCCTGTTTTTATGCCTGTTGCGACTCAAGCCGTGTTTAAGGGAGGGCTTGACTCTGATGATGCCCGTTCAATTGCCGCGCCTATTATTTTAGCAAACACATATCACTTATATCTTCGCGGCGCTGTAGAGATTATTAAACGCGCCGGCGGTTTGCACAAATTCATGAATTGGGATCGCCCGATTTTAACCGACAGCGGCGGGTTTCAGGTATGGAGCCTTGGGAAAGGCGCGCGTAAAAATTCACTATGTAAAATTGACGATGACGGCGCCACGTTTGTCTCGCATCTTGACGGCAGTGCGCATCGTTTTACTCCGGAGATCGCCTTGCAAATTCAGCGCGATTTAGGAGCTGACATTATTATGGCGTTTGACGAGGCAAGCGATGAGGCTAGCTCTTATGCATATACAAAGGAAGCCATGGAGAGGACGCACCGTTGGGCAAAACGGTGTATTGCCCAAATGTCAAATGTCAAAATTCAAATGTCAAAACGGCAACTTCTATTTGGCATAATTCAAGGGGGAAGATTCAAAACATTGCGAAAAAAAAGCGCGCGGATTATCAGTTCTATGAATTTTGACGGCATTGCGATCGGCGGAGAGTCAATCGGATATAACATGAAGCGGACTGCGGAAATTTTGGAATATCTCGCGCCGCAGATTCCAAAAGAAAAACCCATCTATGCGATGGGCATCGGGTTTTCTCCGGCTGATTTTTTTACAGTCGCGGAGCGCGGCGTTGATATGTTTGATTGCGTTGCGCCAGCGCGCATTGCGCGCCACGGGCTTCTTTATTCCAAAGGCGCCGGATCAAAACGCGGACACCGCATTAATCTTATTAACGCGCTCTACAAAAACGATTTTTCGCGGCTTTGCGACTGGTGCGATTGCCGCGTGTGCGTTATGTATACCCGCGCTTATTTGCGTCATCTTTTCAAAGCGGATGAGATGACGGCGTTTCGGCTCGCGACCATTCATAATTTGCGGTTTATGCTGAAAGTGATGGAGGAAATTCGCGCGAGCCTTAAAGCAGGAGAATTCGCGCGGTTGAAGAGCGAGTGGGTTTTGTAAGTGATTTTCACGATCTTGAATAACAAATTGCGATAAGACAACGCTTTGATTCCCAAAAATGATCAAAACGCGATGTAGATTTGGTCATTACACCCGCTCCACGTATTCTCCGGTTTCCGTATTCACGCGGACAACGTCTCCGGTTTTTACAAAAAGCGGCACGTTTAGAATCAATCCGCTTTCAAGATTCGCTGGTTTATAGGCAGTGCCGGAGGCTGTGTCGCCTTTTACGCCGGGCTCTGTCTCTACTATTTTGAGATCAACTTTCGGCGGAAGTTCAATGTCAATCGCCGCCCCCTCAAACATTAAAACAGTAATCTGCTGGCCTTCTTTCAAAAATTTCAATTTTGATTCAATGCGCGCGCTATCAATCGTAAATTCTTCAAATGTATTTTGATCCATGAAATGCGCGGAGTTCGCATCTATGTAAAGAAAATCAGTTTCTGCGCGGGCAGTGTCTGCATCGTTTAACTTGTCCCCGGCTTTAAGCGTTAGAGTTTGCACGTCCTGGGTAATCATGTCGCGAATTTTCACTGTAACAACCGCGGAGCCGCGCCCTTTGTGCGAATGCGAAAATTCCAAAACAATTGCCGGGTTGCCGCGATATTTGAAAATAACGCCTTTTTTAAGATCATTCGGCTCTAACATATGGAAGAAGCGCCATTTCCCGCGCGCGTTTAATCGCTGAAGTAATTTTGCGCTGATGTTTTGAACACAGATGCGTATACCGCCGCGGAAGAATTTTTTTATAGCCGGATGTGTAATAACGAAGCGCTTCAGGCACTTTATAATCAATCGGGGTCTGCTTTTCTACACAATAATAGCAATGATTTGGTTGCATAATTTTTGATTAAAAAGGTATTTCTTCAACCGACACCTCTTCCTCTGTTTCTTCAGTGATATCAATCGTTGGCAACTCTTCGTCAACTGGCCTGGGGACTTGAGCAACTGGAGTTTGCGCTGGAGACGAGATCGGAGATGTTTGCGCTGGAGAACCAAATGGAGAAGGAGTTTGCGTTAAAGAATGTGTTGGTCTCGCTCCTTGCGGCGCGCGGTCAAGCATGATGAGATTTTCCGCTACTATCTCGGTTCTATATCGCTTTGCTCCGCTTTGATCCTCCCAAGAACGCGTTTGCAATCGTCCCTCAATAAATACTTTTCCTCCTTTTTTAAGATACTGGTGCGCGATCTCGGCAAGCCTGCGCCATGTGACAATTTCATGGAATTCAACTTTTTCCTGCTTTACGCCAGAGGCATCTGTATACACAAAATTTGTTGCAACGGCGAAATTTGCGACTGCAACTCCAGAAGGAATTGCGCGAAGTTCCGGATCTCGGGCAAGCCGCCCGATTAACATTACTTTGTTTAGGTCCATATATTTTACAATTCTATATCTCCTTCAAGGAGTTGATCTAATTTTTGATCAAGTTCCGCAAGTGAACGTTTTTTCTTAGCGGTTTCTACGACCGGTTGTTCTTTATGAGCCACTGCTGTAGCTTCTAGTTCCTGATTTTTTTTCGGCGTTTCTAACAGAGGTTCTAAAATTGTTTCTGGTTCAATTTCAATTTCAATCGGTTTTTCAGTGGCGTTTTTTGTTTCTAAAAATGGCTGTTGAGTTATTTGCGCAGTCTGTTCCGGAAGACGAGTTTGTTCATATTTGCGCTCTCTTGGCCGAGAAACCGCGGAGCGTCGTTTCTCTTTAAGCGCATCTTGATACGCGAAGAAGTTATCCATTATTTCTTCAATATTTTCATGCCGGATAATACAATGCCGCGCGAGAGAGGTGAATAAGCGCAATGATTGCCGGATGCGAGAAATTGCATCCGATGATACCTTAAAATAACAGAGAACGTATTTTCCGGTATCAGATTGTTTAATTGAGTAAGCTAAACGGCGTTCGCTCCAGAGTTCGTGACGCAGAATATTCGCGTCTTCTTTTTTTAATACCTCTCTAACGTTTGAGATGATGAGCTCGGCTTCGTCTCCAGATGCAATGGCCGGGATTATATATAAAAGTTCATAACCAAATGATCGCATTGATTTTAAACTGTCTGTAAACCATGCGCTAACTTTACTAAAAAAGTAAGTGCGCGGTTACAGCTCATTTTAGAAATGAGCGTCCCGATGCTTTCGGAACACGGATGTAAGGTTTGAATTAGGATGACTTTATCATAGCGAAAATTTTTTTGCAAGGTTTGGTACCGCCACGGGGAATTCCACCCAGAGGGTGGTCAGCCTTTGGCTGAGAACCCCTGTTACCAGGATGCCAGCCAAAGGCGGATCACTCTTTGGGTGAAAAACCTGACAAAGTATCAATTATGGTAGCCCATAGGGGAATTCCACCCAGAGGGTGGTCAGCCTTTGGCTGAGAACCCCTGTTACCAGGATGCCAGCCAAAGGCGGATCACTCTTTGGGTGAAAAACCTGACAAAGTATCAATTATGGTAGCCCATAGGGGAATTGAACCCCTGTTACCAGGATGAAAACCTGGTGTCCTAACCACTAGACGAATGGGCCGTGAATAACCTGCCAAATAATTCTTTTTTCTTAAAACTATTTTTCTTCAATTCTATTTCTCGTTTCCGCGCAGTCGTTTTATCAAGATACGCTTCGTAATATACTAACATAACAGGTAATTTATGCCTTATGGATTTTGTTTTCCCATGACTATGTTCTGTCATTCTATTTCGTAGATTAAGTGTATAACCAATATAATATGTTCCATCTTTCTTGCTTTTCAATACGTAAACATAATACATAATTGTTGAGGAAAGTGCGCCTATCATAACAGAAAATACGCCGTAAATCAAATTGACGAACAAATTTTTCTATGCTACTTTAATAAAAATATGGAAAGAGGATTTTTAATGAAAAATCAGTTTTTACCTGTATCGCTTACAGTTATTATAGCAATCTTGCTTATTGGAATCCTTTGGATCGAAATCGTTGTCTTAAACCAATTTACTTCAACAAAGATCATTACCCGCATTAATGTGATTGATATTTTTGTCGGGCTGACCATATACTTGAAAACCTCTATAGATTTCGCCATATTTATCGGGCGCCTGATGGATCAAAATCCTGGCTGGAAAAGTCGCATTGCGATAGAAATAGGCACAGCCGCGGGAAATGCCGCCGGGACATTCGCTATTTTGCTTATCTGGGCATTCTTTAAGGAAATCCGATGGCTTCTCGCTATCATGATTTTCCTTGCCGCTTTAGTGCTTTTCAAACTTGCTGAAGAAAGTTTGGAACATGCCAAAGACGAGGACAAAAAATTTTCTCAATTTTTTAGAATCGCGGTTGATTCTTTTGAAAAAATTCTCGGAAAACTTAATGGTTTTGTCTTGCCGGCGTTAAAATACATAATTCCAAACGTCAATATGCGACAAGAAAAACATCTTTCTTTTTGGCCTTTATTCAGCTTCTCATTTACTATACCTTTCATTTTAGGACTTGATGATTTTGCCGGATACGTTCCGCTATTTAATGTCGTTAACGTATTCGGATTTGCTATCGGCGTTTTCCTTGGACATATGATTCTCAATATGCTTCTCTATATTTCTCCAGCCCGCACCGTCAAAGCGGTTAAACATCCTGTACTTTCATTTCTTGGCAGTGTGGCATTTACCGGGCTCGGTGTGTGGGGAATTATGGAAGTGGTAAAATTGATTGGTCACTAACACTATGTTCAACAAACGGCAAAATAATCAAAAATCAATAGTCATTTTTGAAAACATACCAGTGCGCAGGGTATGGGTGAAAAAAGAAGAGAAATGGTATTTTAGTATTATTGATATTATTTCCATTTTGACCCAAAGTCCACGATCAAGAAAATACTGGAATGCCTTAAAAACGAGGCTCAAGAGGGAAGGGAGCGAGTTGTCCCAAAAAGTGGGACAACTGAAATTAGAGTCAAAAGACGGCAAAAAATACAAAACTGACGTGGCAGATGCGGAAACGATTTTAAGAATGATACAGAGCATACCATCGCCCAAAGCCGAGCCATTTAAACAATGGCTTGCGAAAGTCGGCTACGAACGGTTACAAGAAACCGCTGACCCAGAAATCGCCTTAAACCGAGCGCGGAAATACTGGCAAATGCAAGGACGCTCTAAAAAATGGATTGAGCGCAGAATGCAAGGGCAGGAGATACGCAATAAGCTCACGGATTATTGGCAAGATAGCGGAGTAAAAGAACAAATAGAGTACGCGAAACTTACCAATATTATACACGAGGAGTGGAGTGATTTATCAGTAACCAAACATAAAAAGCTCAAAGGATTAAAAATCGAGAACCTGCGAAACCACATGAACGAGGCAGAGCTTGTGTTTACCGCTCTCGCTGAACTTTCAACACGACAAATCGCCGAGACCGATAAAGCAAAAGGATATAACGAAAACGCACAGGCGTCTCACAATGGCGGACGCATTGCAGGGAATGCTCGCAGAGAACTGGAAGCAAAAACTCGCAAAAAGATTGTTACTGCTGATAATTTTCTCTCGCCCAAAAAACAACAGAAAAAACTAAATGAATGATATGAACCCATCAACTTTTAATCTAAAAAATCTCCCTGGCGCGGCGCCGAGATTGCCGAGCCAAATGCCGCCGATGCGGCCTCCGCGTTCAACAACGCCGCTTAGGATTAGGAATACGCAAACGCCGAAAATTCCGTCTCAACAACCAGAGGAATCTGACGAACCGCCTTCTGCTGATAAAGACATCTACAAAAAATACTTTGAAAAAAATTTTGGCACCGGAAATTGGTATGTAGAAGAAGGATACGGTGGCGGGCTATTTGAGGGTCCGAAACAGCGCGGACTGAAACAATAAATGCGAAGATTCGCAAAAAATCGATCCGGAAGCGGCAAAAATTTGAGCAAGGAAGATATAAAATATTTGAGCGGAGAAATCGGCAAAACGCTTGAATCTATCCCGACAAGCGAAAGCCAAAATAGTATAGACCGATCTATACCCATGCAAAAACAGAAAAAACTTCTTTATGATCTCTATTGGAAGGGTGTTAGAAAAGGTAAAATAAGCAGAGAAGATTTTAAGGACGCAAAAAAAATAATTAAAAACGTGAAGATATGAAACGAATTTTGAACTTTAAATTTCACATTATTTATGTACCTCTACTTTCTCGGCGAGAGCGGATTTAAGATAAAAACCGAACGGGCGACAATTATTATTGATCCGCCGCACAAAAATACCGGGCTCTCGCAATCCGCGCTCTCTGCTGATATTATTGTCATTTCTCACACATTAAAAACAGACATCGGGCGCGTTGCCGAAAACGAGAAAGGCGCGCGACCATTTATAATTGAAGCCCCGGGCGAATACGAAACGCGCGGGGTATTTTTGTACGCGTTCCCTGGGAAAAACAACACTGTGCTTTCGCTTATCAAAGCCGACAATATCTCTATTGCTCACTTGGCAGGTATCTCTCTAATTCTTGACGACAAAACTCTGGAACTATTTGAAGGCGCGGAAATTGCGCTCGTGCCAGTCGGAGGAAACGGCGTTCTCTCTCCAAAGCTCGCTGATCAGGTGATAAGCCAGATTGAACCTCATATTGTCATACCAATGAACTTTGCTATTCCGAAACTTGCAATCGCCCGCGAATCAGTTGATACGTTCCTTTCTGAAATGGGCGCAAAAGGTTTACAGCCAGAATCCTCGCTGTATATCACCAAAGAAAAGTTACCACAGGAGGAGACGAAAGTGGTGTTGTTGCAGGCGTAATTTTATGATCAACAAACTCCAAAATCAGCCGCTGTCATTCAAACGTAAACTTGCGCTCGGCGGAATTATAATCGCTTCTATTATTATTGTCATTCCGCTCTGGGTGCTTGGGCTTGAAAAAACGCTTGTCAAACCGCGCGCTGTATCAAATAATTCAAAAACTAATGAAGAAGCGCTTGAAATGCTCCGACAAAATATTTCAGAGACGATTCAACAATTCAATGAATTGAAGTCGCAAATTGATTCTTTGAAAAAAAATGATGCCGACGGAAACGCGCCATCCGAACCGCTTCCGTCCGGTCCGACGTTACCGATTTCAAACTAAACTCATGGCTGATTCTCAAAATAAACCAGCAGAAAAAATTCAACTCCAGCAAATTGTTGAAGAAATGAAGATATCGTACCTTGACTACGCAATGAGCGTCATTGTTTCACGCGCTCTCCCTGATGTTCGCGACGGATTGAAACCTGTGCACAGGCGCATTTTATATGCGATGTGGGACATTGGTTTGAAACCGGGCGCGAAATTCAGAAAATCAGCGACTGTTGTTGGAGAAGTTCTAGGTAAGTATCATCCGCACGGAGACTCGGCAGTGTATGATTCTCTAGTGCGTCTTGCCCAAAACTTTTCAATGCGCTATCCGCTCGCGCACGGACAGGGAAATTTCGGATCTATTGACGGAGATGCCGCGGCCGCTATGCGCTATACTGAAGTGAAACTTGCAAAAATCACAGAGGCGATGCTCACAGATCTTGAAAAAAATACTGTTAATTTTCGCGACAATTACGACGGCGCGCACAAAGAACCGACTGTGCTCCCAAGCAAACTTCCAAATCTGCTTTTGAACGGAACGTTAGGAATCGCCGTTGGCATGGCAACGAACATTCCGCCTCACAATGTTTGCGAGATATGCGACGCAATTCTCAATCTCATTAAAAATCCGGAAAGCACGGTTGAAGATCTGATGGAGTTTGTAAAGGGGCCTGATTTCCCGACCGGCGGCATCATTTTTGACGAACAGACGATCAAACAGGCATATGCAACCGGACGCGGAAGTATCGTAATGCGCGCGAAATGTTCAATTGTTGAAGACGGAGGCGGATATAAAATTCTTGTTGATGAACTTCCTTATCAAGTAAACAAAGCCGAACTTATAGAAAAAATCGCTGAACTCGTGAAAGAAGAAAAAATCAAAGGCATCAAGGGGTTGCGCGACGAGTCCGACAGAAACGGAATGCGAATCACAATTGAACTGAAAAAAGACAGTTTCCCAAAAAAAGTTCTGAATCAGCTCTACAGTTTCACGCGGCTACAGGATTCGTTTCATGTAAATATGCTCGCGCTAATTGATGGGATACAGCCGCGCGTGCTTTCTTTGAAAATGGTTCTAGAGGAATATATTAAACACAGGCAGATAGTGATCCGCCGCAGAACAGAATTTGATCTGCAAAACGCGCGTGATCGCGAACATATCCTTATAGGTCTTGCTCTCGCGCTTGAAGACATTGACGCGATAATTGAAACGATTAAAAAATCGAGCGACAAAAACGACGCGCGCGAAAATCTCATAAAACGCTTCCGACTTTCAGAGCTACAAGCGGAAGCGATTCTTGAAATGCGCCTGCGCGCGCTTGCCGGGCTTGAACGATTGCTTCTTGAAAAAGAACTTGAAGAAAAACGAAAACTTATCAAAGAACTTGAGGCGATTTTGAAAGATCAAAAAAGAATTCTCGGCATCATAAGCGACGATCTTGAGGAGATTAAAAAAACATACGGAGACGAACGCAAAACGCAGGTTGTGTCAGGACAAGTGAAATCTTTTTCGCAAGAGGATTTAATTCCAAAAGAAGCCGCAATGATCATGATTACGAAAGACGGCTACATCAAGCGCCTCGCGCCGCAGTCATTCCGGGCGCAGGGAAGAGGCGGATCCGGCGTAACCGGCCTCACAAGAAAAGAGGAAGATATTGTTCTTCATCTTCTATCCGCGGACACGCATGATGACATTCTTTTTTTCACAAATTCCGGCAAGGTATTCCGGTTAAAGGCGTTTGAGGTGCCTGAAGCGTCGCGGACATCAAAAGGAAACGCTGTT
>CAYYGX010000008.1:20865-24509 GCA_964471805.1 uncultured Gammaproteobacteria bacterium | reverse complement strand
GTATCTGATAGCGCATGCAATTGTTTATCTGTAAATTTCTCTAAAAAATTATCCGGCGTTCGCTCTTGGTCTTCTGACATGCCTAATTTTTTTTTTAAAAGTCGTACTTGTTCATTCATGGCGTCTACAGTCTCTTTCGGCGCCATGCTTTGAAGAGTAGGAAATGTTAACCCTAAAATCTTACGATACTTCTCCCCAATCTCTTTTTCATATTTATCCAGTTTCTGTTGATAGGTCAATAAATGAACTGAATCCAAATATATTTTAAACAAAAAACGAAACCCTTCGTTGTCATCTCGAAATTCTTGCAATTGCGGAATCCAATTGAAGACATTTGCGTAATCTTTAATAACTCCAGTTTCCATACTGACTTGACAAGTGTCTAAGAAAAATTCTCTTTGTTCAGTAGTAAGAGAAGAAACTAGAGTAGGTAAATCTCCACTGATTTTATTCTCACTCCTCTCACCATACTCATTAAAGGATTGCATATTAGTTTAAGTTAGTAGAAAGATATTTTTCTTTCCTGAAGACAATACTTTTGACTTTCGCATCATCTCCCGCAAGGGCGCGCCGACCTTTTCTAGTTTGTGCTGTGATTCTTTTGCGCGGATTTTTTTGAATTTTTTGAAACCGCCGCGCGCCTCTTGAATCCACTCGCGCGCAAACTTTCCGGACTGAATGTCGCGCAAAATCTGCTTCATCGCTTTCCGTGTTTCTTTTGTGATCACGCGCGGCCCGGAAACATAATCTCCCCACTCCGCAGTGTCCGACACGCTGTAGCGCATCGCGTTTAATCCGCCTTGATACATCAAGTCAACTATCAGTTTCAATTCGTGCATGCATTCAAAGTACGCGAGCTCGCTCTGATACCCTGCTTCGGTTAAAACCTCAAACGCTGTTTGCACGAGTTTTGAAACCCCGCCGCACAGCACCACTTGCTCGCCGAATAAATCTGTCTCGGTTTCTTCTTTGAATGTAGTTTCAAGCATTCCGGCGCGCGTTGCGCCGATCGCTCTTCCGTAAGCAAGCGCGAGTTGTTTGGCCTTGCCGGAAACATCTTGATGAATCGCAAATAATGCGGGCACTCCAAAGCCCTGACGGTAAACGCTTCTAACTAAATGCCCCGGACCTTTTGGCGCAACCATCCAGACGTCTATTGTTTTTGGCGGGACGATTTGTTTGTAGTGAATGTTAAAGCCGTGAGCGAAGACAAGAGATTTGACGTTTTGCTTGTCATTGCGAGCGAAGCGAAGCAATCCCTCTTTTGATGCGTGAGATTGCTTCGTCCCCAGAAAGCTTTCTGGGCTCCTCGCAATGACAGGAAAAATATCCTTTTTATAAATCTCCGGCGCCGCGGTGTCAGGCACGAGCAGAATAATAATATCTCCCATTTTCGCCGCGTCTTTTGTCTCCATCACTTTTAATCCCACCGACTCTGCCTTCTTCCATGTTTTTGAACCCCTGCGCAATCCAACCACAACTTTCACTCCGCTCTCTTTTAGATTAAGCGCGTGCGCGTGCCCTTGAGAACCGCACCCGATAATCGCGACGGTTTTATCTTTGAGATATTTAAGATCAGCGTTTTTGGTGTAATACATCATAAAAAATTCAAAAATAAAAAATCAAAATGTAAAATTACGGTTCAAAATTTTTAATTTTGCATTTTGAATTTTGAACTCTTTACCTTCAACACATTAATCAGTCGCTCAATCTGGCGCGCGACGTTCCCCGCCTGATGCTCATCTTTGAATTCCGCAACAATCTCAACTACTGACGCCTTTACGCCCATAACTTTCACAACCATTTTCTTCGTGTCAGCTCGGATCGCTTCAATGCTGATGTTGCGCTTGCGGAGCAAATTCGCAATCCGCGCGATCACGCCGGGTTGGTTTTCGGTGTAGATGGTAAGAAGGGTTGTCATACTATTATAGACATAACATTCCAAAAAGTCGCTAAATACAGTAACAAGTTTGTCATTGCGAGGAGTCCCGCAGTGCGGGACGACGAAGCAATCCCTTGATTAACCACAGGAGAGATTGCTTCGGTCGCCTGCGGCGACCTCGCAATGACAGAAAAGTAGGAAAAAATTTTCTTCATGGCTCTGCTTGTTCAAAAAATTGTATTTGTTCTTTACCCTTTCCGACAGAACATTTCACAAAAACTCTCCTTCCGTCTGACGATAAATCCGCGGTGCGATTTATACGCGAAGGAATGACCCATTCCTTATCTTGCAGTGAAATCTGATGAAACTCTTGATTGAATACATCAACCATATACGGTAAACCGGGCAACTCGAACGGCGAACGTTCTCTCCTGTCAGCGCGAACCATAATAGTCATTCCGTCATCAGCAATTTTGATATGAGGGAAAGAAGCGATGTCAATATCCATACCTTTAAGATCAATAAGTATCGGCTTTGCCCCGAGCTTTGCGGATTCCCACTCCAAAAATCCTATCTTTCCCGCTTCTCCGGGTTCCTCAAACCCCCATACCACAACACCGCTTGAAGAAACATCCAAAACACCACCGCCAATAATATCTCGTACTACCATCAGCCGCTCTTCGTCATCATTCCATATACATAAATAATCATCGCTGAATCCAGCTTGCGCTATAAAAACGACAAATCTTCCATCAGAAGATATTTCCGGATAAGGAATGATCGCGAAACGCCCTATCCTATTCTCTAAAGCTTGAGAGATTTCTTTGGGCTCTGCATTCAAATCAGTCAAGTTATACAAATACATCTGGTCTTTATGCTCCTGTCCATGCCATGTGCCTTTTTTAACAGCCAAGCGCGCGCCGTTTCCCGATATCCGTGGGGACGTATACGCGCTATCATTATTTTGCGATTCCAAACGAAAAGGTTTTAACGCTGGATGACTGATGTCTACAACTTCCACGACGCCGCCAAACCTTCCGCTCAACTCATTAGTTGTTTCATACGCAACGATACTGCCCCTGGTGGATATAGACAACCCTTCTCCGCCAACAAAACTCGCCTCTCGAGACGCGTTCTCTGCATTATACACCGCGATTGTGTTCTCAAAATTTGGAGATCGTCTTTCTGTAACAAAAATCTTCTCACCGTCCCCAGAAACAGCAAAATCATCAATCTGTTCAAGAACTGGAGAACAAATACGCTTGTTATACCGAACCGGCTCTCCATACCGATATTCTATAATCTGTTCAAATACTGTTTCTTCAAATTTCCTCTCTGCTTTTACCGGCAGAGAACCAAGCATCTCAAGCCCTAATGATCCTGCCCCGATTGCGCCGCTAACTGCTTTTTTAATGAATTCTCGCCGTGTCTCCAAGTTTGACATATCATCTCAACTCCTGCCCCACCACCTGTTTCCCTAGCGCCGTGCCGGAGGCGACAAACGGGTACACGTGCTGATTTGGATTCACGAAAAAGTCAAGAAGTAAAGGACCTTTGGTTTTTTGCGCCCACTTGACCGCGGCAACCGCTTCGCGCCATGTCTCAACTCTCCGCGCCGGAATGCCGTAAGCGTCGGAGAGTTTCACAAAATCCGGATTTACAAGTTCAACCGCGGATAAATGTTTATCGTAAAATAAATCCTGCCATTGCTTGACCATTCCCAAATATCCATCATTGATAACGGCGATTTTAATGTCAAGAT
>CAYYGX010000008.1:0-20855 GCA_964471805.1 uncultured Gammaproteobacteria bacterium | reverse complement strand
GAGCCGTTCCCAGTTCCTGCAAGGTCATCTGAAATCCCCCGTCGCCAACTATAGCCCATACTTCAACCTCATCTGGCGCGGCCAAACGCGCGCCGATCGCGGAAGGTAAATCATACCCCATCGCGCCCGCGCCGCCTGAAGTAACCCAGCCATTTTTCCGATTCACTCTATAATACTGCGCCGCAAACATCTGATGCTGGCCGACTCCTGTCGTAACAACCGCCTCGCCTTTTGTGCAATACGAGATTAAACTGATAACTTCGGGAGTCGTAAGCGTCCGTTCGCTTAACCTTTTAGATGCCGTGTCGCTATGCGGTTTGCGGCTTAATTTTGATTTTTCTCTTTTCAAATCACTTTCATCAATTTCCTGAAATCTATATTTCGCTTTCCACATATCAATCTTTCTCCACCATTCCGAGAAATTTTTAGTTTTTAGTTGTAGTTTTGCGTTTTGAGATTTGACCATGAAAGATTTCATGGTTGAGTTTATCATCCCCAGCGTACGTTTCACATCTCCGCCCAAAATCACTTCAGCATTCACATTTTTATGAAACTCGGCCGGGTCTATGTCAAAATGAATAAATTTTCTTTTCCGAAACTCTTCCAAATTGCCTGTGATGCGGTCATCAAACCGAATGCCGATACCAAGAACTAGATCTGCTTCAGCAACCGCATAGTTTGCTTCCGCGGTGCCGTGCATTCCAAGCATCCCGAGCCAATGACTATTCTGTTGCGAAAAACTTCCAAGCCCGAGAAGCGTATTTGCGATCGGCATGTCAGTCATCAGCGCAAATTCCAGCAACTCTTCATAGGCTCGCCCTAAAATCACCCCGTGTCCGGCGATTATAACTGGACGCTTCGCATTTTGCATCAACTCAATTGCCAGCTTCACGTCCGCCGCCGTTGCGATTACAGGCTCGGGACGATACCCTGGAACAGAAACTTTGTTTGGGTACAAAAAAGACGTCTTCTTAATTTGAGCGTCTTTTGTGATGTCTATATGAACTGGCCCGGGCCGCCCGGTTTGCGCGATATAAAATGCCTCTTTCACAACGCGCGCGAGTTGCGCGGGATCAGTAACAAGATAACTGTGCTTTACGATAGGAGCTGTGATGCCTGTGATGTCCGTCTCCTGAAACGCGTCGCTTCCCAGCAATTGCGATGAAACGTTTCCTGTTATAACAATCATCGGAATAGAATCCATCATCGCTGTTGCAATGCCTGTCACTAAATTTGTCGCGCCTGGCCCGGAAGTTCCGATGCAAACTCCTGTTTTTCCTTTAACGCGGGCATAGCCGTCCGCCGCATGCGCTCCTCCTTGCTCATGGCGCACGAGAACATGGCGAATTTTATTTTTATAACGATAGAGTTCGTCGTATAAAGGAAGCACCGCGCCGCCAGGGTATCCGAAAACGACATCCGCTCCTTCTTTTATGAGACACTCCAATAATATTTTAGCGCCGGACATCTGTTTCATGGTTAAAAAGGTATTTCCTCATACACCATGCAATCGTCAAGTTTCTTGTAGTCAAACAATTCTTCTGGCGCGAAAAATCTCTTAATCTCTTCTTCGGCGGTTTCAGAAGAATCCGAGGCGTGAACGAGATTCTGATTTGACATTGCAAGATCGCCGCGGATTGTGCCGGCATCCGCCTCAACCCCCACTGTTGCCCCGGAGATCAGCCTCACGCCTTTCACCGCTCCAGTGCCTTCAAGCACGGAAACGACGACAGGCGAATGTTTCATGAACTCTTTAATCTGGCCGAAATACGGCTTATCTTTATGATGCGCGTAATGTTCGGCGAGGATCGCGTCGTCAAGCCGCATCATTTTGCATCCGATAATTTTTAAACCCTTGCGCTCAAAACGGGCAAGGATTTCTCCAACTAAATTTCGCTCTAGAGCGTCGGGTTTTAATATCACAAGCGTGCGTTCCATAATTATTTCAAAGCCGCTTCCATACGCGCCACAATTTCCGCGGGCGTAAATTGGGATTTTACTAAATAATCATGCGCTCCAAGAAATTTTCCTTTTTCAACATCTTCATCCTGTCCAAGATTCGTCAACAAAATTACCACAACGTTCTTCATTTCCGGATTTAATTTCAGAGCCTGCAACACTGCAAAACCGTCCATCTGCGGAATGATAATATCAAGCAAAATCACGTCCGGCTTAAATGATGCAACAGCGTCTATGCAATCTTTTCCTCCGATAACAGTCTGGACAGTGTAACCGCTTTTTTCCAGTTTGGTAGTATACATCCTCGCAAGAGAACGATCGTCTTCCACAAGAAGAATTCTTTTTGGTTTTGTTTTGCCGCTCATATGGATAATGCCTTGTCAAATGCGCGTTCCATAACGCGAATCGGCGCGCGATGCCCGCTCCAAAGTTCAAACTGCCGCGCTCCTTGCGATAAAAACATTTTTCTTCCTCCGATAACCAAGCACCCTGCCCGCGCCGCGTCTTTCAAAAGCCGCGTTTCTTTAGGGTTGTAGATAGCGTCAAAAATCGCCATGCCTTGTTTCAAAACTTTCGGAGGAACAAGAGACCTGTCTTTAAGATTTCCCATTCCGACCGGCGTTGCGTTGATTATAAGGCGAGGATTTATGTTCAAAATTTTTTTCTCAACATCATCAAGTGTTTCAAAACCGCCTCCGTATAATTTCGCTAGCCGTCGTCCCGCTAATTTATCTCTGCTAAAAACATACACCTTGCCGCCTTTTTTTGCAACATGCCAAAAAATTGTGCGCGCCGCTCCTCCAGAGCCAAAAATCACGACAGGTTGATTTTTCAAAGGAATGCCGCGAAGCGATTCCGAAACGCCGTCAATATCAGTATTATAACCCTTGAGCACTCCTTGATCATTGATAATAGTATTGATATTGCCAAGTTCTCTTGCGCGCTCTTCAACACAATCCACGTACTTCATCGCAACCTCTTTATACGGAATCGTTACAGTCAACTCTCGTATGGAAAGCGCTCGCATTGCTGAAATCGCGCCTTTGGGATTTTCTGTTTCCAACGCCAAGAATACAAAATTCAATTTATGATACTCTGCCGCGGCATTGTGGATTGCTGGAGACAGAGAATGCAGAAGCGGTTTCCCTATAATGCCGCAGAGCGCTGTAGTTGTGTCAATGATCATGTGGATTCATTAGTTGTAATTTATCTGTAATTTCACGTACTACTCTTTCCACGTTTCCGTCTCCTGTGTCTAGAACTGCGTCCGCTATTCCGTAATAACGTTCTTTGCGGCGGCCCCACACCTCGCGGATCTCGTCCGCAGAAGCTTGCCCTTCTGTTAACGGTGGGCGGTTCGGATCGGTTTTAATCCGCAAAGATAAAACTTCAAGCGGAGCGATTAAAAGCACTACAAACGCGTTTTTTTTCAGGCATAAATTTTCTTTATACATAAACGATCCGCCGCCGACAGCTATAACTGTATTATTCTTTTTCGTCAATCCGCGTATCGCCTTTTTCTCAATTTTGCGAAAATACTGCCATCCGCGTTTGTCAAATATCTCCTTAATCTTCATCCCCTCTTTTTCTTCAATCAAATCATCTGTATCAATAAACTCGCGAGCCAGCCGACGCGCGAGCGCTCTTCCGATTGTGGTTTTTCCGCTCCCGCGATAGCCTGTGAGAATGATGTTCATACGAGGAGAAGTATAACAAGAACGGCTGATATTGCAAACGTTCAACCATTTTCCATTCCGTCCTCTTGTGAAATCGTCCGAAGCGTATCAAGTATAAAATCAAGAGTAGCTTCGTCAACTATATGTTCAATCTCTTTGCGGTGCTCTCCAACGTACCAACTGCGGGAAGAAGTGTCCACCGTGCGTAAAATCCGCTCCAGCTCGCTTTTTGTCCGATACCGAATAATAGACCATATACCTTTCAGGTGAGTAATAGTTTCTTTTAAGGGATGATTCTGAAGTGCCGACCCTTCTAAAGTCAGCAACCCGTCAATATCGGAAACAACACTGTCCTTGTCTCCTTCGCGCCTCGTCTGTTCCACGTACCGATAAAGTTTTTCACGAAAAAAATGACGCGGATAAAAATTAGCGGCATATTCGCTGATGTCGTAAGGATACGGCTCGCCGTCAAACATCTTCTCGTAATCCTTTGCGTCTGTTTCATAGTTATTCCGCAATCTGTCAAAATCATTATATTCATTGAAATAATGCCGTTTTATTTGATCCAAACATCCGGCAAGATTAAACCGCTCCCCGTAAAATTATGCGCAAAAAATTCGCAAAGTACTGGCGCAGACGATAGCGCCAATGCGCCTCGCGGCTTATGCCAAGTTCGCTTGCCAAAAACGTTGTCTGCTGAACTTCCAGAACCGTCTCCTCTTTTTCTCCGTTTTCCGAAAGCCTATTGATGCGGGTTTTATACTTTTGCATCTTTAACCATTCGGAGCTTTCCGGATCACTAGAAACGCTTTCCCCTCCTCTTATAAAATTATCGTGCGAATCAAACTGCTCGCCTCCTATGCCGCGCTCTAGTATTTCATACGCTCGTTTTGCGTCTCGGTGATTCAAGTAACAACAGCTTAAACCAAGGATATCATCAATGCGCGATAAATCCCTGTATCCACGGCGTATGGCTTTGATAACCGCGGCCTGGCGTTCTTTTTCCCGCGTTGCAATCGTAATGTAAATCAATTCTTTCTCGTCATCGCTTCTTTCTCTTTTTTCATCTGACTTGCGGCGCCCGTGTAACTTATCCACAAGCATCATACGACACTCTTCTTCCCGCTGTGCCTTTACGAATTTTCCTGACGCTGATAATCTAACGAGTTCAAAAAAATCTTTCAGTGCTTCGTAATAATGTTCGTCTGACAAATCATATTCTCTTTTGAACAGTTGGAATCCTCTGGTGATTATCGGCTGTTCCACCAGTTTGCCGATGTCGTCTTTCCATTCATTAAACGAAGCAAGGAGAGTTGAAATATCTTGTTCTATAATAAGCTCCAACCCGTGGCCCACTGAAAAAATCGTCTCCGGCTCTTGCGCGGGATTAAAATACGAAATTATCCTGGAACGATATTCTTCTTCAGGATCAAGATACGAAGTAATTTTCACTCTTTCAAACTCTTGGCTCTCGCCGTCCTTGTCGCGGGAAACAAATACCGCGCCTTTAAGATGCTCCAGAACATTTTTTATTTTGCGGCGAAGTGTAAAATCAAGCGCGGCCGGAAGTTCAACCGTATTCCATCCCGACACAAGCTGGCTTAATTTTGCAAAAATTTTAATAAGCCCGAGCTTCCGTCCCGCGTGATAGCCCGCCTCGCCTACGCGGCTTGCAAGAAGCATCAACTCGTATGGCTCAACCGCTTTTGTCTCCTCCGGCAATGTAAGCGGCTGTGTCGGCCCTATGCGCTCCCGCACAAAACTGGTAATAAGCTGATCCGCTTCTTCAGCCCATTTGTGAAATAAATTATAACATTCGTACTCGTCTATCACTTTCTCTCCATTTTTGTTTGTAGTCTTCGGCAAAAAAACATAGCGATACTGTTCAAGCATTTCATAAAATACCAAGTTTAACGCAAACTCTTCTTCTTTAGTGAAAAACCGCGCCTTTTTTGCTTTCAGAATATCATCTATATTTTTTGGAAGAGATATTTTTTCTTCCTTAACAGATGCAACGGCTTGTTTCAATAATTTTTTCAACAATTGCCACATTGTGCCTGCGGGCTTCTTTAAATTCAGAATCCCCGGAAAAACCATGAAATGCCTCACTGAATTTTATATCTTCTTTTACAGCACGTAAGCGCTGGCGATCAAGATAAAAATACGGGTGAAGCAAAGGATGCGCCCCTAGAGTTTCCAGCTCCCGTCTTGTGCGTGAAAAATAGCTGATTTCTTTCTCTGCCATAAAACTATCTCTCCATAAAATAACGCGCTACCATACCTTTGAAATATAAAATTGTCAAGGAATATGGCGCTCCGGCACATCCACCCCGCAAACCGCTTCGCCAATACTCTTCAGAAGAGTCCAGCCTACTTTGCCGCCGACGCTTTTTTTATCGCTTTCAATTCTTTCTATAATCCGCTCGCGTGAAAATTGCGGCAGAACGGTCGGAAGTCCAGCCTCTTTCAACATTTGAACGACTTGCGCCGCGCCGCCTTTTTGAAGAAGCCCGACACTTTCCGAAATGCGCGCTTCTTCCGCCATTCCGATAGCAACCGCCTCGCCGTGAAGGAGGGGAGTGTTTGTTTCAAGAGAAAGCGCTTCTATCGCGTGCCCAATCGTATGGCCAAAGTTCAAAAGTCTCCGCGCTCCGCGCTCGCGTTCGTCGCTCTCCACAATCCGTCGTTTAATTTCCGATGAACCTTTAATCAGAAAAATAAGTTCATCATCAGAAAATTCGCGCGGTTTTTTTGACGTAACAAAAGCGAGATATTTCAGGTCCGCAATAAGCCCGTGCTTAATCGCCTCGGCAAAGCCCGCGATAAATTCGCGGCTTGAAAGCGTGGTAAGAGGTTCAATATCCGCAATAACCGCGATCGGCTGATAAATCGCGCCTATTGCATTTTTAACTCCGCAAAAATTAATTCCAGTTTTTCCGCCGATTGATGCGTCTATCTGCGAAAGAAGCGTGGTTGGAACATTAGCGTACGAGATCCCCCGCATATACGCGCTTGCGGAAAAACCGCCAACATCCCCAATCGCTCCGCCGCCAAGGTTAATAATTAAGGAATGGCGATCAAACCGTTTTGCGATCAGCTCTTGCCATATCTTGGAAACCGATTCAACGGTTTTTGCGCTCTCGCCAGAGGAGACAATAATCTCCACTATTTCACGCCCAAGCCCTGTTTGAAGTTTTGACAGCCACTTTGCGGCTATAATTTTATCTGTAACAACTCCGATAGACGACCACTTTGCCGCATCAATAAAATCGCCGATTTTTCCGATAAGATCATGGCCTATAAAAATAGGATACTGTATTATCGGTTGGAAAATAGCGACTATGATACGTTCCATAATATCTTACCTTGAATTACGAAATGCCAAAAATTGTCATTGCGAGCGACCGAAGGGAAGCAATCTCAATCTATGGTTAAGACAAGAGATTGCTTCGTCGCTGTTGCTCCTCGCAATGACAAAAAAAATGCATTTCGTAATTCAAGATATCTTAAATGTCATTTAGGAGAAGCGAGATTCCGAAACATCGAAAGCGCGGAAACCATCTTCTTCAATTCGTCCAAAGTAATATGCTGTCCAGTATCTGTTTTAGACGTTCCGACCTCAATAAGGATACCGTCATACAAATACGAACTGTCAAGCGCCCGCAAATTCATCGCCTTTAATACTTCAGGCACGATATGCTCTTTCATCTTTGGGCCATAAGCATGGCTCGGGTCAAAATACAGTGTTGCTCCCGTTTTCTGTTTAACTCGCTTGGCAAGATGGTGTATAGGTATATTCCTATGATCGCCTTTTTCTGAAACATCAACGCCGCGATGAATAAGAATAATCTTTCCGCGCATCTCGCTTCCGGCATATTCCACTAGTCCCTCCCACTTTTGTTCCATTGTTGTCATGCCATAAAAATCCTCCGCATCGGCTCGCGAAATCTGCTCTCCAAGCCATATTCCATTTTTGATTCCAAGATACCAATCGTTCCGCCGCGCGTACTTTGCGATTTCCATAAGCGGCCAGCCCAACTGATTTACAGCTGGATTCCACGGCATAAATTTCCCTTTTAAAATCATCGTCTCATAGATTGGAAGTTGCGCCATAGGCATCATAATTTCGGACGCAACGAGCATTCCTGTATCTTTAACAAAGTTTTGCGCAATTAAAACGCTTGGAGGAATTTCAAACTCACATGAACTTCCGCCATTCATGAGGATATTCACATTTTTCATAACCGCGAGATAATCAATGCCCATGCCAATTCCACTTTCACGAAACGCTGTCCGCGATTTCAACCCAACAACGCGCGCGCCAAAAATCGCCTTCTCTATTTTACCTTTTTGATTCTTGACGGTAATGTTCGCGATTTCGTACAACTCGCTTATGTTATTCTCATCCACTGAACACGGACCCGCAATAATAGCGCATTCTTTGTTCATAGAAATAAATTAACCGACCTTTTGGGATCGGTTTGTTTTTGTAATCTGACTAATTCTCTACAAAGAAGAAAAACAATCCGATTCTATGGTCGGCTAAAAAAATAGAAATAAAAAATGAAATTGCTTTTCTGTATAATCATAAGTTAACAACAATATACGATATTCTAATTTTTTGTCAAGAGAGGACTAAAAATTTCAGACTGGATATTTGATTCTTGAAATTCATTTCCTAGTTCCTGCTTTAATCTGCTCCACAATATGCGAGGGCACCGCAGAATAGCGATGAAACTCCATTGTGTAAGATCCGCGTCCTTGCGTAATTGAACGGAGTGTTGTGGAATAGCCAAACATCTCGGCAAGCGGAACTTCGGCGTCTATCACTTTCAACTGCACCCTATCAGACATCTGTTTGATAGCGCCGCGTTTCGCGCTCAAGTCCCCGATCACGTCCCCCATATATTCTTCCGGGCAAATCACTTCAACTTTCATAATCGGTTCAAGCAAAATCGGATTTGCGCGTTTTGCCGCCTCCTTAAGAGCCATTGAGCCCGCGATCTTAAAGGCGGCTTCCGATGAATCAACCTCGTGAAATGAACCATCATACACAGCCGCTAAAACATCAATCATAGGATACTCTGCGACAACGCCATTTTCAAGCGACTCTTTCACTCCCTTCTCAATTGCCGGAATATATTCATTTGGAATAACGCCGCCGCGAATCTCATTCTTAAACTCAAAACCTTCTCCTCGTTCTCTTGGTTCAACGCGAAGATACACATGCCCGTACTGTCCGCGGCCCCCGGACTGGCGAATGTATTTTCCTTCGGCCTCGGCAATGTTTGTAATCGTTTCTTTATACGCAACTTGAGGTTTTCCGACATTTGCTTCCACATTAAATTCGCGCTTCATGCGATCAACGATAATTTCTAAGTGCAACTCTCCCATTCCGGAAATAATAGTCTGCAGTGTCTCGTGATCAGTCTTCATTCGGAAGGTCGGATCCTCCTCCCCTAGCTTCTTTAGAGCAAACCCCATTTTTTCCTGATCCGCTTTTGTTTTTGGTTCAATTGCAACCGAGATAACCGGCTCGGCAAAAATAATTCTCTCCAAAACGATCGGGTTAGTTTCATCAGATAGCGTATCGCCGGTTGTCGTGTATTTCAATCCAACAGCGGCGGCTATGTCTCCTGTATACACCTCTTCCACATCCTCGCGCGAATTCGCGTGCAAACGCACGATGCGCCCAATGCGCTCCCTTTTACCGGAACGGGAATTCAGAACATAAGAACCAGCGCGCAGAACGCCGGAGTACACGCGAAAAAAGGTAAGCGTTCCCACATATGGATCGGACGCGATCTTAAATGCAAGGGCAGAAAATGGAGCGCTGTCGGACACGTCGCGGGTTATTTTAGTCGCGCCTTCTTTCGGCTCGCTGTTTTGGTTTAGATCAACTGGACGATACCCCTCCTGTGGCCGAAGATCAAGCGGGGAGGGAAGATAATCGCATACTGCGTCCAGCATTCTTTGCACTCCCTTATTTTTGAGCGCGCTCCCGCACAAAATCGGAATCACATGATAACGAATAACAGCTTTCCGAAGAAGCGCGCGGAGCGTGGTGAGCGCGAGTTCCTTGCCTGCGAGATATTTCTCCATCTGCGCTTCGTCTTCTTCAACGATTTTTTCAATAAGTTTCTGACGATATTTTTTAACTTCCGGGAGCATATCAGATGCAATTTCTTCTTCAGCGACATCTTTGCCAAGATCGTCTTTATAAATGATCGCTTTCATTGTTAAAAGATCAACAATACCTTTGAAACTGGATTCAATTCCGATCGGAACTTGTACAGGATAGGCGTCCTTGCTTAATCGTTCGTGAATTGCCGAGACGCATTTATAGAAATCCGCGCCCATGCGGTCTAGCTTATTGATGAAACAGACGCGCGGAACGCGGTATTTATCTCCCTGTCGCCACACTGTTTCGGACTGCGGCTCAACTCCGGCAACTCCGTCAAAAACCACAACAGCTCCGTCCAAAACGCGAAGTGACCGTTCAACCTCAACAGTAAAATCAACGTGCCCAGGCGTGTCAATAATATTGATGCGGCAATCGCCTTCGCCCGGTCCTTTCCAAAAACATGTGGTTGCGGCCGCGGTAATCGTGATGCCGCGCTCGCGCTCCTGCGCCATCCAGTCCATCTCGGCCTCTCCTTCATGAACCTCGCCGAGTTTATGTTTTTTCCCTGTATAAAAAAGAACCCGTTCGGTAACGGTTGTTTTTCCGGCATCAATGTGCGCTATGATGCCGATGTTGCGGGTTTTTTCTAAAAGATATTCGCGGGGCATACTATCTCGCAAAATGGGCGAAAGCGCGGTTTGCTTCCGCCATCCGCTCAACATTCATCTTAAACTTCATGGCTCCGCCTTCATTTTTTGCCGCCTCCAAAAGTTCATCTTTCAAACGATGTTCCATATTTTTGCCCTTGCGCGCATGAGCCGCGGCAATGAGCCAGCGAAGCCCAAGCGACAAACGCCGATCGCCTTTAACTTGATAGGGAATCTGATAATTAGCTCCTCCAACGCGCCGCGAGCGGACCTCAACGTCCGGCATAATATTTTTGAGCGACTTATTGAAAAGCCCGAGCGGATCTTCGCCCGTTTCCAGTCGTATCAGATCAAAACAATCATATACGATTTTTTGGGCCGTCTGCTTTTTGCCTCGCCGCATCACAGTGTTAATAAACTTTGCGATCGTCAAACTCTGAAATTTCGGATCCGGCAATGTCTCTCGTTTTTTAAGTTTTTTCCCGCGCATATAACAAAATTACTGGTTACGCTTTTTTTGCGCCATACAAAGATCGCCCTCTTTTTCTGCCATCAACGCCCTTAGCGTCATAAACGCCACGCACAATATGATACCTAACTCCCGGAAGATCTTTCACGCGCCCGCCGCGAATCATAACAATGGAGTGTTCCTGCAGATTATGGCCGACTCCAGGGATATACGCCGTTACTTCATGTCCGTTTGACAATCGTACGCGAGCGATTTTGCGAAGCGCCGAGTTTGGTTTTTTCGGAGTCATAGTCGTTACTTTTGTGCACACGCCTCGCTTAAACGATGAAGCAACTTGCCGTCTTTCTCTAGTTTTCGGATTAAAAACACTACCCATTGCCGGCGCCTTTGACTTCCATTTTTTTGGTTTGCGTCCTTTTCTCATTAGCTGATTTATAGTTGGCATATATATAAAATTCAAAACTCAAATGTCAAAATTCAAAACTAATGTGATAGTTAACACGCAAACTACGTTATCACAAAAAAAATGCTCTGTCAAAATCACTTCACCAGTCGCAATGTCGGTACCCACCTCATCCTGCGCAAAGTAAGATCAATAAAATATAACTCAACCTTCAAACTAAGAAAACGTTCTTTGACAATACTTTTTATTTCTCGCAGTGTGGATGTATGATGAACAACCTCTTCATGCGGATCAGTAAACGCGGCGCTTCCTCCGTATGCTCCGCAATCGCGGTGTATTGTAAACACAGCTTTTTTGATATTGTGCAGTTGTTTTGATATCTCTATCTGTTCTAAAAGATATGCTCTGATTTTTTGGTCCGTGAAACCCTTCACTGATCCGGCAGTCGCGCATAAATCAAAACTGCCATACTTATCCCTCAACAACTCCTCTACGCGCGGATGTAAACGCCAATCAATGCAAGTAAAAATTATCGCGGAAATTTGGTGCATACTAACATGTGACTGTAGAAAAATAGCTTAATTTGTCATTGCGAGGAGGCTTTAGCCAACGAAGCAATCTGAATTGTGGCTTAACTTTAGGGATTGCTTCGCTTCGCTCGCAATGACAAAAAATATTAGTTTACAGTCTCAACATATTAATTTTAAGAAGACGCTGGAAATTTTCTGCTTCTATGTTTTTTTACAATCTTTAATCTCAACAATGACTGCTGTAACTCCGCTTCCGCCGCGGCAAATGCCTCGCCGCTCCCCCGCTTTTCCGCCATAAGCGCCTCCGCGCGCTTGCGCGCCTCTTCCGCCAACCGTTCATCAATCTCTTCAGCCAGCTCTGCCTGATTCGCGAGAACTAAAACGCGCTTACCGCTAACCTCTGCCATTCCGCTAGACACGGCCATAAAAAATTCGCCTGCTTTGTTTCGCGCCGTGATTTCTCCAAGTTTCAAAGAAGTAATAAACGGAATATGCCCGCTTAAAACTGTAAACTCGCCGGTAACTCCTGGAAGCGTGACTGATTCTATTTTTTCATCAAAAACCACTCTTTCTAAAGTTGTGATGCGGAGATGGAACATGATAAAAATTCAAAACTTATGAGTTTTGCGTTTTGAGTTTAACCTCCTCAATATCACCGGCCATATAAAACGCGCTTTCCGGGATCTCGTCCAATTTTCCTTCTAAAATTTCCTTAAAGCTCAAAATAGTTTGGGATAGCGGCACGTACTTGCCCGCGCTTCCGGTAAAAATTTCTGCGACAAAAAACGGCTGTGAAAGAAATTTTTGAATTTTGCGCGCGCGCGCAACGAGCAGTTTATCCTCATCTGAAAGTTCATCCATTCCCAAAATCGCGATGACGTCCTGCAAATCTTTATATCTTTGTAAAATACGCTGAACCTCGCGCGCCACATAATAATGCTCCTCACCCACAACTCCAGGCTCCAAAACTGTTGATGTTGAATCCAAGGGATCAACAGCCGGATAAATACCGAGTTCCGCGAGCTGACGCGACAAGACGACAGTGGAATCAAGATGCGAGAAAGTCGTTGCCGGAGCGGGATCAGTCAAATCATCAGCCGGAACAT
Organism: uncultured Gammaproteobacteria bacterium; assembly: GCA_964471805.1. Taxonomy (GTDB): domain Bacteria; phylum Patescibacteriota; class Patescibacteriia; order UBA9629; family UBA9629; genus UBA9645. Next base: position 7,941 of record CAYYGX010000008.1, on the reverse strand, counting down.
ATACTGCCTGCACTGAAGTAATTGATCCTTTACTTGTTGATGTGATGCGTTCCTGCAAAACGCCCATCTCTTGCGCGAGGGTGGGCTGATATCCGACAGCGGACGGAATGCGCCCGAGAAGCGCGGACACTTCGCTTCCGGCCTGCGTGAAACGAAAAATGTTATCAATAAACACCAACATATCGCGCCCCAAACAATCGCGGAAATGCTCGGCCATCGTAAGCCCTGTCAATCCAACGCGAAGACGCGCTCCGGGCGGCTCGTTCATCTGCCCGAAAACCATCACGGTTTTATCAATAACTCCGGACTCTATCATTTCATGATATAAGTCATTCCCCTCGCGCGTGCGTTCTCCAACGCCGCAAAATACAGAATAACCCCCGTGCTCTGCCGCGATATTTCTGATCAACTCCTGAATAAGAACGGTTTTTCCAACGCCGGCGCCGCCAAAAAGCCCCACCTTTCCTCCTTTAATAAACGGCGCGATTAAATCAATGACCTTGATTCCAGTTTCAAAAATTTCAGCTTTTGTTGACTGCTCCTTGAACTCCGGAGGACTTCTGTGGATTGGGGAACGAGTCTGTGAGGCAACCGCTCCCTTGCCGTCAATCGGCTCGCCGATCACATTAAAAAGCCTCCCTAACGTAGCTTCTCCGACAGGAACAGAAATAAACGCTCCAGTGTTCAACACTTCCGCTCCGCGCGCGAGCCCGTCTGTTCCCGTAAGCGCAACAGCGCGAACTTCGTTTCCTGAAATATGCTGTTCAATCTCTAATGTAATAACAGCGCCGTTTGCATTTTTAACAGTGAGCGCTGTATAAATCGGAGGAACATTTCCTTCCGAAAAATACACGTCCACAACTGGACCGATAATTTGTGTGATGATTCCCGTATTCATAAGCTATTGAAACGTGAATCCGAAAACCCCCTTTTAAGCCACTGTCATTGCGAGGAGCGAAGCGACGAAGCAATCTATATTTGGCTTAGATAAAAGATTGCTTCGCTTCGCTCGCAATGACAAGATCATAGTTTTCGGATTCACGTATTGAAACATTAACTTAAAAATTAACAGCTATTTTGTCGCCATCGCTCCCGAGGATATCTCGGCAATTTCTTTGGTGATTCCAGCCTGGCGCGCCTGATTGTAGACTAAACGCAACTCGTCAATCAACTCTCCGGCTTTATCAGTTGAGTTTTTCATTGCAACCATCCGCGCCGAATGCTCTGAAGCGCCGGACTCCAGAAGCGCCTTGTATATTTCAACTTCAAGTAAGTGCGGAACAAGAGTCGCAAACACTTCACTCGGATTTGGCTCAAAAATGTATTTTGATCCGCGCGATTCTTCCTGAAAGAAAAATGCTTCGGCTTTTTGATCAATCTCGGCGATTGCTTTGAACATCGCCACATCAAGCGGTAGCACTTGTCGTATTACCGGGCGCTGAACAAGTGTGTTAATAAACTGATTAAATGCCATAAAAACGCTTTTATATTCCCCGCGGACAAAATCCTCTGTGGCAATTTTGGCGATTGGGCCGATGTCGGCAATAGTGAAATAATCTCCGAGCGTAAAATCAGCGATAATCGGAATGCCGATTCTTTGCATAAATACGCGGCCCTTTTTTCCGATCGTTACAGCAAAAATTTCTTGTCCGAGGCCGCGCGCTTCTTTTATAAACCCCAAAATAGAGCCAATAAGTGTTACATTAAACCCGCCGCAAAATCCCCGGTCGCTCGTAATGACAATAAGCGCAACCTTCTCTGATCGCTGTTCGCGCCAAAAGGGGTGTTCACGAATTCCTTCAGCGTTTTTTGTTAGATGTTCCAGAATCTCAAGCGCGCCGTAGGCGTATGCGTCAGAATCAGCAGATCGCTTCTGCGCCCGCTTCATCTTTGAAGTTGCGACAAGTTGCATTGCGCGCGTGATCTGTTTTATATTGCCGACTGATTTTATGCGGCGTTTGATGTCGCGGGTGTTTTGCATAGACTTGTAAAGTCAAAACCCATTCTTAAATTCCTCTGCCAGTTTTTTTACCCGTGTTTGCGTGACTTCTGTAAAATCTTTCGTCTTATTAATTTCGTCCACAAGACCCCTGGCTTCGGCGTCTATAAATAAACGGAAACTTTCTTCAAATTTTTTGACGCGCTCGGCCGGAACATCGTCCAAAATCCCTGCAGTCGCGATATAAATGGCGATCACTTCCTCTGCCAAAGAAAGCGGCTCATAGTTTGTCTGTTTCAAAATTTCCGTAAGCCGCTTCCCTCGTTCAATCTGCGCGCGAGTTCCTGAATCAAGATCGCTCCCGAATTGCGCAAATGCCGCGAGTTCCCTAAACTGCGCCAGTTCAAGCCGCAGTTTCTTTGCCACAGCTTTCATTGCCTTCGTCTGCGCGGCGCTTCCAACGCGCGACACAGAAAGCCCCACATTCAATGCCGGCCGCACGCCGGAGTAAAATAAATCTGATTCCAAGTAAATCTGCCCATCAGTTATGGAAATAACGTTTGTCGGAATATATGCGGAGATGTCGCCGGCTTGGGTTTCAATAATAGGAAGCGCTGTGAGGGATCCCCCACCGTGATCTTTACTCAATTTCGCGGCTCGCTCCAAAAGCCGAGAGTGAAGATAGAAAACATCACCGGGATACGCCTCGCGTCCGGGCGGACGGCGCAAGACGAGCGACATCTGCCGATATGCAACCGCGTGCTTGGAAAGGTCGTCGTAAATAATAAGCGCGTCATATCCCTTATCCCGGAAATACTCGCCCATTGCGCACCCGGCGTACGGAGCAAGATACACAAACGCCACCGGGTCCGAGGCGCCAGCAGAAAGGACAATCGTGTAGTCCATTGCGCCGCGCTCTTTGAGTTTCGCAACGATCTTTGCTGTTTTTGATTCCTTCTGACCGATCGCGACATAAATGCAAATAAGGTCTTGCCCTTTTTGATTCAAGATCGTGTCAATCGCAAGGGAAGTTTTGCCTGTGCCGCGATCGCCTATAATGAGTTCTCTCTGGCCGCGGCCGATCGGAATCATTGCGTCAATGGCTTTAATGCCGGTTTGCACAGGCTCATGCACGCCCTCGCGGGTAATGACTCCAGGCGCGATTTTTTCAACTAAAGACATCTCACTGCCTAAAACTTGGCCTTTTCCATCAAGCGGGCTCCCAAGCGGATCAACCACGCGCCCGATAAGTCCGTCCCCGACAGGTATCTCTAAAACCTTGCCGGTTGACTCTACTATGTCTCCTTCCCGCAACTTCTCCCACTCGCCTAAAATAACAGAGCCAACATTGTTCTTAGTCAAGTTAAGCGCCAACCCATAGATGCCCTGCGATGGGAAAAAAAGCATCTCCCCCATCATCGCCCCAGATAATCCGGAAATAAGCGCGACGCCGTCTGCGACCTGCAAAACCTCTCCGACTTTCCTCACTTGCGATTCTTTGGGGAGATTTTGGATCTGATCTTTAAGACGATTTATAAGAGATTGCGCGTTTGTAACGCCAGAGTGATCATTTGACATTTTATTAAAAATTACAACATTATATTCTCTAACCGAGCTTTCAAACTAGCATCAACCTCCCTATCCCCGGCCCGTAGTTTCACTCCGCCAATGAGCGCCTGATCTGTTTTGAAACTCGCGCGCGAGCTAGGAAAAACTGATTTCAGTTCTTTCACAAACCACTCCTTTAATGTCTGTGTTAACGGCCGCGCGGTTGTAATAATTACCGCCTCGCTCTCTTTTTCGCCGCCTATTTCATCAAGTCCCGCGAGCTTGCGCTCTTCTGCCAAAAGCGCGAGCGTATTTTTTACCTCGCGCGTTAAAAAATCTCCAAACCACTTGTTCAAAAGTATTATCCGCTTTTCTGAATCGCCAGCAAATTCCAGTTCGCGCGCGCGGCTCTCATTCAACTCTTGACGCGCCATCTGAATCTGCGCTAACGCAAGCGAATACCGTTCTTCTGAAACGGCATCGCGCAGAGCTTGAAGATAATCATTGATAGAGGGCATAAGGGAAATGTCTAATTTAAGACTGTGGAATAATGTCTTTTGTCATTGCGAGCCCTGTAAATTTACGGGGCGAAGCAATCTCTTGTTTAAGCCATAAAATTAGATTGCTTCGCTTCGCTCGCAATGACAAAAAACGAATTTTCGGACAGTCTGGAAAATTTTGAGATATACTCTACTCACTTTTCTTCAACGCTTCAATCGCTTCTTTCATTAACTCCTTCTCTTTTTCCCCGTCAATCTCTTTTTCTAAAATCTTTCCCGCAAGCGCAATCGCCAATTTCTTCACTTCGCTTTCCAGAGAAATCATAATCTCTCTTTTCTCTTCTTCAGCGCGAGTTTTGGCCTCTGTAATCATGCGCTTTGATTCTTCTTCAGCCTGTGAGCGCAACTCTGCCTTCAACTTTTCGTTTGCCGCGCGGGCTTTTCCGTGCATATCTTCAATCTCTTTTCGCTGATCCGCCATCTTCTGATTAAACTCGTCTTCCATCTCTTTTGATTTTTTTTTCAATTGATCCGCTGTATGCAAACTCGCGGATATTTTTTTCTCCCGATCATGAATCGCTTTTTTGAGCGGTTTATACAAAAAACGGGATAAAATAAAAAAGACAACTACAAAATTAATCACCTGCCAAATAAGTATCTTCCATTCAATGCCGAAACTTTTGAGCAATTGATCCATACTATAAAACAAACCCTATAATCAACGCGATGACAAGCGCAAAAATCATAAGCGCCTCGGTAAACGCGATTCCGAGCATCATATTTGTCTGAATCTTTGGCGTTACTTCCGGGTTTCGCCCGATCGCCTCAAGCGCTTTGCCGACCAAAATACCCATCCCAATACCGGGCCCTATCGCCCCAAGCCCAACCGCCGCCGCCATGGCGATAAGTTTAAGTTCTTCCATAGAATAAAATTAATGCGCCGCTCCATGCGCATGAGAATCGCCCTCATGAGCATCAGATGCAATCGCAATTTTAATAAACACTAATGTTAACATCGCAAACACAAAGGCCTGTACGAGAGCGACAAATATCTCCAATCCGTAAAACGGCAAAGGCGCAAAATAAGGAACGAGCATTAGCATAACTGTTAAAAGCACTTCGCCGGCAAAAATGTTTCCGAACAACCTGAAAGAAAATGAAATGATCTTTGCAAATTCCGAAATGAGCTCCAAAATTCCCACAAAAAAATTCATCGGGTTTGAGAAGTTAAAAAATTTTTTCAGGTATCCAACGCCAAGCGTTCTAAACCCTACAATCTGAATTATGATAACAGAAATAAGCGAGAGCGCAAGAGTTGTATTTAAGTCCGCTGAACCGGGACGAAACAGGGGAATAAATTTATCTTCTTGCCCAAAAAATCCGATGCTTCCAACTCCCGGGATCACAGAAGCGATATTCCCGACAAGCACGAAAATAAAAATAGTCGCGATAAAAGGTAGCGCTTTTTCCGCCAGTTTCTTGCTTCCAAGCACGCTCTCGCATAGGTTCAGGAAAAATTCATACACGGCCTCAAGGACGATCTGTAAACTTTTTGGCGAGATTCTGGCGTTCCTTGCGGAATGAACTGCCACAAAGGCAATCGCAATCATGCCTATCCACATTGTGAGAAGCGAATTATTTACCGGAAAAAACGGAGTCGCAAATACTTCTTCGGCTATAATGGAGATGGAAAACATATTACACTGGAGATGTCTCTTGGCGCTTCAAGAGAAACGTTAAAATCGGCGGAGTGAAAAGGGTGCTCAAGATAACCATAATCACAATAATAGAAAAAGTTTGCTCTGAAACAACGCCGAGCGCGCGCCCCATTACGGCAAAAATAAGACCAACTTCACCGCGTGGAATCATACCAAAGCCGACAATTATTTTTCTGACTCGTCCGGAGACAAGCCCTGAAAGAATCTTCCCGATGAATGCGACAGCTGTAATTCCAAGCGCCACTAGGAGTATTTGAAGATTGAAAAGCGTTTCCAACCGCACGTTCAGCCCGGTTACAACAAAAAAGATAGGAACTAAAAAATGCCCGAGCGGTTCAACTAAATCTTCAACATGACGATGCGTATGAGGCTCAACTATATTTAGAATTCGTTCTTTGACTGCTTGATCCGCATCTGCAATTCCTTTTTTAATATCTTGCACAATAACTGGATCCTTGAAATATCTAAAATGAACAGGGTCCAACACAAGCCCTGCGGCAAAAGCGCCGACAATCGGAGCAAGCCCTATCTTTTCTGACAAGTAGGCAAGAATCAACCCAAATGAAATCGCGAGCGTGAATTTCATACCTAATCCGGTGTGGATCCTTGCTAATCCTTTTCCTAAATGCGGAGCGACGATCTGTCCTAACACAATGGCGCCAGCTAAAAAAAGAACTGCCTTTGCTATGATCCACCCGATTGACGCGACTCCAACAACTCCAAGCGTAACCATTGCGGAAACAACTCCAAGAATAATAAGCCCTAGCACATCGTCAATCACAGCCGCGCCAAGCACTATTTGCGCTTCTTTTGTTTGAAGTTTGCCTAAATCCCGAAATACGCGAGCGGTGATTCCAACAGAAGTTGCTGTAAGCGTTGCTCCTAAAAATAGATATGCGTTAAAGTTTAAGCCCGGGAGAAGAAGAGGACCTGCTACATAAGTTCCTAAAACAAAAGGCACTATAACCCCTACTATCGCAACTAAAAACGCGCGCATCCCCACAGCGCGCATTTTCTGAATGTTTGATTCCAAACCGATTTGGAAAAGGAGAATAACTACTCCGAGTTCCGCAAGAAAGGCAATGATGGAATCATCTTTAATTGGCTCAAAGATATTGATGCCCAAAAGCGCAAGGTTGCCTATCAAAACCCCGGCAAGGAGCTCTCCCAACACTGGCGGTTGGCCAATCCGTTCTATAAAACTGGATACCTTTGCAATAATAAGGATAACTGCAATCCACAAAAAAGTTGTAGCAAACGCGTGAGCTTCAGGCATATCGTTAAAAATTGGCTTCAATCATAACAAATGTTTCGGTTCAGTCAAGTGTTCGGCTATTTGACGCTCTATCCTCCTATAAGCGCGCGCGTGAAAAATACCGCCAACGGATGCAAAACCGCGGAACCGAAAAAAAGAAAGGCGATTAAAAGGATCAATCCATACTGCTCCAAAAACGCTCGTAGCGCGTAATTTCTTTTATCAATCAATAAAAAAAGAACTTTTGATCCGTCAAGCGGAGGAATGGGGATAAGATTAAAAAGCGCTAGAAAAACATTGATACTAACGCCAAACACTAAAAATTCAATAGTAAATGGCGAGAGCTGGAACATTGCCGCGCTGTGAAAACGAATTAGCGCCCCGAAAAAAAAGGCAATCGCGAAATTGGTAAAAGGTCCTGCAAGAGCGACTTTAAGCTCGCCATATCTCCCGCGAAGCCGCATAGGATTGTACGGCACCGGGCGCGCCCAGCCGAAAATCGCGCCGGCTCCAAAAAAGGTTATGAGCGGCAATAAAATCGTTCCGATTGGATCAATATGAGGAATCGGATTTAAGGTAAGGCGGCCTGCGTGTTTTGCAGTGTCATCGCCAAGACGTTCCGCAACAGCGCCATGCGCCACTTCATGAAGAATAATGGAATAAAGAATAATAAAAATCTGGACTATGATTGCTATGCTTGTTTCCATACTTGCTCAAAGAAAAAATATGTGATAGTTTAAGTTTTACATCTCTACCTCAAAGATATGACACATTGCCATTTTTGCGACAAAACTAACACTGTTGGAAACAACGTACCACACTCAAAGAAAAAAACCAAGCGGCGCATAGGCGCTAATCTGCAAAACCGCCGTGTGGACGGACGAAGAGTGATGGTATGCACGAGGTGTATTAAATCGTTATAATCATTGAATTACGAAATGACTTAAAATTGTCATTGCGAGCGACCAAAGGGAGCGAAGC
>CAYYGX010000007.1:24718-25362 GCA_964471805.1 uncultured Gammaproteobacteria bacterium | reverse complement strand
TTTTTAAAACTTCTTTTACTTTTTCAAAAGTTTCAATTTTTGTGCTATCGCCAACAATCAAATCAGAAAAATTGTTTTTTGGCTCAACATTTTTACTGACATAATCAACAAGCTTTTTTTGAATATCTATGCCAATAAAATTTCTGTTTAAACTTTCCGCTTCATAAACAGTTGTTCCACTTCCTAAAAATGGATCAAAAACAATTTCATTTTTTTTTGTATATCTCAAAATAAATTGGTGTGGAATTTGCGGAATAAAATTTCCGTGGTAAAAGCCGTTATGTTTTCCTGTTTTGTCTCTTTCGGGAATAATCCAAAGACTATCAGTCAAAATTTCCGATTCTTTCCATTGATCTAAATTTAAATCATTAAAAATTGGCATAATTACTCTATTAAATCATCAACAGAAACATCTAACGATTTGGCAACCTCTTACGATTTTTCTGAAAGTACAAATTGGCGGAGAGGCAGGGATTCGAACCCTGGAAGGAGTTGCCCCCTTAACGCATTAGCAGTGCGTTGCTTTCGACCGCTCAGCCACCTCTCCAAATGTGTAATTACGAGTGTTGTTTTAACCAAAGATACAAAAATTACGTAAATAACGCAACTATTCATACCGAAGCGCCTCAATCGGATTTTTTTTA
>CAYYGX010000007.1:18454-24671 GCA_964471805.1 uncultured Gammaproteobacteria bacterium | reverse complement strand
GCCAAAAACAACTCCGATGACTGTTGATACTATAATTCCGACAAGCGCGGCGGAAAGCGGGAGTGAAAACTGCCACTCTATTTTTAGAACTTTTGTAACCGCGACCGCGACGGCGGCGGAAAATAGCGCGCCAAATATAATTCCAACAATGCCGCCCAATAGCGTGAGCCCTATCGCTTCAATCAAAAATTGCCGTCTGATATCGCTGTTCGTTGCGCCGAGCGCCTTTCGGAGGCCGATCTCGCGCGTGCGTTCTGTTACTGAAACAAGCATAATGTTCATAATTCCGATTCCGCCTACGATAAGCGAAATCGCGGCAACTGAAAGCAGAAGAGCCGTCATTACGCCGGTTATTATAGATACGCGCTCCGCAATATCCGCTTGCGTATGAATATGGAAATCGTCTTTGTCCTCGTCTGTGATCTCGTGAAGTTCGCGAAGCGTGAGTTCAATATCGCGTTTTGTGCGCAGAACCGCGTTTTCGCTTACGGCGCGGGCAAAAATTTGGTCATAATATTTTTTCCCCACAAGATATTTTTGCGCTGTCGTATACGGAATTAGCGCAAGATCATCCACATTCAAAAGCCCCACGCGTCCTTTTTCCGGAAAAATTCCGATGACTCGGAACGATTTTCCATGAATGATAATTTTTTGATTTATCGCCGGCGATGCGCCAAATAATGTTTCTTGAACATTATGTCCGATCAGCGCGACATTTGTTTTCTGGCGGATATCGTAATCAGAAAATGGCGCTCCGCTTGCAGGATAAATATCAAGAATTTCAAGAAGTAAAGGAGATGCCCCAATTGTTGTTGCCTGAAAAGTGTCGCCGCGGTATGAAATCACTCCCGGGACGCTCACAATCGGCGTCGCGTCAAGAAGAGTCGGAACATTTGTTTTGTTCATAATTGCTGAAAGTTCGCGTTCTTTCAGTGAATCAACAAAAAGAGCTGACATGCCGGGCCCTTGCGCGTCTTTTCCCGGAACAATAAAAATAGTGCGCGATCCAAGCCCCTGTACTTGCGAAAGAATGAGTTTGTTTGCGCCGCGCCCGATTGACATTATAAGGATAATCGCTGTTATGCCGATCACAATTCCCAAAATAGTGAGAATAGAACGGAGGCGGTTTGTGCGGAGCGCCGTGAACGCGGTTTGAAATGAGTGTTTTATTGTCATTGCAGATTATCTGATTTAATGCACCCGTCTTTCATAGTGATAATACGCCGCGCGTATGAGGCAATATCCCTTTCATGCGTGATGAGAATGATCGTGTGCCCCTGTTCTTTATTGAGCCTAGAGAGAATATTCATAATAATCTCGCCTGATTTTGTATCCAAGTTGCCGGTCGGCTCATCTGCAAAAATTACCTCCGGGTTATTGATGAGAGCTCTTGCGATTGCCGCTCGTTGTTTTTCTCCGCCGGACAATTGAGACGGTTCGTGAGCGGACCGATGCTGAAGTCCAACTGCCAAGATCGCAGATTTTGCGCGATTTTCCCACTCTCGTTCCGGAGATTGCGAGTAAAAAAGCGGGAGCATTATATTATTTAAGACATTTGTTTTTGGAAGAAGATTAAATGCCTGAAACACAAATCCCATTTTATCGTTTCTCATCCGCGCCGCTTCGTCTTCGCTGTATGAGCCGATAGATCGTCCGTCAAATTTATACTCGCCGCTTGTCTCGCGATCCAAAAATCCCAGAATATGGAGAAGCGTTGATTTTCCGCTTCCGGATGGCCCAATAATCGCGATAAATTCTCCTTTTTCAATCAAAAATGAAACACCTTTTAACGCCGGTGTTTCAATAGAATCAGTGCGATAGATTTTTGTGATATTAGAGCAAGAGATGAGCATAGTTTTACTCATTCATAATTACAACTCGTTCGCCCTCTTGCAGTCCCTCTCTAATTTCCACATATCCGTCTGATCCACGGAGCCCTATAACAACATCGCGCTTTATAATTGCGCCGCTTTGATCCGCGATTTTAACGTATCTATCTGTATTTTCACTGATGACGAGCCGCGCCGGAATTGCAATAACGTTCTCGCGTTTGTTTGTAACTATTTCAATGTTTGCGGTCATCCCCGGCTTAACGCGCTCGTCCGAGTTTCCAAAAGCAAGTTTTGTTTTGTATGTTGCAACGCCTTCAATCAGTGTTTCCGCAGGTTCAATCATAATAATTTTAGCGCTGAATTTAAGATCGTCTCCATAAGCGTCAAGCGTGATTTCTGACGCGTCTCCGAGCTCAAGTTTTGCAATGTCAATTTCCGGAATGAACACTTCAATTTGGTATGGAGTATTGCCGATAATTGTGATAAGCGGCGTATTTGGATAGGCGATTTCCCCGATTTCAATGGCGTCAGATGTGATAATGCCCTCAAGCGGCGAAATAAGAGTCATTTTTTGAAGTTCTGCCCTAGCTCCCGCGATAGAGGCGTCTTCGGATAGCGTTCGCGCGCGCGCCGAGGAAACCGCTGCCTCCTGCTCCTTTACTCGCGCCATTTGCGATTGTATTTCTTCAGCAGTTGCGCCAGCTTCCTTTAACCGCAGTTCTTCACTTGCGGTTTCAACTTTGATTTTTGCGTTATTAAGACTTCCTTCTCCAGCCGCAATCTTGGAATCATACCCGGCAGAAGTGGTTTTTTGCGAGGTAATCGCGCTGTTCAGGCGAGTTTGCGCTGTTGTAATCGCTTGAGAGTTAAGAGCTTTTTGAAGAGAGATTGCCTGGGCATGATTGTTATTATTTGCAATAGCGGTATTGATATTTGTCGTTCCGGTATTCACGCTTGTTTGATACAAAAGAATCGTCGCGTCCGAGATGCTTGCCGCTTCATCTGTAGCGCGATATAGATCCCGCAAGAATGAGAGTATCTCTGAAAGATGCGTTTTCATTTTTAGAATAAGTTCTTTTGACGTCTCTTCAGCATTGGCGTTTATGAGCAGGTCCCGCTTCATGTCATTAAGGGTTATTTCAACTTTCGCGCGTTCATTTTCAACAGAAGCTCTCAACTGCGTATCCGATGTTCCAAATGTAAGATGCGGATTCAAAGAAGTGTCATCGCTAAACAAGGCATCTATTTGGTTCCGGATCGCGTCGTTTGCGAGAGTGTATGCGTTTGCAGAAATGTCATTTGTGTCATCGTAAAGATTTTGAAGATCAATATTTGCTTTTTCTTCCGCTGTTTTTAAGTTTATTCGCGCGTCTTTCTCTTCCTCCGCCGCCTTAGCCTCATCGTTTGAACGCTGATTTTGCAGTGCGCTTAAAGAGAGCATTGCGTTCTCAAAGTCTTCTTTAGCTCCTCGCAATTTTATCTGCGCGAGTTCTATTTCCTCCTTGCGAGCTCCGCGCTGTATTTCGGAGAGCCGCGTTTTTTCCCGCGTGAGCGCGGAGAGAGCCTGTTCTTCAGCTCCAAGCGCGGAAAGCCGGCTTGCCTCTTGTTCTTTAAGTTTCTGATACAACTCTTGTCCGTCTAGCTGTGCCAAAATATCGCCGCGTTTTACTTTGTCTCCCACTGCGAGCGAATGTTCTATCACTTTTCCGCCGCGTTCAAATGCCAAAGACACAGAATTTTCGGCGACTACTTTTCCTGTTGCGGATACAACTTCTGAAACATTCCGCCTTTCGGCTGTAATAAATTCAGGAAGGCGTTTTTTTTGCTGTCGCGCGCCGTACACTATAAGCCCTAGAGCAAAAATAGCGAGAACTGCAAAAGTGAGTTTTTTGGCGCGAGAAATTTTCATAATGAACAATAAATTATCAAACCATACAGAATGCAATATGTCAAACCTTTTTTGTTTTTGCGCTTAGCTTTACATGATTTCAGGATTTTGATAAAGTGCATGCGCATCTTAAATAGCTTAACTTAGGCTTATGCCCCAAAAATTTGGTAAAATTCTCGCTTCATGGAGCGTTTCAGAATATGAAAAACATGAACGAAGCCTTGCATGGTATATCGCGGCGGGAGTTTTCGGATTCGCGCTTTTTGTATGGGCGATTTTCACGTTTAATTATCTTTTTGCCTTGATCATAGTTCTTTTTTCCGCGATTGTGTATCTCCGGGCGACATCAGACCCGAACATGGTGAAATTTTTGATCACCACAAAAGGCGTTCGGATCGGGAGGAGAGAGTATCAATACAAAGATATAGATCGTTTTTGGATTATTTATGATCCGCCGTCTGTAAAAAAATTATACATTACTTTCAGGCGATCGCTCGCGCCGCGTGTCATGATTCCGCTTAAAAATCAAAATCCGGTTAAAATTCGCGAAATTCTGCTTGATTTTCTTCTTGAAGACCTTGAAAAAGAGGACGAGCCAATGAGCGAAGTTATCGGACGATTTGCAAAATTGTAAGCGTCTGTCCTCATAGTTTAATGGATAAAACTCGAGATTGCGGATCTCGCGATGCAGGTTCGATTCCTGCTGAGGGCACCAATCCATAATAAACTATTTGTATTTATGTGAAACTATGAATATGGCTACTTACGATGATTTCCAAAAATTAGATATTCGCGTTGGAAAAATCCTTGAAGCTGAAGAACTACCAAACCCAAAATATACCACACACAAGCTCATTATTGATTTCGGTAATGAAGTTGGTAGAAAGGTTTCTAGCGCTCGCGTCATCAGGTATACAAAAGACCAGTTAATCGGAAAATTAAATTCCGAAACATTGACACTCGGTGTTCCTGACGCCGACAAAGAATGTATTTTGATCTCGCCTGATAGTAGTGATGCTGTCATAGGCGGTAAACTTTATTAAGAGTCGTCAAAGAAAAACTTGAATAGAAAACTGCTCGCCAATTATTTTTCGCAATAAAAATAAATTAGTATGATAGGAGTATAAACTTATGCCTATGACTAAAAAATCTCATCAAAAAAGCATAATCAATAAGGTCGCTTCAAAGCGCGTTGTAGATCAAAACGCTGTCGCGTTTAAGGCCTATGGCATCTACAAAAAAACCGCCGACATTATAGAACGCGCGGAGTTTGCGTTTGGGAAAAGAGCAATTTTCGAATCCGACAACGGCTCCACGCTAGATTTTAAGTTAGATCTACATGGAACCTACTCAACAACAGCGCAAACAATTTAAGACGGCGCAGGATTGGTATAATTTTCTTCAATCCAAACAAGGCACGATGAGCGGTCCAGAATTTTTTGAATTACGCAAAGCGTGCTATACCGAAATTGAAATACTACGCGGCTGTCCGCTTTTAGTTTATGCAACAAAATTTTTAGAAGGTGTGCCGCAAGGAGCGCCAAATCAAATTGACTTGCCTGATGTGGACGGCTTTACCGATTTAATAAATTCAGTCGGCGACGATTGCAAGTCCGTTGATGTGCTTTTACATAGTCCGGGCGGACGACCTGACGCAACGGAAAGAATTGTCGGAATACTTCGCAATAGATTTGAGGAAGTAAATTTTTTGGTTCCGCACTCTGCATATTCCGCCGCCACAATGTTGGCATTGTCCGGCAATGGCATTGTTTTACACCCGAGCGCGACGCTTGGGCCGATTGACCCGCAAGTTGGCGTTCCGACAAAAGAAGGAATGATCCGTTTCGTCCCAGCAAAATCAATTTTGAATGGCTTTGCGAAAGCCAAAAAATTTATAAAAGACGAAGGGCCGGAAACTTTGCCCGCCTATATTCCACTGATTGAAAAATACTCGCTTGATCTTTTTGAGCTTTGCGAAGATTCCGAAAAATTATCCAAAGAGCTGGTCTCGTCTTGGCTCAAAAAGTATATGTTTGCGGGCGTAAAAAACAATGGACGAAAAATCAAAAAAGCCGCTTCGTATTTTTCCGATTACAATACTCACAAAGTCCATTCACGGCCATTAACGCCGGACAAATTGGCAGATTTTGGTTTGAAACTTGAGGTCGCCGAAAATCCGCTCCGCGATTTATTGTGGCGTATATTTTACTAAACGGATTTTTCAATGTCAGCCCATTTGTGAAATTATATGAAAGCACGCACGGCGTATCGTGGGGCAAGCAATTTCAGATCATGATTGGTCCGCCGCAAATGCAACCTAAACCGCAACCGAAGCAAAAAGTTTAATAATAACGGCGGGAGAGCTTGTGCTTTCACAAATTCCGTTTTGTGTTTCAACATTATAAAAACTATGGAAAACTTTTTTCATAATATTATTGAAGAGGGGCGAAAACATAAGTGCTCGGACATTCATGTCGGCGTTGGTTACGCGCCGGTT
>CAYYGX010000007.1:0-18439 GCA_964471805.1 uncultured Gammaproteobacteria bacterium | reverse complement strand
CTACGAAAGAGATGATGGAGAAGAATATTCGCGAATTTTTTGGGGAATCAACGTTTACGAGCGCGATTGGAGGGCGCGAGGTAGACATCGCCTTGTCGCACGCAAAAATGCGGTTTCGGGTGAACATCTACCGCGAACGGCGGGGGCTGAACGTCGCTATGCGCCTGATTCCAGAAGAGATCCCGACTATTGAATCGCTCGGACTTCTTCCGCAATATGGGGAAATTCTAAAACTTATGGATTGATTTTAATAACTGGTCCAACAGGTTCTGGAAAATCAACAACGCTTGCGGCGCTGATTGGACACATTAATTCAAAAAGAACTGATCACATCATTACGCTTGAAGATCCGATTGAGTATCTTCATGAGAATAATCAGTGCCTTATTAAACAGCGGGAAGTGGGGGATGGAGAAGATTCCTCATCATTCTCGCAGGCGCTCCGATCCGCTCTTCGCGAGGATCCTGATGTTATTCTTGTCGGCGAGATGCGGGATCAGGAAACAATGTCTCTTGCTGTTTCGGCCGCAGAAACCGGGCACCTTGTTCTCTCAACAGTTCACACGAACAATACGTATCAGGCCGTAAACAGAATCATTGATGTTTTCCCGGGAGCCCAGCAGGATCAGATTCGCGGGCAACTCGCGCAAAATTTAGTCGGCATTATTTCACAGCGGCTGATCCCAAAATGCGATGGAGGGCGGGTTGTGGCCGCGGAATTTTTAATCAACACAAGCGCCGTAAAAACGCAGATTCGCGACAATAAACTTCAGATGATTCCAAATACTATAAAAACAGGCCGCGATGAAGGTATGATTCTTCTTTCGGATTACGTGAAAATGCTTATTGAGAATAAAGTGATTGAGAGGAAAGAAGGAGACAGGTATGCGGCCGAATAATTATGACATTCTTTATTACTAATCTACATGCTCGCGCGGAAGGAGGAGTTATTTTGAATGGCGTTACTCTTGCGATCGGCGCCCCTGAAATCCATGTAATCATGGGCCCAAACGGAAGCGGAAAGTCAACTTTGGCAAAAGTGATTATGGGGCATCCTGGGTACAAAATAACGCGCGGAACGATTCGGTTTAACAAGAAGAGCATCACCCGTTTATCGCCGGAAGGACGCGCCCGCGCTGGCATTTTTTTGGCGTTTCAGTACCCTATTGAAGTGCCTGGAGTGAATATGTTCAGCTATTTGCGCGCGATTTATAGCGCGAGGTTTGAGAAAAATAAGCCGATTAAAAAATTATCTCCCGGTGCAACGCGAAAAAGAAGCGACGATGAAGGCGGCGTATCTGTTGAAGAATTCCAGAGAATTATAGCGCCGATTTTGAAAAATTTGCAGGTAAAAGAGGAATTCTTGGAGCGGAGCGTCAACGAGGGATTTTCAGGCGGGGAAAAAAAGAAGGCGGAAATTATTCAGATGGCGGTGTTGCGGCCACAGTTGATTATTCTTGATGAAACCGATTCCGGACTGGATATTGACGCGTTGCGAATAGTAGCGCAGGGCGTCCATGAATTTCGCCCTAAAGATTCTATCGTGGTTATCATTACGCATTATCAGCGTATTCTAAAGTATATTAAACCAGACTTTGTGCACGTGATGAAAGATGGGAAGATTGTGGAGAGCGGCGGGAGCGAGCTTGCAAAAAGGTTGGAACGAAAGGGTTATGCGAGTCTAACTTCTAAGGATCAAAAATAAAAATGCAAAATAATAATACAAAAGTTGAAAGTTTGCCAAGTATAGAGCAGTGCCGCGAGCTTTGGGACAAATACGAAATGCCAGAGAATATCCGCGCGCATACGCGAGCGGTAGCACGGGTTGCGGATTTGGTTGCGTCGCAGATTGCCTCGCAAGGGGTTGCGGTTGATTTGGAGTTAGTAAACCGCGGCGCTTTGTTGCACGATATTGCGAAATTGCGTGGAATTCAAGGCGGGCGCGAGGTGCGCCACACCAAAGAAGGCGGGAAGATTATTATGCAAGAAGGGCTTGAGAAACGGCTTGCAGAGGTGGTTGGCAATCACGGCACAGAAGATTTTTCTTTTGATTTGCCGATTGAGGACCAGATTGTCAATTACGCGGACCGACGCGTGGCGCATGATAGGATTGTTTTATTAGAGGAACGGTTGCGGGACTTATTGGCCCGCTATCCTAATGCCGCGCGAGCTATCGCAGAAAAAAGGCCGCTTTATGAGGAGTTTGAGCGCTGGCATTGTGTGGGGCATGAAAATTTTGTATTAAAATAGAAATTTTACATAATACTATGGAACACAAAGAAAGTGAGCCGCAAGAAGCTCTTGAAGATGAACTTGAGTCTGGGCTGAAGGAAGCTCGTCATGACTCATTCATGAAATTTCCTGAACAAATTAAGGAACTTATTTTTTTTGGAAACATGCCGAGAATGGTAAACGGTTCAGTTGAGACAGAGTATGATAGCGAAGGTTTGTCAGAGAGTAAGATGTACGACACTCCGTTTAAAGATTTGAATGAACACAATCAGTATAGCGAAAAACGATCAGAGCTTACCGAAAGAGAATTTTTACGCATAATGTATCAAGCCGCCGCAGATGTCGGATGTACACGCGAATGGCTTCAAGAAATGGATGAAAAAGTGAAACAGTTACATTTTGATGAATATGCACAGTATAGAGAGGCGCTTAAAAAAATATACCTTGTATTGCGCAGGCAAGGATTTTCTAATAATGATATAGTTGAATATAGTTGTTTAATGTCATGCCAACAAAAGCATCAATAGCGCCAACAACCTACAAATGGGGGTTTCATGACGAAATAAAGCCGATATATAAATCTCCAAAAGGGTTGTCTCAAAAAGTTGTTGAAAGCATATCGCACTACAAAAACGAACCCGCGTGGATGCGGGAGTTTCGTTTGCGCGCGCTTAAAATTTTTTTAGCAAAACCAATGCCGACATGGGGGGCGGATTTATCAAGCATCAATTTTGATAACATCTATTATTACATCAAGCCAACCGAAGCCACAATGCACTCATGGGACGAGGTGCCGGACAGAATTAAAGCCACTTTTGACAAGCTCGGCATTCCGCAGGCAGAGCAAAAATACTTGGCGGGAGTGGGCTCGCAATACGACTCGGAAAATGTGTATCACAATTTGCGCGAGTCGCTCGCAAAACAGGGCGTTATCTTTTGCGATGTAGAAACAGCCCTTAAAGAACACCAGGAACTTGTTCGCAAATATTTTGCAACCATTATCCCGCCAGGAGACAACAAATTCGCGGCGTTAAATTCCGCAGTGTGGTCCGGTGGGTCATTTATTTATGTACCGCCCGGAGTTCGCGTTGAACAACCCTTGCAAACCTATTTCCGCATCAACGCAAAAAATATGGGGCAGTTTGAGCGGACGCTTATCATCGTGGACGAAGGCGCGTTTGTGCATTATATCGAGGGCTGTTCCGCGCCAATCTATGCTACTTCTTCTCTCCATACCGCGGTTGTTGAAATTATCGCTCTTCGCGGCGCGCGCGTGCGCTACACAACTGTGCAGAACTGGTCAAACGACGTGTACAACCTCGTTACCAAACGCGCATTTGCGCATGAGGATGCGGTAGTTGAATGGGTGGATTTTAATATGGGGTGCCTTGCGGGGGATAGCAAAATTTATGTGTATAATAAAGGAATAGTTGATATTAAAAATGTGAAACAAGGCGATGAGGTGTATTCTGCAAACCTTGATACATTGATTCCAGTTAAGAAAAAAGTGGTTGCGGTTAAAGATAATGGTATAAAACCCACGTATAAGTTGATTACGATGGATCATCGTGAGATTGTTGCTACAGATAATCATCCTTTTTTGGCTTTAGAGCCGGGGGATGTAGGAAGAAGCAGTCGTTACTTACAATGGCGACATTTAAAAGATTTGAAAGAAGGAGACTATATAGCGGTTGCTGATGGTTTGCCGGACGTAAGAAACAAATGCCCAAAGTGGGAGAACCGAATAGAATTTGTCAAAATTCGAGAAGTTGTCCCGGATAAACAGCAAAAGGTGTATGATTTAGAAATAGAAGGAACTCATAATTTTATTGCCAATGGAATTGTTGTTCATAACAGTAAAATCACTATGAAATACCCTGGTGTTTACATGGTCGGGCGCGGGGCGCGGGCGGATATTTTGTCAATGGCATACGC
Source organism: uncultured Gammaproteobacteria bacterium (assembly GCA_964471805.1). GTDB lineage: Bacteria > Patescibacteriota > Patescibacteriia > UBA9629 > UBA9629 > UBA9645. The sequence goes on along the minus strand of CAYYGX010000007.1, from coordinate 14,273 downwards.
GGGAGCCGGGCAACATTTAGACGCGGGCGGAAAAGCGGTTCACTTGGCGAGCGATACCTCGTCGCGGGTGATTTCAAAGTCAGTGTCCCACGGAGGCGGGCGCACTTCTTACCGAGGGCTTTTGAGGGTTGGCAAAGGCGCGCGCGGCGTTAAATCAAAAGTGCAGTGTGATGCCTTAATTTTAGACCCGGCATCACGCTCGGACACCTATCCGGTAATGAAAATAGAAGAAGACGACGCCACAATAGAACACGAGGCAACGGTTTCCAAAATCGGCGAGGAGCAGTTGTTTTACTTGATGTCGCGCGGATTGTCGGCAGATGAAGCGGCATTGATGATAGTCAACGGCTTTATTGAGCCGCTGGTTAAGGAGTTGCCGCTTGAATACGCCGTTGAAATGAACCGTATGATCGCGCTTGAGATGGAGGGGAGCGTGGGTTGATACGTAACTAATTACTAAATTCTATGAGCACAGTTGAAGTTGACCAGAGTGTTAAAATAGAGCAAACAAACCGAGATACTATTATCGCCTTTTCGAATGATTTTTCGCGTGCTATCGTTATACCGTCGCAGGTGAAAAAATATTTAAAAAGCGTTTTCGCGAATTAAGGAAGCCGAATATGTTTTATTATCGCACTTTTGCCGCAGGCGTTGCGCTACTACTCAAAAAGCATATACGAAAAATTGGCAGGGTGGTTATTGATACGGAGTATGCTGGAAGGGAAAGAGTGATTCGCGATATGGTTGTTGAGATGCTCTCGGATCAAGGTTTTAAATTGCCAATTATTGAGTTTAAGGAAATTGGTAAACGATCAAATGCTCACACAGTCGCTTATTTAACAATGAAACGGAAACGCGCGTCAGATGAAATGCTTGTTTTGGGGGAATTGGAGGCATTGATTTTTCGCTAAAACAAAAAAGCCCGAGTGTTTGTGCGCGCCGATTGGATACGGCGGTTGGCCACCCGAGGGCTTTAGTTGTTATCATAGCATGATGGAAATGAGTGTCAAGAGTGTGGGTTGAAAAAGAAAAAAACCTCTTGCATGCGCGCGGTTGAAAATTTGTTTGATGTTTTCAACGGCGCGCAGGCGGGTGCAAGAAGTGTTTTTTATACTAGAGCGTATCTCAAAAATTTGTTACTGCCTCATAAAGATACTTTATGAGAACAATTAACAAGATAATTATTCCCACAAGTATCCAGTTTCGCTTCATGTTCTCACCTCCTTTCTTGAGAAAAATTGAGAAAGATGCACACTGGCACACTACATCATCATGTCAAACACAGCAACGATATTCGCCAAACTAAAAACAGCCCTGTAGAACAGACCTGGTCTCCTTTTTCTAGAAAAAAGAGACCAGGTCTGTTCTCAAATATGTCATCCAAAAAATTCTACAAACAGTTTATCACCAAACTAAAAACAGCCCTGCGCGAGGCGCGGGACTGTGTTTTGTTTTATAGTATCATGATGCGGAGGATGGTAGAGTTTCAGCCAAAGGCTGATCCGCCTCTGGCGGAGAACCAACCTTTAGAGTTTTGTTTTGTGGAAGCACCAGCGGACAACGTCCTCCCTATCCTCCGCGATGGCAACTATAGCAAAAATAATAACCTCTCGCAAGATGGAGAGGTTATTAGTGATACCTTGAAAAGGTATGTAGTTCCACTGTTGATACCCAGTTGGATACAGTATAGCGCTCTTCATAATACTGTCAAGCGCGGTAACGCCATCACTATTCCCGCACACGAAACCCGAGAGGTGGTGGACATTATCACCGATGATTCCGAAGATCGCGCTCCCGTCCTTACCATACGCGCAGAAAAAAACGCGCGGGTAACATACATTCTTGCCGTATTCGGGAACCGAGAAATTACCAAAGACGTAACGCTTGAGCTTGAAGAAGGCGCGGAAGGGCGCATCGTCGGCGTTATCATCGGAAGCGGCAAAGCGCATTTTACGCTTAAAACAGTACTCCGCCACAGCGCGCCGCGGACTATTGGCGATATAAAAGTAAAGATGGTCTTGAAAGATACCGCGTATGTGTCGTATGATGGGCTTATTAAAATTGATAAATCCGCGCAACAGACGAATTCTTATTTAGACGCTCGCGCCCTTATTTTAGACCGCGGAGCCAAATGCGACGGCAAGCCGGAATTAGAAATTGAGGCAGACGACGTGAAGGCATCGCACGCGTTTAGCTCTGGAAAGATTGATCCCGAGCAGATATTTTATCTTCGCTCGCGGGGACTTTCGGAGGAGGAATCAGAGAAGTTGATTGTCGAAGGGTTTTTGGTGGAGATTATGGAAGGGTTGTCGCATGAAACTAAAGAGCGCGTGAAACAAGAAATCGCTATCGCTTTATGAACATTTCGGAGGTTAAAAATCAATTCCCCATTTTTGCCCATCATCCTGAATTGGTGTATTTGGACTCCGCCGCAACAACGCATAAATCGCGCATTGTGATTGATAGAATCGCTCAATTTTATAGCCAAGAGAACGCAAATGTGCATCGTGGGATTTATCGTTTGGCGGAACAGGCGACAGAAAAATACGAGGCAGTTCGTGAGAAGGTCGCGCGGTTTATCGGCGCCAAAGACGCCCGTGAAATTGTGTTTACGCGCGGGGCTACAGAGGCGATAAATATTGTTTCAAATGGTTTGACATTGCAAGAAGATGACGAGATTGTTATAACCGAGATGGAGCATCATTCTAATTTAGTGCCGTGGCAGAGGAGAATTACTAATTACGAATTACGCCAACCAAAGGTTGGTCCGCCTCTGGCGGAAATTACGAATTACGAATCCAAGAGTAATAGCAGATTAAAGTTCGTCCCAATTACTGATGAAGGAGTATTAGACCTATCAACCTTGCCGCAACTTATCACCGACAAGACAAAAATCGTCGCGCTTACATATATTTCCAATGTTTTAGGCACAATCAACCCGGTCGCAAAAATTGTTCAGGAGGTAAAGCGGTTAAATCCGAGTACGCTTGTTTTGGTTGACGGGGCGCAGGCAGTGGGGCACTTGCCGGTTGATGTACAGAAATTAGGGTGCGACTTTTTGGCGTTTTCTAGCCATAAGATGTGCGGGCCGACCGGTGTTGGCGTTTTGTGGGGGCGGAAAGAGGCGCTTGAAAAGTTAGCGCCGCTCCAGTACGGCGGCTCTATGATTTCGCGCGTGGAAAAATATCATAACGAGTGGGCAGACATACCCTATAAATTTGAAGCAGGCACGCCGCATATCGCGGGCGTTATTGGATTGGGAGCCGCGATTGAATTTTTAGAAAGTATTGGCATAGAGGAGATATACCGCCATACGAGCGAGCTCACGAGTTACGCGTATGAAAAGTTGCGCGTCCTGCCCTATGTCCGCGTGTTTGGTCCGCAAGCGCCGCGTCTTGGGTGCGTGAGTTTTACGATTGAAGGAGTCCACGCGCACGACGCGGCGCAAGTGTTAGACGAGTCGCACATCGCGGTGCGCGCCGGGCACCATTGCGCAATGCCGCTTCACGAGCGCTTGGGCGTTCCCGCAACCGCGCGCGCGTCGGTGTATATGTATAATAGTAAAGAAGATATTGATCGATTAACGGAGCGAGTGAAGGCAGTAAAGAGCATGTTTTTTTTATGAAATCACCAGAGTATATAATTCACGGCACTTCCTCTGAACAAGATTCGGGAATGATTGAAAACGAAGGATTTATAGTTGAAGAAGGACGGGCAACTGTTTCTGCCGATCTGATTTATGCTTTTAAATGGGCAACAGATTTAGCGCGAAGGAAAGCGAGTAAAAGTGAGTCGAAAGTGACGGAAAGAGAAAAAGGTAGAATGGTCATCATGAAAGTGCCTGATGAGAAATCTGTTGGTTACGCTATCCATACTGATATAGGGATTGACGAGGAGAAAAAAGAAATTTTTGGTTATTCCTCAAAATACGAATCTGGAAGAAAGCAGTTGGGTATTTATTACGATATTCGAGACACGGCTAGAAAAAAAACACAGATTGAGATATCGAAAGAAAATGTTTTGATGAGCATTGTTCCAACAGACGAGCTTAGGAATAAAATTTTTGAACTTGAACAAAAAATAAAAATGTTGGACAGAATTGACTTAGAAAATTTCACCCAAGAGATAGCTACAATAGTAGAGAGTAATAAGGAGAATTTCTTAGCCAACGATATCGATATCAAGAAAGTAATTGGTTATCTGTTAGCTAAAACAGCTGAAGCAGAGATTGTTAGCATGATTAGATCATTGGCGATGGATGTCAAAAGAGCGTGTGGATATACGGTATATAATCGCGGGAGAACGGAGTTAAAAGAAAAAACGGTTGATAAAGACAAATTAAAGAAGCGCTTAAGAGAAATCTATACGATTACTGAAAAAGATAATTTTAGTACTGGCATTGCAAGTCTTGACCGTTATGTTAAAACAAATGCAAAGCAGTTGCTAGAGGAATTGGAATAAATAAATTTTATGTAGAAAATGTCAATAATTCTGCTTTGTCGTGAAAAAAATTTTAGATTCCCGCCCACAGCGCGTTTAATGCGATTTGACAAAATAGGGCATGCCGCGTAAAGTACAAAATGTACATTATGAAAGTGGTAACTACAACAAAAGCGCGGGCTCAATTGTCCAGCCTCATCAATGAAGTGCGGTATGGCAATACTTCCATTGGCATTGGAAGGAGAAATAAAATTGAGGCGATTATCATTAAATGCCCGGATTCTATAAACGCTCCTGTCGGCGAAAGCACCTTGCTTAATGCTTATGGAGGCTCTTTTGACTTCTTGAAAGACGAGCCAGACCTGTATTCAAAAAATGACCTCAAAAAAGACACTTTATAAACGAGGGATGGTCGTATTAGTGCCGTTTCCGTTTACCGATTTAACGATCATAAAACTGCGTCCGGTACTCATAATATCCTGCTTGAGACAGGATATTATTGTTGTTGCGATTTCTTCTGTAGTTAGTAACTACGACAAAAAGACCGATATTATTATACAAAGCAGTCATGCGGATTTTAGCCGCACCGGCTTGAAGCAATCTTCTGTCATTAAGTGCGCAAAAATAGCAACATTGGATAAAGCCATTGTGGTTGGCGCTCTTGGATTAGTGCCATCTAACCTACTGTGGCAAGTTGATCAAAAGTTGCGAGCGATTTTAAGAGTATGAGTTTCTACCGCGAAAAAATTTTAGACCACTACAGAAACCCGCGCAATGCGGGTGTTTTGGAAGATGCGGATTGCGCGGCGCATCTTGACAATCCTCTGTGCGGGGATTTGGTTGATGTTTTTGTAAAATTGCGGGATAATAACATAGAGGACGTGCGTTTTCAGGCAGAAGGATGCGCGATATCTATTGCGGCAATGTCTATGCTTTCAGAGAAAATAAAGAAGATGCCGCGAACGGCAGTATTAAAATTATCAGAAGATGACATGATCACGCTGATTGGCATACCGCTTACGACCTCTCGTATCAAATGCGGAACTCTCGGACTTACCGCGCTTCAATCGGCGCTCAAAAAATATGGAGAACAGCGAAAAACAAAAAATAGCTGAAGCCAAAGCAATGCATAAAGGCGGGCTTTCAGAAAAACTCCATCAGAGTATCGGAGGACGCTACATCAAAGATATTGTCTACGGAGCAAACGACGGGATTATTACGACATTCGCGGTTGTCTCCGGCGTTGCTGGAGCCGCGCTTTCCATTAAAACCGTGCTTATTTTGGGTTTTGCCAATTTAATCGCGGACGGCATCTCTATGGGCGCGAGCAATTATTTGGGGTCAAAGTCAGAAGAGCATTATTATAAGCGCGAGAAGGAGATGGAGCGCTGGGAGGTGGAGAATTTGCCGGAGGATGAGCGCGAGGAAATTCGTCGGATATACGCTAAAAAAGGATTTCAAGGCGCGGATCTTGATCGCGCGGTAGACATTATCACAAGCGACAAAAACCGCTGGGTTGACGTGATGATGAAAGAGGAATTGGGGCTTATACTGGAACCAAAAGGTCAAGCATGGAAAAGCGGTGCTGTGACCTTTATTGCCTTTGCTGCGGCTGGATTGATGCCTTTACTATCGTATCTTTTTGTGGGGCGGCTTCCCGGGACCAACCCATTTGCGCTTTCAATCATAATTACAGGATTAAGTTTATTTGCGGTTGGCGCGGCGCGAAGTTTTGTAACCAAACATTCATGGTGGCGCGCTGGAGCCGAGATGTTTCTTGTCGGAATGTTTGCCGCCGGCGCGGCGTATGCAGTCGGCGCGATTTTGAAGGGGGTGGTGTAGCTCTTTAATAGCGCATTTTCCGTTATGTTTCTTTTTACCTTTACCAAACTACGAAAACAACTTTTTGCCGCATTGTTAGCGGTATTTATTGGAATTCCGCTTTTGTATTTGTTTCTTATCTTTCTTCGCATACCCATATTTTCTTCTGTGCTCTTCTCTCTGTTTTTTGGAGCCGGATTTATTGGAATTAGCTATTATTTTCTCTTTCCAGCGGCCATTATATGGGCTATTTTTGGCTATGGACAATTTTTCACCGGAGGGATTGGCGTTGGGCCAAATGGTGTAGGAGGCGTTATCATCACGGTTATTTTTTATCTTATTGTTGTTTTTTTACTTTCACTTGTGGGAAATGTCAAAAAAGATGCAGAATATGTGCCATGGAAAACAGCGCTTTCAAAACAATATCTTAAAAAATTATTTTTGGTTATCGCGGGAGTTTTCGTGGTTGTTCTACTTTTATCTGGACTTGAACGGCTTTTACTCTTTCCAAAACAGATGAAGGATGTGCAAGAGCAGATGAAAGACGAGCAAATACCCGTAAGAATTGAAAGCATTATTCAGCAAGGCGTGGAAAATCTACCTGTCCAAATGCTCCAATTTCAAAAAGAGCCCGTAAGCATTACCGAAGAGGAGTATGATAGAATACTCTCTTCATATAAAGTTGAATTTACCGAAGGCGTAACCGCAAGCGTTGGACCTGCGGCGTTGCTTCTCTCAAGTTTTTGGAAGCAACTAAATAAACAATATCCGCCGTCAGTATGGGTTAAACTTGCTATGCTCCCCATTCCAAACATTGATTTAGATGATTTATTTGTGCAGATGCGGGTGGATAAAGTAATAGATGTAAACGGCAAAGATATTAAAGATATTACATTCGGTGACGAGAAAAAATTAGTTGCGGGAGCAAATGCGCTTAAACCATTTGAAACTCCAGCGCCACATTTTGCAGGCCATAAAATAGTAAATCTTACGGCAGGAACTAAAAACAAAAACGAAATCGCGCGCATTGAAGGAATAATTACTATCAACCTTCCTGTTGGCTTAAATCATGGGACGACTTTAGTATATAACGGGAGAGGGGTAACTGATCAGATACCTGTATTAGACAATAATGGTATAGAGATATTGACAGACTTTACTCATACATCATTTATAATTAAATATAATGGGGTAGATAGCCGCTTGCTGTTCCCTATCGCTTATGCGGATAACGGAGAACACATTCGACTATATCGCACCGCGACTACAGCGGCAAGCGAAAAAAATCCATGGGGAGAATTGCGTTATAGCTATACAGGGAAAATAAAAACGCTCAAAGTATTTGTTGCGTCTCGCATAATTGAGCGATCGTATCCTTTTGTGCTTGGGAAAAATATTATAGATTCAACTGAAGCGCCATCATCAGATAAGAAATCATGCGATGAGTTGGAAAAAGACATACGAAAAGAAATGGAAGATGCAAATTACTGCGCGACAGATTCCGATTGTGCCATTACGCAGTTTGGCGTGTGTCCGTTTGGGTGTTACAATCTTATTAACAAAAATGTGGATATCAACACAATCAAAAGCACGCTTGGAATATACACAAGCAGATGTCCAGCATGTCTCTCTCAGTGTATGATTCCACCACCGACAGAAAAGATCCTCTGCCGCAGTAATAAATGCGTGGATGCAAGAAATGATATAAACTCAACGCCGCAGTCAAACACGGCGTCAAACAGCGATAAACAATTAGAAACTATTCATATAAAATCCGTGCTCCATCCGGTGCGGAAAAGCGGCGTGCTTTCAACCAAAAGGACAGATGAGGAAGTCCGCTTGCTTTTTAAGGAGACGCAAAAAATTTGGTCGCAGGCAGGCATTGTTTTTGATACGACGATCAGCGAAATAACAATTGATGCTGGCGGAACGCCTGTAATGAGCATGGGGAATTATCCGTTTTTTAGCAAAACGGTGAATCAAGCAAACGACGGATCGCTCCACGTGTATTACGTGCGCGACATGGCTGGCGCAAACGGATGGATAGTCGGCGCGCGCCATGTTGCGGTTGCGGACATTACCACTGTGGACGATTTTCGCGCAACTGCCCACGAAATAGGCCATGTATTTGTGTTGGGGCATACTGATGACAATATGGAGTCCTTGATGGCAAGCGGACGAAACGGGCAAAAACTTTCGGAAAGTGAGATTGCGCGTGCAAGAGAAACTGCTGTAAAATTAGCAAGCGTACTTGGAGCAAATAATTTCCCGACCGATAAACAGTCATGCGAAACGCAAGGAGGCGTATGGGGAACTTTTGGCTTGCTGGTAAAAGAACAATGCGATATGCCAACTTCCGATGAAGGGAAAGCATGCGCAGACAACACACAGTGCGAGAGCGTGTGCGTTGCAGACGATTCTGTTCGCAAGGGTAAATCCGCAACAGGGAAATGTTACGGACGAACCGTGACGCTTGGAACCTGCCTCAATTATGTGAAAGACGGCAAGGCGCAGGGCGCTTTGTGCGAGGATTAGGAGTGTGTAAATATGTAAAAATTGACATATAACTATACATATAGTATGCTGTTCATTATGAAACAATTTTATCTTCCTAAAATCCCTAAAATTGCCTCTATGCGAGAAGTGCAAAGAAACTATCGCACATTATTTGATTGGGTTGAGGAGACAAAAAATCCTTTAGTGCTTACCTCAAACTCACGGTTAAAGGTCGTGATTATACCTATTGAAACCTACCAAAAACTCGCGGACATTCAAGAAAGCCGCAATGACGAATTTGCCTCTGTCTATAAAAATACCTATCAAAAAAATAGAGTGCATACAGCGGTAAACACCATTAAACAATTGGCAAAGGATGGAAATCAAACGGTTGGTTTATCGCAATTTGTTATTAAAGATCGTGAAAATCACTAAAAAACAACCATTGATACTGGATGCATCAGTTGTCGTGAAATGGTTCTCCGTTGATAACGAACAGGATTACGACAAGGCATTGTTTATCTTAGAACTTATTAAAAATGGGGAAATATGGTTGATCATCCCAGACCTTTTACTGTACGAATTAAGCAATGCGTTACTGAAAGGTAAAAATTTTGATATTGAGAGTTTGAATGTAGCGGTAAAAACGATACTTGCTTTGGAGGTGGAAATTTTTAACGCTCAACTTCCTTTGCTTGAAAAAGCAAACGAAATAGCCGCAACTTATTCGCTGACTGTCTATGACGCTCTTTATGCGGCACTCGCGGTTATAAAACAGTGCCAGCTTATCACAGCTAATCCAAAATGTTTTAATAAACTTCGCGGAGAATATGTTGTAAATTTAGCTGATGTGGAATTTTAAGGACTTACGCGGTATGCCGTTTACTTTCATACACCACTCAAAACCTTCATTAATTGACTGCATTTTGTTGACAGTTTTTTGCTCGCATGGGCGCGGTGTAATGAAGGGAAAATTTTGACGTTTGATAAGGAATGATTTTTGATAAAATGAAAGAGTTAAAAGATCAAATCATAATTAAGCCGATTCCAGTTGAAAGATGGAAAGAGTATAGAGAGTTGCGGTTAGAGGCGCTGAAAGATGAACCGCAGGCGTTTAGCAGTTCATATAGCGATGCTTTTAACAAAGATGATGAGGAGTGGAAGCGGCAGTTGCAGAATTATCTTGAAGAAAAGGAAAGCATTATGCTATTTGCAGAGCGGGAGGGGGAGACGGTCGGTATGTTGGGTGTGTTTTGGGAAGAGAGGGAAAAAACGAGGCATATATGCAACTTGTTTGGTTTTTATGTACAGAAAGAATATCGTAACAAGGGGATAGGCAAATCTCTTATAAAAGAAATAATAAAAAAACTGCGGTTAAAGAAACAGTTTGAAAAAGTAAAATTGAATGTCGTCAGTGATAATGAAGGCGCTCTTGTATTGTATAAAAAGTTTGGTTTTGAGATTGTCGGAAAGTTGGAGAAAGAGCTGAAAGTACGCAATAATTATTACGATGAGTATATAATGGAGTTGTTTATTTAACTCACGTGCGGACAATGAGCATCACTCTTTCAACTCCCATTAAAACTCTAACCCGCGTTGGAGAGAGCGCGGCCGGGCGGCTTAAAAAGTTAGGTCTTACTACAGTGCGGGACCTTCTTTTTTATTATCCTTCGCGGTACGAGGATTACAGCGCGGTTGTCGCGATTCGGGATTTGCGTCCGGAGACGGTGTGCACGGTGCAGGGAGAGGTGGTGTCAATCAGCAATAAAATTACTCCGCGCAAGCGGCAAAAAATCACCGAACTGTTTGTGTCTGACAGCACTGGATCAATAAAGGCAGTATGGTTTAACCAGCCGTATTTAGCGGCGCAGATTAAAGAAGGGGACAAGGTTTCGCTTGCGGGCAAAGTTGAGTATACCGGCTTTGGGTTGGAGATGCGGAGTCCGGAATGGGAGAAAATGAATTTTGAGAAGAGACCAGGTCTTGCTGTTGGCGAGACCTGGTCTCTTCTGATTTATACAGCGTGCATGATTCCGGTGTATCCTTTGACCGCGGGCGTTACCAATCGTCAGATGCGGTTTTTGATGAGTCAAGCGCTTGTGGCGGCGGGCGAGGTGGAGGAGTGGATTCAAGAGAATTACGAATTACCAATTACGAATTACCAATTACTTGGAATACAAGATGCGATTCAAAATATCCACTATCCAGAAAGTAACGAGTTACTAGCAAAAGCGCGTTTTCGGTTGAAGTTTGACGAATTGTTTTTTCTCCAACTGCGCAAAGCCATAACGCGGCGCGAAGTGCAAAGCGCGAAAGCTCCGGTAATTCAATTCAAAGAAGACGCGATCAAAAAATTTGTTCAATCCTTGCCGTTTAAGCTTACCGAGTCCCAGCGCAAAGCCGCGTGGCAGATTATTAAGGACTGCGGAGGCAATGTCCCAATGAATCGCCTCCTGCAGGGAGATGTTGGAAGCGGAAAAACTATTGTCGCGCTTATTGCAATGTTGAATACCGCGTTAAACGGTTATCAAGCGGTTTTGATGGCGCCGACTGAAATTTTGGCAAAACAGCATTTTCAAAATATGTGCAGGTTTTTAGAAGAGTGGAATGAGATAAAGGTTGCGCTTTGGACGAGGTCATCACAAAAACTCAAATCTCAAAACTCAAATCTCAAAACCACAACTAAAAATTCAAAATTTTTAGAGTTGATAGTGAGTGGCAAAGCGCATCTTATTATTGGCACTCATGCTTTACTCCAAGAAGATATTACGTTCAAAAACCTCGCGCTTGCGATCGTTGATGAACAGCATCGGTTTGGCGTGGAGCAGAGGAAGACGTTGCGGGGGAAGGGGGATGTTCAATCGCCGCATTTCCTCTCCATGACCGCGACCCCTATTCCGCGCTCGCTTTCACTAACAGCATATGGCGATTTGGATTTATCAATTTTGGATGAAATGCCACCCGGACGCAAAGAAGTTATCACAAAAGTTGCGACCGAAGAGAATCGTCAAAAAGCGTACGATTTCATCAATAAGCAGATTCAGCAAGGCCGCCAAGTGTTTGTGATTTGTCCTTTAATTGATGAGTCTGACGTGTTGGGCGTTAAAGCGGTAACGAGCGAGTACGAGAAACTTGATAAAGAGATATTTCCGCACATTCCTGTTGGGTTGCTGCACGGAAAGCTGAAGGATAAAAAAAAAGACGAAGTGCAGGCGCGATTTGTAAAGAGCGAATATAAAATTTTGGTTGCGACTTCTGTTGTTGAAGTTGGGGTGGACGTTCCAAACGCTTCCGTCATGATGATAGAAGGCGCGGAGCGGTTTGGTTTGGCGCAATTACACCAATTTCGCGGGCGCGTAGGCCGCGCAGAGCACCAGTCATATTGTTTTTTGTTTACGGACTCGTCAAGCCAAAACGTGTATGAACGGCTTGATTTTTAAGCCGAGAAACAGATGGTTTCAAAATCGCCGAGTATGATTTACAACTTCGCGGCGCCGGGAATATGTATGGAAGAGAACAGCACGGCGTGCCGGAGTTTAAGATCGCGAGTTTTCAGGATTATAAACTCATTGAGCTTACCCAAATCCTCGCGCGCGATATAATAGAAAAAGACCCGGAACTCGGGTCCTTTCCCAAAATGCGCGAAAAGTTAGAGCAAGAAGGCGGCGCGGTGCATTTGGAATAAATTTTTGATAGACTATGACCAGGTCATCCCGATGTGTCTAGGATGACCTGGTCATAGTCTCCGCCACTTATGCCATATCGTCGTATAAATTTTTATCAGGACGGTTACTATCATGTGTATAATCGAGGAAATCGTAAAAAGGATATTTTTATTGATAATGGTGATTATTTTTATTTTCTTAAAGTTTTAAAGGAGTATCGCGTTAAACATCATATACGAGTAGTCGCGTATTGCTTAATGCCCAACCATTTTCATTTTCTGCTACAACAGAAGTCCGATACCTCCGTTTCAGAATTCATGCGATATTTATGCAGAGATTATGCTCAGTTTTTTAACTATAAATATAAAGTCGAGGGGAGATTATTTCAAGGTCCTTTTAAAGCCCGGGAAGTTGGGACCGAAGAATATTTATTGCTTTTGACACGCTATATTCATCTAAATCCCATAGATATCGGGGTTGAGGTGAATAATTTAGATCATTATGTGTGGTCTTCTTATCCAGAATATATCAAAACAAGAAGAGGGTCATTGCCAGAATTTTTTGATGTAATAAGGAATGTAGAAAATTATCGCCAATATGTATTAGAAGGGGTGGAGTTTAGAAATAAAGATAAGCTGGAAAAATTAGCAATTGATTAGACGGACCATGACCAGGTCATCTCGACCGAAATCGAGGTGACCTGGTTATGGTCTTATTTGACAAGAAGAAGATGTAGGGTTTGAACAAATACAGAGCATTTTTCTCACAAAAAGGAGGAGGTGAGAAAAAAATGAGGACGTTCATTATAGTGAGAGCATCCACTTTCACTTTTGACCAGAAGTCCGACGCAGTTTTTATAACTGCGGAGGATATTGATAGTGCCTTTGGGGTAGTGTTGGAGATACTCAAAAGGCACTCGCATTCAGCGTTGACATGGGTAGAAGTGGACCGCAAAGCAAGGTGCTTTGAGCTCCACTACCGTGACCCGGCGTATTTATGTGCCACGGATCTGAAAGAGCCAGTTTCATACCAACTAATAGCGGTAGAGTTGGTGTGAAGGCGCGGTGGCATCAAATTTTTAATACTCTGTATTTTTTAGCCATCACACAATCGCAATATGCAATATGTGATGGCTTCTTTTTTACCGAACATCAACAATTTCCCGCAAGCCGATATTCTTAAAATCCGCTCCGTTTGCGGTAATAATTCGTTCCACGCCGTTCCCAAGCATCGTTGCCGCAAGAAATAAATCAAATGGCGCGACGCGTTTGTTTTGTTTTTCAGCCATGCGAGTGAACGTTTCCCATGTATCATGCACGGATGTGATGACCTCAAAATGTTGGGAAATGATGTGCGCGGTATCAGTCGCTTCTTTGAGCGATACCTTAAATTGTTTTGTTAAAACCGCAACAAGCTCTACGAGATTTTGTTGCGCAACGACGAAATATGCTTCTTTATTTTGCGCTTCCAAAATTTCTCGCGATTGGGTATGGAATAAAGAAGATTTATTGAGAGCGTAGATGAGTATATTGGTATCAACGAGATATTTTTCTCCGAAGGTGATCCGCATACATTTTTTCTCGCGGATAGGTTTCCGCTTTTTTTTCGTTAAAGGCGTATTTCCCAAACGGCAGAGGGGGGGATGGTTTTTTTAATTGCTCCACATCAATGGCGCTCGCAAGCATATCGCTGATAAATTTACTCACGCTTTTGTTGCTGTACGCCGCGCGTATTTTTGTCCGTTGATATATTTTTTGCGGGATGGTTATTGTTGTTCTGTAAAGAGTGTTCATAATGATGCATATTATCATACTATCATACTCTGTCAACAAGGTTGACAAGAAGAAGAAG
>CAYYGX010000006.1:0-26056 GCA_964471805.1 uncultured Gammaproteobacteria bacterium | reverse complement strand
GTGTCCCATTAATTGCTTGTATTATAGCAGAAAATTAGGGTTTTGAGATGACCTCGTTATATATTCGTTGCCATATGGCAATTGTTCGGGAATATCAAAAACAATTGGCTCCTCAAATCCCGCTTTCGGTTTTATCACCTCCGGCTCAAGGCGCATAAGGTTGCCTTCATCGAGCGCGCCATATACGAGTTTGGTCTGAACAATGTTTCGCGCTTGCGGATGGACACGCAATCGGTGTAAAAGGGTTTTATACTTTTTAGCACCAACACTAACTGGTTTTGTTCCACTCACAACAGTAAAACGAATATCTCCAAGGCGAAATCGCTCACGGAGCGCGTCCGCTTCAGGAAGTTCGGAGAGTTTTGGTATCAAGTCGGCAATACCCGCTATTTTTAGTGCCTCCTCTAGCTTCACTTTTTTATTTTCAAATCCACCAAGAAAACCGTAATCTTTATCTTCATCAAAACCGAAAATATTCAAATATCCGTTGCGATAAGTAATGAAACGACTTGTCTCAAACATTTGGCGCATAAAAAACTTACCGCCGTTGCCGTGGCCGCCGTATGTTTTGAGTTCTTTCAAACCACGCTTTGCCGCAAGTCGATCAAACCAACGCGCAAAGTTATCATTGATAGCGTCATGAGTCGTTCCTGAAAAATCTATACACTCAAAACAGATCGGGTCAGTTTTTGTTTTTCTTCGGAAGCGAACGACGACAACCTGTTCGGAATCGGGAATATGGATTTTCTGCTCGGCGCCGTCTCGCAGATAAGCGTCAACGGAATTTTTTAGCCATTCAGCAAGCCCCTTGACGTGATCAAAGCGAAAACTTTTACCAAACATGTCGAGTGCGCTTTTCGCGTCGATAACCGCCTCAATTTTTTTAATTTTCGGTTTCCTCATAATTATTTTTGTGGGATAACTGTTTTAAATTTTTCGTCGGTAAGTAAATGCTTATTAAGATCACGGAGTATCTTCATACGGGTATCATCGGGAAAAATACGGCGCGCGTTATCAACTGCCGATGTGACGACTGTGATACGACCAATAAATTCATTCTTTCCAGTTCTGACGGTTACACCATAAAAAGCGTAAATATCGCTATCAAGTATTTTATCTTTCTCGCCGTTCTCGTATAACTTGAAAGAGTCTGATTGTAACAATTTTTCTACCTCTGCTTGTTCGTCTCTACCGAGCCGTTCCGCTTTTGTCTTGGCGGATTTTGCGCCGCTCGTCTTTTGCAGAAGGCTCCCTATGTAAGTAAGGCCGTGTTCTGTGAGTGAAAAAAATTTATTGGCCGTTCTTACAAATCCCTTACTTTTTAATGGTCCGTAAAGCGGCTTGTGAATGTCCGAAGAATCTGGGTATTCATAGCCACGCAAACTGAAATCCTGTGGAAATTTTTTCCAAGCGGCGACAACAATATCCTCGTATTTCAGAGGTTTGGTTGATCCTTGTGACAACTCGTGCAGTGCAACAAGAATTTTATCGCCAACAGAGAATGATATTTTTTTCATAGTTTAAACTCCCGCTTTTTGGGAAAATGAAATTTTGCCTTAGTTTCTTTAACCTTGCGCTCAACTTCGAAAAAAATCTTATCAACATCACTTTCATCGTATTCATAGATATTCCGATTAGAACAATTCCCCAAAATCTTCAGGCGTTTTAGGACTATATTTGTCCGGGCAGTAGCAAGTCGCTTGAAGCGATCTCGCGGATGTTCGTTTTTTTTTGGGTCTTGCTTATCCATAGGTTTAATACTATTATTCTATATATGCTATCCTTACACAGGAGTAAAGCATTTGTAAAGAGCGTATCATATGTTGAATTTTAATACAAGGAAGTTTCATAATCTCGCCCGCGCACTTGGAGGGTGTGGCAAGGGCGTGGCGGAAAATTTTTGCGCGCGCAGGACATTTACTTTACGATTTTAGAAAAAGGGCGGGATAAACTCGTGCGGCTGGGCGACATCGCGGAGGTGCGGCGCGGCTTTACTACAGGCGCGAACGAGTTTTTTTATCTGGAGGATGTGACGGAGAGAATTGAAGAATAAAAGGCGCGAGTCAAATTATTTATGCAACCCGCAAAGCAAAAAATTTATTGCTATGTTGATGAGACTGGGCAAGACACTCAAGGAGCGCTGTTTTTGGTTGCAGTTGTTGTGTCTGAACAGCATAATAAAGAAAAACTGGAACAAGAGCTGATTGAGATTGAAACACAGTCCAAAAAAAGAATGCGCAAATGGCAAAAGACAAGGCGAGACAGAAAAATATCCTATGTCGCAATGTTAATTGAAAGCAATCTATTGCGGCGCAATGTGTTTTATTCTCATTATGAAGAAACTAAAGAATATTTTGATTTAACTATCGCAAGCGTCGCAAAAGCTATTTTGCAAAAAGCGCATCAACCGTATATTGCTCGTATCTGGGTTGACGGACTCAAAAAGACCGAACGGTTTATTTTTAAAGCTGGATTGCGCAAGTTTAAAATAAGTGTGGATAAAGTGCGGGGAGTAAAAAATGAACAAAATAACGCGCTTATTTTATTGGCAGACGCTATAGCGGGCTTTGTGCGCGACTGTATAGAAGGCGATAGAGAGATGCGAAAGATGTATAAAGAAATGGTGGAGAAAGGATATATAAAAAAAATATAAATAAAAAACCCCCTGTTACGGGGGAACAGCCTATATCCGATATTATCGGATCACCCACCTATCACTTTACAGTGAGTTAAAAGGGTAGTATTCGGCTGTAACTTTTATGGTGAAAATATAGCACACTTAACAAGTACGTGTCAACAGTGTGTACTTGACAGAAGTAGATGCAAGCAAGCTATGCTCCAAGTACAGCACGCAAAACTTGACGATCCCGACCGCCGCGCGTTGGACAAAATCATCTTTGACGCGTTAAGGGCTTACGGAAGCCGAACGCGAAGCGGTGTATGGGGCAGTTGCAGACTTAGTTCGTAGACGACTGGCAAAGGCGAGGAGTGTGTAAAGTGTAGAACATGAATTATTGAGCTGTTGCGCAATACATTTTACGCGCACGAGCGGAGGCACGGGAGACATCGCGGAGGTGCGCTTTGGCATCAAAACTAGGTACAACAACCGTTGAAAAAAACGCGCGTTTGCGCTATAATACACCACATTATATGCGAAAAATTCCAGCCACAATGGCAACACAGCATCCTGATAACGCCTGCGCTCCGTACTGGAGCGAAAATTCTTTTATTACAACAGCCGAAGAAATAGAAGAGGCCCATCGCTGTTTTGCGGAAATGGGAATAGAGGAATACATGTGGGACTGGGAGGGTAAATTCGTTGACGAAGCGGTGATAGACCGTCTATTCCGCAAATATCGTGAATTCTTTTTAGAGCATCAAATCGGCCGCGATATTTTTTTAACCTACCGCGTCCCGAACATCTGGCAGGAAAGCGGCTATCGTCTGATGCGGCCGTTTATGAACATACTCTCAATTGCCGAATTTGCCCATGAATTCGGCTACACGCATCCGCCTGTTTTTGAGATAATCCTCCCGATGACGCAGACGAGCGATCAAATGGCATTTTTGAAAAAGAAATTTCATATGCTCGCAGACATGATGCCGAAAATGATGGAGGAAAAAATCAAGAACCAGACATTTCACATAGACATTATTCCGCTTTTTGAATCCGTTGACGACATGATAGAAAGCGCGCGCGTTTTAGAAGTATGCGCGTTTTTATCGCGCGTTCCGACCCTCCGGAAAATGCCGGGCTTATAAGCGCCGTCGTCTCTGCCAAAGCCGCCATTTCAGAGTATAAAAAATTTGAAAAAGAAACCGGCATTCATATATATCCATTTTTAGGATGCGGCTCTCTGCCGTTTCGCGGAGGTTTGGCCCCTGACACTGTAAACAATATAATTCAGGAATACAAAGGGCTCTCAACTGTAACAGTGCAGTCGTCGTTTCGCTATGATCATCCAAAAAATATCGTAGAGAAAGCGGTCGCGCTCTTAAACAGCGAGCTTCCGAAGTATTACAATCAATATACACACTTTAGCGCAAAGGACTTGGAAACTGTTAGGGCTATTAATCGTTTGATCGTGCCGTTATATCAAAAAACAATTGAGAAAATATCTGACATCATTAACAAGATAGCAACGCACGTGCCATCCAGACGAGAACGCATGCTACACGTTGGACTTTTTGGGTACAGCCGCGGAATGGGCGCAGTAAAACTCCCGCGCGCTATAACTTTTACCGCAAGTTTATACTCGCTTGGCATTCCGCCCGAGCTTATCGGAGCTGGAAGAGCGATCAAACTTTTGCGGCAAGGAAAACTGCTCTCGTTTGTTGAAGAGAGATACGTTAATTTTAAGCACGATCTCAATTTTGCGTATCGGTTCTTGAATAAAGAAAATGTTGACGATTTAGCGCGCGCAAAATCAGCATTCCGGGCCATACGCGAGGACGTTTTAGAGGTTGAGAGATATATCAAGAAAGACATGCGCCCGATGGAAACGGATCACTTTTTACATAGAAACGAGACGTCATCGGTGTATCAACTCTTAAAAACCAACCGCGACTTTAGCGAACCGCTTTTGAACGCCGCGCGCATACGGAAAAGTTTAGGCTGAATTATATGTCCGAACTCTTAAAAAATCTTAACGACGAGCAAGAAAGCGCTGTTACCGATATAAAAGGGCATCTGTTAATTATCGCCGGAGCTGGAACTGGAAAAACAACAGTTATTACAAATAAAATCGCTTACCTCATTGAGCAAAAACTCGCAAAACCAAACGAAATTCTTGCCCTTACCTTTACCGACAAAGCGTCCGAAGAGATGATAGAGCGCGTGGACAAACTCTTGCCGTATGGAGTGTTTGATATGTGGATATCCACATTCCATAGTTTCTGCGACCGCATTTTAGAACAGCACGGAATTGACATCGGCTTGCCCACCAACTACCGCTTAATAAATACCACTGAAAGCTGGCTCCTCTTGAAGAAGAACCTCTATACTTTAACCCTTGACTACTATCGCCCCAAAGGCAACCCCACCCAATGCATCCATGCGATTCTCAAATTATGCTCCCGTCTTAAAGATGAAAATATCACTCCGGAAGAGTATCAGACGTATGCGGAAGGGTTAATCGCAAATCAAGACACAACGATGGGAGATGCATCAAGCACATTGGAAGCCCAAAGAATTAAAGAAACTGCGGACGCGTACTTTCAATATCAGCAGTTGCTTTTAGATAATAACTTTTTTGATTTTGGCGACCTTATTTTTTATGTGAACAAATTATTTGTTCAACGACCAAACATTCGCGAAAAATATCAAAAACAATTCAAATATATTCTCATTGATGAATTTCAGGACACGAATTTAGCCCAGTATAATCTGATTAAACTTTTGCGTACAGACCATACTTTGATTACCGTTGTTGGGGACGATGACCAAGCAATTTATAAATTCCGAGGCGCTTCGGTAAGCAATATCTTAAACTTTAAGAACGACTTTCCCGACTCTCGCGAAATTGTTTTAACAAAAAATTACCGTTCAACGCAGGAAATTTTGGATACCGCCTACCATTTTATCCAAAACAACAACCCGGACCGTCTTGAGTATCAGCTCAATAACCCCGATGAATACTATAAACAGCACGGTGCGCTTGTTGAAAAAATCAATAAAAAACTCATCGCAACGCGGGAAGATTTTGGAACTGTCGTTTTACTTACCGCGCAAACAGAGGGAGAAGAGGTGCGAAAAGTCATCTCTGCCATTATTGAACTTCTGCAAAAACCTGGTATCACCTATAACGATATCGCTCTTTTGGTCCGCGCGAACAAAACAGCGGAATCCTTTATAAAAGCATTAGAAACTGCGCATATACCATACATTCGCGTTGCAAATACAGGGCTTTACCGCCAAGAGCTCGTCGCGGATATCATCGCATACGGAAGAATCCTTTTTGACAGGGGAGATGCGCCAAGTTTAGCCCGCGTTCTTTTATCTCCGCTTTGCGCTATAGAAACAGAAGAATTGCTCCATCTTACCCACCTTGCAAAGAAAAAATCGGCAACCTTCTACGAAATGCTTGCCACTCTACGCACACTGCCAAAAATTACAGAAAAAACAGCGCAAACGATTGAGCATCTTATATCTCTCATACGCGAGCACGCACACCAAGCGCATACGCTTTCCGCGACAGAACTGCTTATAAAAATAATCACCGACCTTAAAATAAGAGAATATCTTATAGAGTTAGAACAGAAAAATCCGCAAAAGGGAAGAGAAACTATAGAGTATGTAAGACAGTTGATAGAAAAGGCGGTGAGTTTTGGTTCGCTCTATGAAGATAAAAGTTTACAGGGATTTATCGCGCACGTAGATATGGAGCGGGAAGCGGGGGATAGCGGCGATTTGGGAGAAAACGTACAAGAGCAGGGGCCGGAAGCGGTAAAAGTAATGACTATTCACAGAAGCAAAGGGCTTGAATTCAAGTACGTTTTTATTCCGCAACTCGTTATAGGACGATTCCCGTCAATAGGGAGAAACGACCTTATTGAACTGCCGGACGCGCTTCTTCAAACGCGCGAAATTCTTCCAGAAGGGGATGCTTATCTTCAGGAAGAGCGAAGGCTCCTGTACGTTGGATTAACGCGGGCAAAAAATGGAGTTTTCCTCTCTGCGGCTTCATCGTACGGAGGAAAACGCGCAAAAAAGCCGTCGCAATTTTTGTTTGAAACCGGCTTGCTTAAAGATAAGAATGCCGTTGTTTCCGCAAAATCTGCCGCTACTGCTCCTGAATTTCTCACTCAATTCGCATTACCTTCCGCAACGAAACCAAGCGGCGAAAAATTTTCCTATCCAGTCCCGCAAAAATTCAGCTACTCTCAAATCGCCGCGTTTAATACTTGTCCGCTCCAGTATAAGTACCAATTCGTGCTCCGAATTCCGCAAGATAAAGGACGAGGCACATTTTCTTTTGGGCGGACAATGCACAATACACTTCTTGAACTGTTTAAACTAACCAAAGCGCGCTCTGAAACGGTGCAGGAATCGCTTTTTAGTATAAACAGAGAAAATAATAACCCAAACGTAACCTTAGATGAAATTTACGGCATCTATAAAAACCAATGGATTGACGAATGGTACGAATCGCAAGAACAAAAACAGCGCTACTACAAAGCAGGGCAAAAAATCCTGAAAGAATTTTACGACCGCCACAAAGACGCGTGGCCAAATCCATGGTATTTAGAAAAAGATTTTACCGTAACTTTTGAAGGAATTAGGCTTAAAGGACGAATTGACAGAATAGATAAAGTGGGTGATAATAACGGCATTCCGCTCGTTGAAATTATTGATTATAAAACAAGCAAGTACAAGGATAAACTCTACAAAAACGACAAAATTCAGCTCCTGATTTATCAAATAGCTCTGGAAGATCAGGGACTAAAGCCAGTAAATTTGCGCTACTATTACCTCCACGAAGACAAACAGGGAATTTCCTCTTTCTTGGGGAAACCCGACGAAATCGCGAAAATCAAAAAGGAGATTGTTGAAACAGTTGAAAAAATTAAAAAAAGCGATTTCCCCGCCAATCCAAGCGAATTCAACTGTAAAAACTGCGATTTCAAAAATATCTGTCCGTTTAGCGCAGTATAACATGAAATTATTCTATCTACATAAAACAAGAAGGGAACTTATATCTCAAATTTTCAAAGATATTGGCACGGTTAGTCTAGTTGGTTTTGTTGTTGATCAGTTAAGATCCGAACAATTGAAACAGGAAATAATAATACTGGGAATCGTTGTGTCGCTTATCTTCTATTGGCAAGCGATACAATGGCGACCGCACAACTAAATGAGCCCTATAACAATCATGTTTACAATCCTTGCGCTCGTGAGTTTAGTTATTACACTCACTGTATTTTTACGAAAACACCCTGAAGAACAAGGTATCTAATATGCTCCGAACTCACACATGCGGCGAACTTATAAAAAATGATACTGGGAAAACCGTCTCACTCGCCGGCTGGATGAATGCCCGCCGCGATCACGGCGGCCTTATCTTTATTGACATCCGCGACCGCTACGGCATAACGCAGTGCACGTTTGATCCGGGGAAGAACGACGCGGCGTGGAAAATGGCCGAAACCGCGCGCGATGAGTACGTTCTACAAATTACTGGAAAAGTGGTAGCGCGACCAAACGAAATGGTCAATAAAAACCTTACTACTGGGGAAATAGAACTTGCCGCAGAGTCAATCACTATTTTCACAAAATCAAAAACGCCGCCATTTGATATTCATAAAGGAGATGAGACGAATGAGAATTTACGCCTCAAATATCGCTTTCTTGATCTGCGCCGTCCCGAGCTCCAGCAAATGCTAAAGACGCGCGATGAAATGATTACGCATATAAGGCAGTATATGCACAAAAACGACTTTATTGAGGTGCAAACGCCTATTCTCGCTAATTCGTCTCCAGAAGGGGCGCGCGACTGGCTCGTTCCTTCGCGGCTCTATCCGGGAAAGTTTTACGCGCTCCCGCAGGCGCCGCAACAATTCAAGCAACTACTTATGGTTGCCGGCATTGATCGCTATTTTCAAATCGCCCCGTGTTTTCGCGACGAGGACCCGCGCATGGATCGGCATTATGGCGAATTTTATCAGTTGGATATGGAGATGAGCTTTGTGGAGCAGGAAGATATTTTTGCGGTGATGGAACCGCTTATGATTGAACTTACGGAAACATTTAGCAAAAAAACGGTTGTGAAAAAGCCATTCCCGCGCATTTCGTACAAAACCGCGCTTGAGCGCTACGGGAGCGACAAACCTGATTTACGCTTTGATTCCCCAATTACGCCGATAACCGAGATTGTTAAACATTCTGGATTTGGTGTTTTTGATAAAGCGATAGAAACAAACGGCGTTGTGCATGCTCTAAAAGTAGAGAATGTGCGATTTTCTCGCGCTGACATAGACGCGCTTACCGAACTTGCCAAATCAAAAGGCGCGTCCGGGCTTGCGTATATAAAAATTACGAATTACGCATTACGAATTACGAATGAAGAAAAAGGCGATATTGGTTCTCTAAAAATGCTAAACTTTAATGGAAAAAAAGTTACTGCATCCTCTCCTATTCTCAAATTTCTCTCTGACCAAACAACTGCGCGAATTTTGGAAACAGTAGATATACAAACGGATGGGATTATATTCTTCGGAGCAGGGGAGTGGGAAGTAGTGTGCAAAAGCTTAGGCGCGGTGCGCGATGAATGCGGAGCGCGACTTGGGCTGAAAGACAAGACAAAAGCCGCGTGGTGCTGGATAACCGATTTTCCGATGTACCAGCACTCTGAACTGGAACCTGGGAAAATTGACTTTGCGCACAACCCGTTTTCTATGCCGCAAGGCGGGTTAGAGACGTTAAAGACAAAGCCGCCGCTTGAAATCCTTGCGCATCAATATGACCTCGTCTGCAACGGTTTTGAAATTACAAGCGGCGCGATTCGCAATCACGATCCGGAAATTATGTACAAAGCATTTGAAATCGCCGGCTACTCGCGCGAAGAGGTGAACACAAAATTTGGTCATATGATTCGCGCCTTTGAATACGGCGCCCCGCCCCACGGCGGAAACGCTCCCGGCATTGATCGGCTCTTAATGGTGCTTTTAGACACCGCTTCCATCCGCGATATTTATGCTTTTCCTAAAGACGGGCAGGGAAGAGATGTTATGCTTGACGCGCCAGGCGAAGTGGAGGAGAAGCAGTTAAAGGAGTTGCATATTAAAATTACGGGATAACAACATTTTTTATGGAACAAGAAACTTACCAACCGCTTGAGTATAGAGATAAAACATTTCAAGATTTAAAAAACTCTTTGATGAAAGCCTATTTTACTCCTATGCATTATGAGCCAACACTTGCTGATTGGGCTGTGATAAAAAATTTCGCGGAGCATGCTTTAATGCAACAAAAACGACTTTGCAATGAACAAGATAGTATATATGTCGAAATAAAAAAACTGCGCAAAACTGAAAAAAAATTTTTCATAAAAAAATCAATAAAAGATCAAATAAGAGCTCAAATAGACAAACTTTTGTCCGAAGAAGAATACTTATTGTATTGGAGTAATTTGCTTAAAAATGCGGAATTTGAACATGAACGAATAGACCATGACTGACAACACAAAACCCTACATCTCCGACTTTCAAACCCTCCTCCAAACCATCTATACCACATGGCAAACCATTGATATAACTCATTTTGAAAAGCAAAAACTGGAATTGGACGCGCATCGGCCGTTTCCGCCGCAGGCGCTCAAAAGTTTGGAAGAAAAGCTGGAAGTGGATGAGGTGCACAATTCCACGGCAATAGAGGGGAACTCACTTACGTTAGGCGAAACCGCGCTCGTTTTGCAAAAAGGGCTCACGGTATCAGGAAAACCACTCAAAGATCATCTGGAGATAAAAGGATATGATGACGGATATCAGTATATCAAATCAATCTACCAAAACGCGCAGACACTCTCTGAAAAAGTAATTCTTGAAATCCATCGCCTTATTTTTCGGCATTTTGAAAATGGTTTAGAAAAGGAATACACGCACGGCATCGGGCGTTATCGCACTATGCCGGTATATATTTCCGGAAGCGAATTTGTGCCGCCAAATTATGTCAAAGTGCCTGAACTCATGAGTGTTTTGATTGACTTTCTGAACGTCATTCAAAACGATCCTTTGCGACGCGCGATGCTCGCGCATTTTGACCTCGCGCATATTCATCCCTTTACAGACGGTAACGGCCGCTCCGCGCGGCTTCTTATGAACCTGCTCCTTCTCTCGGAAGGATACCCGATTATAATCGTAAAAAACGACCGCCGAGCAAAGTATATTAACTCTCTTGAAGCACTCCATCAAAACCCAAAAGACACCGCTTTTTTCAAACTGATGACTGATTTTTTGCAGGAGAATTTTAATCTCTACAAATCGCTCTACAGTTGATTATAAATCCCACGATGCACCTCTTTTAATTGCGGATTTGTAACGTGAGTGTACACTTGTGTCGTTGAAACATCGGCATGGCCTAAAAGCTCCTGAACTGTGCGCAAATCCGCGCCTTGCGAGAGAAGGTGAGTGGCGAATGTGTGACGAAGTACATGCGGAGTTACCGGAACTGGAACGCCTGAAAGCAAACGATATTTCTCAACGATCCTCTCAACAGAACGAATAGTGAGACGCCTCTCCAAAGCGGCGTCTTTTTTTTGATTATTGCTTAAATTTGCAAATACGGCTTCGGAATTCTCGGTGCGACTTTCTAGATATTGAATAAGCCAAAGAAGAGCGCGTTGAGAAAAATACACATTCCTTATCTTGCTTCCCTTCCCCTTGACTGAAAGCTCAAAATGTTGTATCTGATTTTGTTTCAAATAAGATACGTTAAATTGTTTACGATTTAATTTTACAATTTCGCCAACGCGCATTCCGGTTGAAAATAAAACTTCAATTATTGCGCGATCTCGTAATCCGGCATGAGTTTTAGTGTCCGGCGTCTCCAAAAATTTTTTTAGCTGATCTATAGTCAAAAACTTAATTGTAGCGCCTTGTTTTGAAGTACGAGGGAGATCAATATCATCAGAAGATAAGTTACAAGGAATCTCGCGTTTCTTAAAATATTTCAAAAGCGACCTTAAAGCGGATAAATACCGATACTGTGTGTTTTTATTCAGGTTTCCGTCTGTTTTATAGCTTCTTTTGCGCGATAGATACAGCCGATAATCCCAAATATGCTGGCGCTCAATCTTTGTCGGATCCAAGTCCGCAAGCTGAACGCCTCGGAGCCATGCTGTAAAATTTTTGAGATAGAGGTGATAGTTTTTTACGCTAGCAGAGGATAGTCCTTTCTCAACCTCGCAAAACTCCAAAAAATCGCTTACATGATTGATGATGGCTTTGTCGACAGACATATAAAAATAATATCCCAAAGAAACTTCATGATTACAATTCAACGTCGTTTTATGTATGAAAAGCGACGTAGAAAGTTCTCCACAAGTATCACAACTTTTCTTACAAACAAAACAAAAATCACTTACCTCCCCATGTAATACCCGCTCATAAAAGCAACCGCAATTCCTGCCGCTACGGCTATAATAAGTTCAAGCGGCGGTTTTTGTGTAGAAAAAAAATATCCCAAATACCAACTAAGAAAAATATAGGCAAGAACTGTCACAATAAAAAAGATAGGGAGTATCTTCTCTGCAAACTCCTCCCCGAATGCTAACACAAGCGCTCCTAGAATACCGATAATAACAAATATAAGCAATATAAATAAACGATTAAACATAAAATCAAAAATAGTTATTGAATTGATAAATTACAACATACATAAGCGCGATTGTCAACTCTTAAATCAATGTATGTTACCTGTTTTCCCCTGTCCCCTATTTTGAGAAGTAAATTCATTAAATATGTAATCTGTTTTGTTAAATCATACTGGAATGTGAAATAAATACTGTAGCCATCTTCAGTTTTAACAATAAATTCATCCGGGCGCTCTTTTTGTATCTCAATCTCTTTGACTCCGGGCGCAGGATTGGTTGATGCTTCTCTGTTCTTTGCTAAATTGTCAATAAGAGATAGCACTGCGAGAACACTAGGCGCATCAAGAATAACGTCATACTTTGCAAATTCTGCGTTAGTCGCAAAAATGATGCGCGGGAGATTGGTATGTGCAGGCGAGGTATCTGCAGAAACTACCACTCCGCTTGAATCCGCAAGATATGCCTTTTCTATTATTTTTACGCTCTCCCCTTCATGAATTTCACGACGCGTTACAACTATAAGACGAGGAAAGCGGCGTTTAAAAATAATACTCGCGCTCCTGGGAAATTTTTTTTGCACAGTAAACGCTTCAACCGGGACATTAAAATGTGTTTGAATTAATTTAGTCTTCAAATTTTCTGCTGAAAAAAGAAAATAGTTTTGCCGCGGCAGGATAAAAAAAATCCTCTGGTTCTGATACTCTGTCGCAAATGATTTTACCTCATCTCTCAAGGAATTTTCCAGACCATTTTCTTTGGTCTCCTCTTGCGCAACAAAATCAGCAATCATAAAAATAGGCGAGAAAAAAATCCAGTATCCGACTGCCGCGATAAAACCAGCTAAAACGATGCTAAAAAAAAACGCCCTCACGCGCTTTTTCACAATCTCAAGTTTCACTTTGTCGCGCCGCACGTGCATACGCGGCGCTTTGTAAACATGCGATTTTTTTGAATAATCGCGGCGAGGCATAAAATAGTGCCACTTACTTCTTACGGCTTATACTTGTTAGTTCAAACATATACGGCTTAATCGCTTCCGGTATCACGATACTCCCCTCTTTGGTTTGATAATTTTCCATAATAACGATAAGCGCGCGGCCGATCGCGACAAGCGTGCTGTTTAGTGTATGCGCATACTGCTTTTTCCCGTCTTTGTCTTTATATTTAATGTTTAATCGCCGCGCTTGAAAATCAGTGTCATTTGATGCTGAAACAATTTCTCTATACCTGCCCTCTCCAGGCATCCATGCTTCTATATCATACTTTTTAGCATTTGACGCGCCGATGTCGCACGAACACATGAGCATGACGCGATACGGAATTTCAAGCGACTGCCAAAATTTCTCCGCGAGGAGAAGCAAATACTCGTGCATCTCCCAGCTGTCGCGCTCGCTTGAAAATATAAACATCTCAATTTTATCAAACTGATGCCCGCGCAAAATTCCTTTCATGTCTTTGCCGTATGTTCCAGCTTCACGGCGGAAACACGAGGAAAAGCCGCAATACTTTCGTGGCTCCGAAAGATCAAGCGTGTCATCCGCGTGATAAGCGGCAAGAGGAACTTCTGCGGTGCCGATCAAAAACTGTTTAGGGTCACTCCACGAGGGCACAACATTTGACATTTGACATTTGACATTTGACATTTCACTCTCCCCTTCTTCTGTTTCTGGATTTGCAAGCCGATAAATCTCGTTCTCGTCTGCCGGAAAAAAGCCAGTACCATATAGAGCGCGTTCGCGGACAATCATCGGTGGAATTATAGGTGTAAACCCCTCTTTCTTCAAAAATCCCAGCGCGTAATGCAGAAGCGCGAATTCCAAATATACAAGCTCGTTTTTTAGATACCAAAACCGCGCGCCCCCAATTTTCGCTCCCTTCTCTTCGTCTATTAAATCAAGCGCTTTGCCAATTTCGTAGTGCGGTTTTACGGAAAATTCTGGCTCTGGAATACTCCCCTCTTTTGGATCGCTCGGACTCCATTTTTTGTACACGACATTTTCCGTTTCATCTTTCCCAACCGGCACGGACTCGTCTGTGATGTTCGGCAATTGGACCAACAGTTTATTCAGCGCATTTTCTGTTTCCGTGATGCGGGATTCGTAATTCGTAATCTGCTCTTTTACCTCGCGCAACTCGGCGATTTCTTCCCCGCTCGGCTTCCCACCCCTCGCCGCCTCGTTCACCCGCGCGCGCAGAGCGTCTGCCTCGGCAATCAGTTTCCTGCGTTCGTCATCCAACCGCAAAATTTCATCAACATCAACCGTACACTTCCTAATGCGGTTGTTTTGTTTGATGCGGTCTGAATTTTGGCGGATGAGGTTAAGGGAGAGCATGCTCTTTATTTATCTACAGCTTTCTCATTGCAAATCATTATATCTGACAATGGAATTTCCTCTAAATCTCCGATAAAAGGTTTATCAGGCCTGCAAAGCCCAATCCATATATCAACTCTATGTATGGGTAATATGGGTAAATGACTACTTACTACATTTTCTACATCTCTATCTTTCGACTGCCGCATCAGTATTCGATTCTTATCGTTTTCCGCATAGGGAAAACTTGTATATGAATCAAAGATGATAACAACTTTCCCTTTATCTTCTTGTTTTTGGTAATCACTTATTTCACTTTTTAAACTACTCCATAGAAACGACTCCGGTGAGGAGCACCCAAACGCGGCTATATTATTTCTTCCATGAAAATACTTCACCAATGCACCTGACAACCGAGTTTTTCCTACATCAGTACCGGTCGCATTCACTCCAACTACCACATATTCTTGACGAGATAAAAGATCCTCTATTCTCTTTATCGCTTCTTGCACTCCTTCATCAAAATTGTATTCTTTAATTTGTTGAACCTCTGGAGTAATTGCATGATCTATGTTTTCCTTTATTTTTTCGCTCATAGTTTCACTCCTCTGTTACTTATCACACAAAAAAACTCAAACACAAAATTACTTTACCGCCACATCCTCAATCACTACATCTTCTAGTGGATGATCTTGCGCATTCCGATCGGCGACTGAAATCGCGTCCACCACATCCATTCCATCTGTTACACGTCCAAAAATCGTATGCTTGCCGTTTAGCCATGGCGTTGCCTCTGCGGTTACGATAAAAAACTGGCTGCCGTTCGTGTTTGGACCGGAGTTTGCCATTGCAACCGTCCCTTTCACTAATTGATCCGCCGGCGAAACCTCATCGGCAAAGGTGTATCCCGGTCCGCCAGTGCCGTCATCGCTCCAATCGTTGTCTTTTGAATTCGGGTCTCCTGTTTGAATCATAAAATCTGGTATCACGCGATGAAATTTTACGCCATCGTAAAAATTTTCCCGCGCTAACTTAAGAAAATTAGCCACAGCAATCGGCGCGCGCTCCGAAAACAATTCCAGCGCAATATCGCCTTTATTGGTTTGTAATACAACAGTTGCCTGTTCCGCCTTTGAATCTGTTACTGGAGGAACATCCTTAAAATTATCTCGCGCAGGAGTGTCATCTACCACTTTTGGCACAGTTGTATGACTGCACGCGCTTAAAATAAATAATGCTCCTATGAGAAACAATGCTTTTTTAATCATATTTTCTTGATCCTTCATCAACTTCACCACCTCCATGGCAAAACGGTGTTGGCTTTCTTAACTTGAGGATAAAAATGGTTTCTTTGACAATATCAATGTCGGACACTATCTTTTTCTACTCCTTTTCCGCGCCTCTCGCTCCCGTTTCCTTTTTCCCCTCTTTTCTTCTGTTGCTTTTCCTCTGCTCCGATCCCATGACACGAGAGCGGGTAAACGACCTAAACTTCCTACAACAGCTTCGCTGGAAAATGGGATATTCTTAAAATCACCCCCTACCAAATAATCAGGTATAGTGCCGGAAATCTGTTGGCGCGTGACTGAAAATCCTAAACCTTTCAATTCATCAACTGTTCTCTTTGGATCATATCCTCTTTTCTCAAAAAGTTTACCAGCATATTCGCCTTTTAATGGCGTTTCTACAACCAACAGAACTCCGTTAGGAATGAGTATTCGTTTGCATTCACTGTATAAACCTTCTGTGTTATCAATAAAATTCACAACAAAATTCAGAGTAATGGCGCCATATGATCTATCCTGAAACGGCAAGCTCCTTCCCTCCGATAAACATTTATTTATATCTTCAATCTGTATTTTATATTGCGCATCGGTATTCTCTTGTAAACTTTCCCTTGCCATATCTGCCGCGGTATGCACATACTGGTACGACCTTGCTCCCCCGCCAAGATCCAATACTTGTTTTCCTTTGAATAAAGCTCCAAAATCATTTTCTAAATCCATTTTCCCCCCGGTTTCATAATACTTCCAAAAATCAGATGGCGTTGTGGATTGAAGATGATATTTCTCCTGAACACGCTTAAAAAATGCAGGCAGGTTTCTTTCCCCTACTAACTCTTCTAAAACTTTATGCGGATTCCTTTGTTGAATCAGCATCATCATCCTCATGCTTTGTTCTCTAGGAAGACGATTCAATAAACCTGCCATCTCTTGCGCAATACAAGGTCCCCAGTGAAACGGAAATGGATACTCGTTTTGGTTAATAGGCACACCAAGGGTTCGCAGTTTATCAAATCGAGGAATATAGTAATTAAAATCATACTTTCTTCCACTAATAAATCCATGATTGAACAACATACGTTCCAGTTCTATTGGTGTAGTGTCTTGCCAAATATGAGGTGAAACATCAACACTGTGTCGCTCCAACCACTCTTTCGCTCTCATGCTATTTAGTGTTTCTATATCTAGTGAGTACTCACCAGAAATTATTTTATCATTCATCATAATATATTACAACCCAAGCTTCCTCGCTCTCTCTTTCATAGCAGAAAGGGTGAGGGAAATAAGCTCGGGAAACTCCATACCTAAAAATTCTTTGCACTTTAAGATAATTTCTCTGTTCACGCCACGAGCGAACGCCTTATCCTTAAATTTTTTCATAACTGATGCCGCGTCAACGGATGCGAGTTTTTTCTCCGGCTGAACAAGCGCCGTAGCCACAACCAAACCTGTCAACTCCTCGGCGCAGTAAAGCGCTTTTTCCATTAACGTCTCGGGTTTGAACCCGTGCGTATGATTGTGCACTTTTATGGCATTGACAATCGCCGGATGAACACCAATTTTGTTCAGTATCTCTGCTGACACAAGAGAATGCTTTTGAAAATCGTTTTCTGTTTCCTCCCAGTCCATATCGTGCAGAAGCCCAGTCATCGCCCACGCGTCTGGATTTATACCACCAATCCCCTGCTCTTGAAAATGCTCCGCCAGCGCCCGCATTTGAATTTCTACCGCGATATGGTGTTTAATTAGGTTGGCATTTTTAATATGTTTATGCAATAACGCAAGCGCTTCATCTCGAGTAATGCCGATGTCGCCAATCAGATCCACATCCCTAAGACGAACATCCTCTTCCTGTTTCTTGATTTCTTCTAGAGTAAGGTTAAAAACCTTATATTTATGCTCTGCTTTAAGCAACGGAAACATCGTACATTCCCGCACACTCTTCCCTTCTAAAAACGCGAATAACCGTTCGGAAATGCCAAGCCCGACGACCGGCGGCATCCCATATTCCAACGCTTCTATAAAATCCTCATCCAGCATCTGCGCCTCTTCGTCCCCCGCTTCTCGCATACTCTGTTGCTCTTCAAACCGCGCGCGCTGATCAAGCGGATCATTCAACTCGCTATACCCATTGCACAGTTCACTTCCAGCTAAAATAAGCTGGAATCGCTCTGTTACATCAGAATTTTTCAAAACGCGTTTTGCAAGCGGAGAAATTAGAGATGGCAAATGAACGAGAAACACAGGCCCGGCTATATGTTTCCGGCAGTACTTCCACAATAAATCCATCAAACGCCCGCGATCCGCATGCGCTTCATAGACAATCCCAAGCTCGCCGCATTTTTTTTTCAAATCTGTTTTTTTTGCGCGCAAAACATCTATGCCAATCTGCTGTTTTATCGCATCGGTAAAATCAATTCTCTCCCACTCATGAGAAAGGTCTATTGTATGTTCTCCGATTGTAAATGCAAGCGTTCCAAATGTCTGCTCTGCTGTATAGCAAATAAGATCCCGCGTCAGCTCCATGCCGCTCGTATAATCCGAATATGCCATATAACACTCCATTTGCGTATAGTCCTGCAAGTGTTCATGATCAATGCCTTCATTTCTAAACTGGCGGCCAATCTCAAATGTTTTTTCAAACCCGGCAACCATGAGCCGTTTTTGCCAGAGTTCGCCGGTTGAAATCCGCAAATATACATCTATATCAAGGGCGTTGTGGCGCGTAATAAATGGCTTCGCAGTAGCCCCGCCGGCTGTGGTTTCTAAAACCGGAGTATATACTTCAATAAATCCGCGAGCAATCAAAAATTCACGCATACTGTTCCAAAACCGCGCTTTACGAACAAACATCTCTTTTAATGGCGGATTGAGAAGCAAATCCAGATACCGTTTGCGATAGCGGGTTTCGGGGTCTTGAATACCATACCAGCGCGATGGAGTTCCCAAAATCGCCTTGCTTATGAGATGACACACAGAAGCAAGTACTGTCCGCTCTCCGGCTTTTGTCTGAAACAAAGTGCCTGTAACTTCTATAAAATCGCCGATGTCAACAAAATTCAGAAAATCCTCATAGGTTATTTTAACATTTTTAAGCTCATCTTTTTTCAAATATATCTGCATTCTCCCTGTTCCGTCTTCTAAATCAGCAAATGCCGAGCCGCCGTGTTCTCTTAATCCAATGATCCGCCCGGCAATAGTAACAATGTTAGCGTTTTCACAAAAATGATCAAAGCGGTCCAAAACATCACGGATGGTGTGCGTCCGAGCTGTTTTTGAAGGGTATGGCTCAATACCGCGCGATTCAATTGTCCGCAAGCGTTCAATTCGAACTGCTCGCTCTGTCATTTGCTCATCCATAGAAATTATACCTGCCTGACGGCCTGTCTGCCGATAGGCAGGCAGTCAGGTTCGCAATTCAAAATGCAATTTGCTCTTTAGTAATGCTGTAAGTTCTAGAGAAACGGAATCAACCTCGCTCCCTGTGAGTGTTTTTTTAGAAGACGCGTACACAAATCGCAATGTAATGCTCCGTCGCCCATCCGCCAGCCGAAACTCATCAGAGAGAGCGACGCTAGAAAGGAGTGGCGAGGATTTTTCGGCGATTTTTAAAACATCTATGTAGCGAACAGGGTCAGGAACGATAAAATTGATGTCGCGCGTAACAGAGGGATACATTGGAATCGGCTCAAAACGCGGCCTTTTTGAAACCTGTGAGAGAAGAGGCACTATGGCGCATTCAAACATGGCAATGTTTTGGCGAAATTTATATTCCGGCTCATCATCCGGTCTGATCACGCGAATCCAGCCAATATCAGTGCCATCGCAATTAATAAGGATGTTATTGTTTTCTTTTTTGAAAGATAGCGCGATAACCCCTAACTCTGTAAAAAGATATTCAAGATGCCCCTTAATACGACGATAGAGATCATAAAGCGCGGCTCCTTTGTATGAAACAACTCCTGCGAGCATAGTTCTTTCTTTTGGAAGTACGGCATCTGGCTCAAAGACTGTGCCAAGTTCAAAAATTTTAATTTCGTCAAATAAGCGAAGATTGCTTGAGGCTTTCCGAAGTAAAAGCTGAATAAGCGAGCGGCGGAGATATTGTTCGTCAGGGCTTATCGGATTTTCTATCTCAACATGCTTGGCTGATCCTCCGCTAAATGCCGTCTCTTTCTTTCCGTAATATGAATACGTATAAACCTCGTTATACCCTGCGCTTACAAGAAGCGCTCTTATGGATTGTTTTACCTCGTACAACTGATTTATTGGCGGAGGAGTAATAACGCCATTCAAAGGAACTGGCGGAATTGTGTTGTAATCTCTCATACGCCCAATCTCCTCGGCAATATCTGCGGGAATCGTAATATCATGACGCCATGATGGGATTAAAACTGTGAACACATTTTTTGTTCTATATGAAATTTTTATGCCAAGGCCGGCAAGAGTTGCTTTTATATCTGTTTCTTTGATGTCGTAGCCTAACAGTGTGTTTAAAAAATCAAGCCGCACATCAAACTCGATCTTTCTCGGATCTTTGCCTGCAACTTTTACAATGCTTTTGCTAACAGTTCCACCGCCAACATCTTGAATCATGTCTGCTGTTTTTTGCAACGAGGGCTCCAAGTTATACCAGTCAATCCCCTTTTCAAACCGTATCGCGGCTTCAGTTCGAATGCCAAGTTTACGATATGCCCGACGAATAACTGATGGATCAAACATAGACGCGACAAGAATTATGTCTTTTGTCTCTTCGGTAACTTCAGTATCCATACCACCCATAACCCCGGCAATGTCCAGCGCTTTTTTTGTATCTGCGAGCACTAGTATGGACTCATCTAAAGCCCGCATCTTTCCGTCTAAAGTTATCAATTTTTCGCCATTTTTCGCATTGCGGACAATAATATACTGATCAGAAACTTTTACCGCGTCAAAGGCGTGAATAGGTTGCCCGAGGTCAAGCATTATATAATTAGTTACATCAACCACATTACTGATAGAACGAATGCCAACCGCCTCCAGTCGCCTTGCAAGCCATTGCGGGGATTTGCCTACACGAACATCGCGCATATACAACGCGCAAAATTTCGGGCAGAGCGCATGGTCTTGCACGGCAATATGTATATATTTATTGCGCTCGTTTTCTATAGGATACGTAACCTTAGAGACCTGTCGTTTAAGGGGTTTTTGAAAGAAAGCAGATACTTCTCGCGCGATGCCAAGCGCTGATAAACAATCGCCGCGGTTT
Source organism: uncultured Gammaproteobacteria bacterium (assembly GCA_964471805.1). Taxonomy (GTDB): domain Bacteria; phylum Patescibacteriota; class Patescibacteriia; order UBA9629; family UBA9629; genus UBA9645. The sequence goes on along the minus strand of CAYYGX010000006.1, from coordinate 4,905 downwards.
GGAGTTAACGCCAACTCAAAAATGATATCATTCCACCCTAAAGCCTTTTGAACTTGCTCTCCTACAGGCACGTCTTTGGAAAAATACGTAAGTTCTGTAGCAAGATCTTCCTTGAGCTCGCTCATTAAACATAACATGCCCTCTGATTGAACGCCGCGGAATTCAGTATGTTTAATCTCACCTTTAGGCAATTTTGCAGGCGCTACTGCTGTCGGAACCTTATCACCAACCTTAACTACAGCTTTATCGCCAAAAACCACCTGAATTTTTTTAACTCCGATGTTAACCTGTGCAACCGATAGCCGATCGGCATTTGGATGCTTTTCTATCTTTTCAACCTGCCCGACAACCACATTATCTATGCCGTCTCCGAGTTTTGTGAAGCTGTCAACCGCAGTACCGGAAAGCAACAACTTCTCCGACAATTCTTCAGGAGATACAGGAATATCTACATATTCTTTAAGCCAGTTAAGAGAGAGTTTCATAGGTTAAAACTGCATCAAAAACCTCAAGTCTCCGGAGTACGATAACCGTATATCGTCCACTCCATAATATAGCATCATAAGCCGATCAATGCCCATTCCAAATGCAAAACCTGTGTATAGTTCACTGTCAACTCCCATGTTTTTCAAAACAACCGGATGCACCATTCCAGAACCCATCATTTCAAGCCATCCTGTTCGTTTACATACTGAACAACCTTTTTGTTCACAGATCATGCAGGACATATCAATCTCATGCCCTGGCTCAACAAAAGGAAAAAACGAGGGCCTGATACGAATTTTGACAAAATGTCCAAAAAGCATTTTCAAAACCTTGTCAAGCACATATATCATATTAGCAACTGATACGCCTTTATCAATTACAAGCCCTTCAAGTTGATAAAAACAGGTCTCATGCGATGCGTCTGTGGCGTCATGACGATAACATCTCCCCGGCACTACCAACCTCACCGGGGTTTTGCGAGTTTTCATTGCGCGTAACTGCACAGGAGAAGTATGCGTGCGTAAAACTACTTCAGGGATTTTGGATTTGATATAAAAAGTATCCCACATATCGCGCGCCGGATGAGTCTCCGGGATGTTTAATTTGTCAAAATTATACTCGCCTGTTTCTACTTCACGATCTTCAACAATCTCAAAGCCCATTGACGTAAACACAGAGCATATTTTGTCTGTAAACTGCGTTAAAGGATGTTTGGTGCCGCGCGGAACCGGGATCCCGGGAGCTGTTTCGTCAAAATCTTCTTGGTTATTTTTATAAGATCGTGTCCGATCACTTGCCGCGCGCAACTTCTCTTCAAGTTCTTTTTTGAGTTCATTTGCCGCTTTTCCAAGATGTTGTCGCTCTTCAGTTCTAAACTTGCCGATCTCTTCAAAAAGAGCGCTTAACGCGCCCTTTCGCCCAAGATACTTCACCCGCCATTTTTCAATCTCTGCATCATTTTGAAAAGAGAGAAATTCCGCAACTGCTTTGGTCTTAATATTCGCTAATTTTTGCGCGACGTCGTCTATCATAATAAAAGATATAAATAGCGTCAATTACAATTGCGATTCCGAGAAGTAAGCTAAGGTTTGTAAAGGTTCCAATTCCAAAATGCGCAAGGATCAAATAAATAATCACAACTCCGGTAAGAAGTCCGCTTTCGCGAAACATCCGGTGAAAAACCCGAAAAGGCGGACTTGAGGCGCGATTCGCGTGTATATGTATATAATAAAAAGAGGCAAGAAGTGATGAAAAAATAGCAAATCCAAAAGCGGAAAGAAAAAGCGCCACCCCAAGAACTCCTAATTCATCAGGCCCTATAAAAATTACAACGCCGACCCACAGCAATATGCTTACCATGCTTGCGCCAATTAGCAATACAGGATAGATATTGTTCTCTCTCATAAATCGCCAAGATACTTTTTAACTTTATGTAATACTGTTGTGGGATCATTGCTACTTTTTACCAAATAATCAATAGCTCCTTTTTTCTTTGCTTTTGCAAAACGCTCCGGCTCGTTGAAATTTGTGAGCATTATAACAGGAATATGCTTCGTTTTAGGGTTTTTTTTGATTTTTTCAAGTATCACTATACCATTTTCGCCTGGAAGCAGTATATCTAACAGAATCACATCTGGATTTTGTTCAAGACCTTTATATACCTCGTCTGCATTGATAGCTTCTATAACTTCATATCCGTCTGTTTTAAATGTAATAGACAGAAGTTTTAGAAGACTCTGCTCGTCTTCAACGATGAGAATTTTTTTCATATGTGTATTTAATTACGCGCTATGACATTTCGTCCAGCCGGATTCCCCACTATGCGACCGCGAAGAAACGCGATTTCTCCGTTCACGATCGTTGCGTAAGGAAATCCGGTGAGAGAACGCCAGGCAAATGCGGACCAACCGCATTTTGTATACATTCTATTGGTTTCAACAACTCTCGTCAAATCCTGATCCACAATAACTATGTCCGCAAAATATCCTTGTCTGATTGCGCCGCGCCGTTCAATGCCAAAAATGCGCGCAGGATTTTCGCACATACATCGGATAAGGTTCTGTATCGTAAATTTTTTAAGACGCGCAAAGTCAAGCATGAGCGGTAACATAGTTTCCACTCCAGGCATTCCGGAAGGGGCGTCAGCGTAGGGACGGTTCTTCTCGTCTATTGTGTGAGGCGCGTGGTCAGAACCGATGGTATCAATAAACCCATCTATAAGCGCGTTTTGGAGAGACATTCTGGAAGAGGAGGAACGAATCGGAGGATTTACGCGAACAAAATTTAGAAGCTGATCTGAATTCTGTATATCCAAAAATAGGTGGTGCGGCGTGACTTCAAGATAAATTGGCAATCCTTTTTGTTTGGCAGAAAGAAAAATCGCGAGCTCCGACTCGCTTGACACGTGGCAAATATAAAGCGGTTTTTCTATTTTTTGGAGAATCGCTACAAGTTTTCGCGCGGATTCTATTGCGCACTCATCCGGCCGCATAGCATCATGTATTTCAGCAACCGTCGTCTCGTATTTTTGCCCCGAAAGCTTTCGGGGTTGAATTCTCTGAAGGCACTTTTCGTCTTCACTATGACATGCAACAACGAATGGCGCGCGTTCAAGGATTTTCTCAACCGCTTTATAATCGCGCACAAGCAAGCCTCCAGTGGAACTGCCTAGATAAATTTTGACTCCTACTGCTCCGCGCGCGTTTATGAGTTCATTAATATTGTCTTCAGTTGCGCCGATATACAACCCGTAATTGACATAAGATTTCCCTGCGATCATCCGTCTTTTTTTTGAAAGCCGATCCAGTGTTGTTGTTGGCGGCTGATTGTTTGGCATATCAAGTACGGTGGTAACGCCGCCTGCGACAGCCGCCCGGGAGCCGCTTTCCCAATCCTCTTTATATTCCTCGCCAGGAACACGGAAATGCACGTGAGGATCAATGATGCCAGGAATAACAAGGCGGCCTTCCGCGTCCAGTTTTTTATCGGCGATGCTTCTTATGAGTCCAATCTTATCAATAATAGAGTCTTTTATGAAAATATCTGTGATTTGCCCATCGCTAGCGCGCGCGTTTTTGATTACTGTTGTCATGCGGCAACTATACTACACCTTGTGAATTCCAGCAAAATGGAATAAGATGCTTTTAATTCGGGGTATGGCCTAATGGTAAGGCGCACGCTTCGGGTGCGTGAGATTCCGAGTTCGACTCTCGGTACCCCGACCAAGTTAGACATTAAGCATGGCAACACTACAATTCAAAGGAAAATCAGCGGTATGGAATCATCATTTGTCGGTTCCGTATCACACGCTTGAAAAGGATGCGAAAAAGTCGCTCAAGGGAACGGACGCGGAAGAAAACCTCATCATTGAGGGCGACAATTTACTCGCGCTCAAAAGTTTGCTTCCAAAATATCAGGGCCGAATAAAATGCATTTATATTGACCCGCCTTATAATACTGGCAACGAGGGATGGGTTTATAGCGACAATGTGAATAGCCCAATGATGAGAGAATGGATCGGGAAAGAGGTTGGATTGGATGACCTTACAAGGCATGATAAGTGGCTCTGTATGATGACGCCGCGCATAAAGATTCTTGATGAGTTACTCACTGACGATGGGCTTATATTTATAAGTATCGATGAAAACGAATTATACAATTTGAAAAATCTGCTTGACGAGATATTTCTTGAAAATAACTTTATTGCAAATATAACCGTGCAAGTAAATAAAGGGGGGCGTGACTACTTGCCTATCGCAATTACTCATGAATATCTGCTTTGCTACTCAAAATCTGAACTTTCCATTATTAACGAACTTGAAGATGCCGCTAACTCGCTACCTCTCACAGACAAAAATGGCGGATACGAACTCCGAGAACTGCGCAATCGTAATCCGCGTTTCAATAGAGGAAATCGGCCAAACCTTTATTATCCAATTTATATCAATCCTGCATCGGCAAATGAAAATGGCGAATGTTTGGTAAAACTTGAAAAGACAAAGGATTTTAGTGTCAAAGCATATCCCCTCAATAGTCGTGGCGATGATAGTTGTTGGCGATGGGGCAAACAAAAGGTTTTAAGCAACATTGCTTCATTGGTTGAAGTATGAAATGTTGTTGGAAAACAAAGACGAGATGGCGGCTGGAACATATACGAAAAATCACGACGAACCGCACATAAAGCAAAATCTATTTGGGATGAAAGTGAGGTAAGAACTGAACAAGGCACTATTGATTTACGAGAACTTGGACTTGGTGGGGTTTTCGACCACCCTAAACCAGTTTATTTGATTAAAAAAATCCTTCGTCTTGCAACTGATAAAGATTCGATTATTCTTGATTCCTTTGCAGGTTCAGGAACTACTGCTCAAGCCATTCTTGATCTTAATAAAGAGGATAACGGCAACCGTAAGTTTATCC
>CAYYGX010000005.1:1290-29842 GCA_964471805.1 uncultured Gammaproteobacteria bacterium | reverse complement strand
GGATTCGGATCTCGTGCTTGATTCGCAATTTTATAATCCGCGAAAATTAGAGTATCTAAATAAACTTGGTACACAATCAAAACACAAAATCTCCGACGAGTTTTCTGAAATAATTGACCCCACTTCTTCGCAAGAAAAATTAAATTTTCCTTCATTTGTCTATAATTTAACCGATTCGCTTGGAAATCTTTTTTCTGATGGAGAAATTGCAAACTCAATAAATGATATTGGGAGTACGAAAAAGATCGCTCAACCCAGTGATTTTGCTATATCGCGTTTGCGATATTATCTCAAGGAATTTGGGGTAATTCCAAAAAGAGAATATCCGCCTCTTTTGAGTACCGAATATGTTGTATTAAGACAAAAAGAAAAAGTGCCGCCGCATTTACTAATTCCTTTTTTTCTTCTTCAAGAAATCCAGTTTATTTTTGAACATTCACAACGTGGCTCGGAACACCCGCGGCTTGCAAACAAAGATATTCTCAATCTGCCCTTGCCGAATGTGTTGGTGCAAAAGGCAAAAGAAATATCGAACAAAGTTGTTTCTGCGGTAGAAAAATTTGAACAATCAAAAAAACTCTATCCAGAAGCCGAGCAGGAACTTTTGGAGCGGATGGAATGGGACAAAGTGAACACCGGCCATATTTTGAATTACGCGCCGACAAGTAAAGATATTTTGAACGACGAGCGGCTTGATCCTGAATTTTATCAGCCGAAATTTGAAAATCTGGAAAAGCATCTCAAAAAAATAGGAGCAGTGACGCTCGGCGATTTTTGCCCGATGCCAAGCCGAGGTTCACTCATAGAATATGATAAGAACGGAGATGTTTTTGTTATCAACAGCAAAGATTTAGGCGGAAACGGCCTGATAGATTTAGAAGGCGCACACAAAGCAAATAAAACCGAGTTAGCGAAAACAGAAAATCAAAACTCCTTAATTTACCAATTTGATTTGATTTTTTATGCAATAGGCGCTTATGCAGGTAGAACAAATTGCTATCTTGAAAAAGAAATCGCTCTTGCAGGCAATAATGTATTACTAATTAAACCAGATAGAAAAGTTGTTAATCCCATTTATCTTTTTTTGTTTATGAATTCAAAAGTTGGCCTTATGTTATCTCAAAAACACGCGGCTGGCTCTGCTCAAAAATTTTTCCATCCCCAAAGTTTAATCAAATATCCTATTTTCATTCCTCGCGACAAAAAAGGCAAACCGGATTTGGCGTGGTAGAAAAAACTTGCCGAAAAAATCATCGCGGCAAATGAAGCAAAAAAATCAGCAAAAGCAAAACTTCAAGAAGCAAAACAGTTCGTGGAAGCCGAGATTGAGAAAATGTTATGAGTACTTACGAAACAATTTATCCACCCACAGAAACAGTTTTGGATATGGAGCCAGAAGAACTTGCGCCGATAGTTTTGAGGCATTTGAGCGAATCGGGGCCACAAAAGCTCAATATGCATAATTTTTCCGTTGGCACTGATCCTGATTTTGTTAAATGGGCCGGTGATGATCACAGACGCAGGCAAGAAGTTTTACAGAGGTTAATTGTGGCGTGGAGATGGTTGGAGAGAGAGCTATTTGTTGCCCCGCAACCCGGAAATGTAAATTGGGCGTTTATAACTCCGAGGGGCAGGGAGGTTTTAGAATCACAGGATTTTGAGACCTATAAAAAGGGCCACCTCCTGCCGTCTGAAGGTCTGGATCCAATACTGGTGAGAAAAGTGAAACAGGCCTTCATTAGGGGCGATTACGATACGGCCGTTTTCCAAGCGTTCAAGGAAGTAGAAGTTCGTGTGAGAAATAAGGCGGGTTTAAGTAATAAAGATTTTGGTGTTCCGTTGATGCGCAAGGCTTTTGGTCCGCCATCAGGGACTCTTGTAGATAAAGAAGCGGATTCTGGTGAACAAAATGCACGAATGGAGCTGTTTACTGGAGCGTTGGGGACATTCAAAAATCCTTCCAGTCATCGGGATGTAGAATTTTCCGATCCAAAAGAAGTGGCTGACATTATTCACATTGCGAATCAATTATTGCGTATATTGAAGTCAATACAATAAAAATAACGCTATGAATTCATTCAAAGACATCGCCCACCAAATTTTGAAAGAAGCGGGCAAGCCGTTTTTTATCTAACCGCCGAAGCAATGCTCCGCGACCTTATCGCCAAAACCGAAGCCGTCATTCGCGGCGAGCGGGAGGATGTGGTTTAATTTTCAGGCAATTATGAACAGAACGCCAGTATCATCATCAAATATACGGTCAATCGGCTACGACGCGCAGTCGCGGAGTTTGGAAGTGGAGTTTGATTCCGGCGATCTTTATCAATATTTCAACGTGTCGGAACATCTCTATAACTGATTGATGAAGGCCTCGTCCAAGGGGCAATTTTTAAATGATTATATCAAACATAGTTATCGTTATCAGAAAATCAGTTAATTCCATGTTTAACCCCAAAACGGATAAAAGAAAAAAGATTGCGGAGGAGAGCAAAAAAGCCATTGAACAATTGGAAAAACTTTTTGGTTCATCAGCAAGAAGCTATATTGATTTTGCCAATGTTCGTCCGTGGAGCGATAAGCTTGGTTGGCACATTGATTTGAAACGGTTGAAGCAATTTCTTGACTCATTTGACACTATAGAGGCGGTGAGTTTTTACGGCGATTATATTGAAGGAGATGATCAGTCAGCAAAGGAAATCGCAGAGGTTGAAAATTTGAAGTATGCTGTGAGGACGAAGCCGGTAAAAATTTTGAAGTTTTCAATTGATGCTTCAAGTATTCCCCCAGATTCCACTGCGTTATTGAAACCGTTCATTCGCAGGGCGTTATTGCGCAAGTGCCAAGTGGAAACTATTGAGTATCTAAACAAGTGTTTTGTTGATATGAATAAGAAAGGCGAGTATTTTATTGCGGATAGAAAATGTAATTTTGATGTTGAGATAAGTACGGATATGCTCATTGACTCAGAGCGCAAGAACGCGGAGGTTTTTGTTTTATGGAGTGGCGATAGTGATTTTGCCGATACGGCAAAAAAGATATTGGAGTCAGGTAAAAAGATCATGGTATTCGGTACAGCGAGGAAAGTCTCAAAGGAGCTTTCTGATTTGCGAGAGATGGGGCTTGTTATTTTTGAAATTCAGAAAATAAGGAATTTTATTTGCTGGAGCAGAGAGATACAAAGCAAAAGGGACCCCGACAGAGGGGCCCCTAAGCATTAGAGTTAGCGATCTTTCGATCGTCTATATTGTATATGATTACAAGTGAAATTGTCAATAGGAGGTGAATACTATGCCCAAAAACCAAAAACCGGAAATCGCCTATTTAATCCAAAATATCCTGCCGCTTTTGACGGCGCAGTTTGGTTTTCCCGCGCCAGAAGATGAGGATCGCGTGAAGATTGATGAAATTCCGGTGCGCATCGGAAGCGGAGTTAAAAAACCGGACGCGGTGTATTACTGGAACGGCGCGGCTATTTTTTTAGTTGAAGCGAAACGACAAGGCAAATCAGAGGACGACGCAGTGGACCAAGCACTCTCCTATATCCGCAATTTTCCTGTTGCCCGATATTCTAAAGACGGCATTGGTCCGAAATTTTTCGCCGTTACACTCGGCAAGGGAATTTTCTTTTACGAGCGCAGATTTGAAATTGAAGGAAATAATCTTAAAGATTGGACGGAGCGTTTGAAAGAGCCGATGCATTTTTCAGACTTGCTCGCAAAGTATTGACTAACCCCGATGGCAGAAAAAGAAACGCTCACAGGAGAAACCTTTCGCGCTGAACTTCTGAACGAACTTACCGCCGTGTATAAACTCGGCGAACGCATCACGCCCCAAGTGGTGCAGAATGTTTCCGAGCAGATTTTAGCATTTTTGGAACACGGACGGGATTTTACAAGCCATCGGCCGTATTTGGATTTAGAAGCGTATAAAGACCGTCAAGCGCAGATACGGCGGTTTTATGAGCGTTTTGATTGGCGTTTGTCGCTTGGAGCAGATGCCGGCCGCGCGTTTCGCTCCTATATTTTGCGCGCGTTTCAAGGAACGAAGCTCAATCAGTATCTTACCGAACAGTGCGTTATCGCGTTTATGGTTAGTTTGGTTGGCGGGATTGGGGAGGGAGCAAGAGTATTGGACTTTGAGTGCGGATCAGGAGGATTTTTGGCGGCGGCGATAGAGCGCGGCGCCACGCTTGAACAATGGGAGGCGTGGAAAAGAGAAGGGCAAGTTTAACCAGCTTCTAAGGCAGAGGCAATCGCGTTAGGCGGCAATAGAAAAAAGAAAACGCGGCCCGTTTTGCCAATGTCGTTTTACCAGCAAGAACCTGCGCGGGGCTGTATCTATATATGCCAATCATGCCTGCGCGCCATTGATTGCTTTTTCGTAACTATAGAGAATACAACAATAATCCAAAATAAGAGCGAAAGATCGTTTTTTAAGTACGGCGTGTCAATGAGCCCGTGGAGAAGAATACTTGTCATCGCGGCGGCGCTCGGAAGGACAAGAGTATTGTTTTCCTTAAAGTAGGCTCGGAGCGTCTCTGAATAAAAAATGAGAATAATCCAGATAAAGGCCGCAAGCGAGAGCGTTCCGCTTTCAACTAAAAGCGCGAGATAAATGTTATGCGGCCATAAAACATTTTTTTCAATCGGCTGTTTTTCGCGCGGAAGTTTTTGGATATACAGAATATACTCATCATGAAATCCCCCGAGCCCAACTCCTGTAATTGGTCTATAAGTTATCATACGAAACGTATGAGCCCATACTTCCATCCTTGTTTCAAACGAGTTGATGTTCCAAAACGAGTTGTAGTGCGTTTTTGATTTTTGGTATCCATACAACCCGAGCGGGATAAGAGCCGCGGAAATCAAGATAAGCATAACGAATTTTTTTGCGGTTGTTTTTTTATAGAAGAGAGCTAAAAATATGATTCCGCCTCCTGCCGCAAACCAGCCGCCGAATGATTTGGTTAAAATTAGTGTTGTCGCTGATCCGACAAGCCACAAAATATAATAATTCATTTGTAGCCGGTTTTTGCCGCTTGTTCGCTTGTCAGTCATCATATGACCCAAAATCATGAGAGATAGCGGCACAAGATACATTGAAACGTAATTCGGGGATTCAAAAAAACTGTCCAGTCGCCCTGGGATTGCAAGCCCGACGCCTAGCGCGTACTCAAAGATTCCGTAGAACATAATTGGTATTCCGGAGAATGAAAGCGCTAATAAGATGCGCTTTAGAGTTGTCTTGCGAGTGAGTTTATCAAGAATGAGTATGGCAAAAAGGAGCGGATCAAAAAACCACGCTTTAATGATGCCAAGCGCGCGCATTTGGTCCGGAGATACAAGAACCGAAACAAGCGCGGCAAACGAAAAGATAAGCGCAGGGATAATATAGTGTTTGGCGTCGTGAAGCGCGTAGTACCAGTGCGGCGCGAGCGTTTTTTTTCGGACGTGTTTGTAGAGCGATATCAGAGAAACAGTGTATATTGCAAGTTCAAGCCAAGTTGTAGGAACGAGCCACACATTTCCCCGCAGTAGATACCCAGGAATAGTCGCTAAAATTACATAAATGCCGTAGTTCGTGTTGCGATACGCAAGATATGCTAAGAGTAGTAGCGGCGGAATGAAGAATATAATGTTCATGTATCTTTAACAGTGTTTTAACTTTGCAAGCGGCATGGAGATGAAAAAGGTTGTTCCTTGACCCTCTGCCGAATGAAACCATATTTCCCCGCCCTGTTTTTCAATCAGCATTTTTGCATAAGCGAGGCCTAAGCCGCTTCCTTCAGGGCGAAAAGAAAGCGCATTTTTTGCTCGGAAAAATTTCGTAAAAATATGCGCGTGCGCGTGTTCTGGTATGCCGATACCAGTGTCGCTGATGCGGATAACAGCGCATCGCCGATCTTTTAATTTTTCAATTACGCATGTGATTGCGCCTCCAATAGGTGTGTATTTGACCGCGTTATCAAAAAGTATTGAAAGAGCGGTTGTCAGATACTCTTTATGCGCCATTACAGAAATTTGATTTTCAGGCACTTTCATATCGTATCTTTGTTTTTTACGATCCATGCTTGGTTCGTATATTGCCCTCACTTCAGTTAAAAGTTCGTTAATTTGCATCGGCGCAAGCGAGATTTTTTTTGATTCTCCCTCTATGCGCGCGATTTCAAGTAATTGATTGATCGTCGTTGTCATCTGTTCAACTGAACTATCCATTGTGTTTAACAGATCCTGCGCTTCCGGGTCTGTCGGCTTGAAGATGTTTTGCAAAAGCGATAATGACCATTTGATCACAGTAAGCGGGGTGCGAAGCTGATGCGACGAGATTGAAACAAAATCATCTTTTATTTTGCCTGCATTTTGCACTCTCTCATATAATTTTGCATTTCCCCATGCGATGCTAAACGGCACGCTTAGATGGTTCAAAGCAAGCGTTTCGCGGCGAGAATACTCTTTAAGCGAACTATGTTTTCCTATTATGATAAATCCGATGAATGCGCTGTGGTGCGCGAGAGGAATCGCAAGGCGCCCGTTGTATTTTTGGAGTAATTTGTTTATTTTAGCGAGTATAGAATTTGTTTTTGACTCCGGAGTTAAGTCGCGTATGTCAACGAGTTCAGGATGATCAATAAAAAATTTTTGAAATTCGCGTGAAATAGCAGTTTCCGCAATTTTTATACGCAAAATATCGTCGTTTTTATATACGCTCCAACGCATTTCTTGCGGTTGAAATATCAACATAACGCTTGATTCAATCCGCAATTTTTCTTTGAGAAATATAAAAATAGTCGTAAGCAGAGTTTCAGGATGAGTTAAGTCGCGCAATTCTTTGTTGAATTCTGATATTTCGGACTGGAAGTTAATTTTTTCTCTGAAAAATAGTCGATCGATAAGCGATTGGCTTTTATTTTTAAGAAACGCGAATCCGTAGAGTGTGCCGACAAAAAGCAAAGCGCGCGCAAAAAATACGCGCGTGTTTTCATCTGGCGGAGACAGAGTAAGAAAAATGCTTACATAAATAAGAAGAAGAACAGCTGTTAATAGAATGTAGCCGATCGTTCTCCCGAGAATAATCGTTATGTCCGAGAGCCGATGTCGGATGATAAAGTACCCCATCAAAGTAATGAGAGTTCCGACAAAGAAGAACCCGGGAGGCGGGAACGGAAAAGGGATTCCAAACGATGGAAGAAAATCTATAGCCGCGAGAAATGCCAGTGATCCGGAAATGAGCGCCATTAAGCGCCATCGCCGTTCTTTTAGCTCCGCTGTTTTGTACTGAATGTATAGATTATATGTGAATGCAAAAATTGCGCATACAAAAAGGGCAACCACCGCAAATCCAAGCGGTCCGAGCGAGATGTAATACCCCCATTTATACAAAGTGACGCCCGTCACTAAAATTGGATGATTGATAAAGGCGGCAATAAGCGCGGTTATGATCCACCCTGCATACATGATTTTTTTTTGATTCCATCGTTCTGTGTAATAGATAGAGAAAGTGTATGCGACGATTGGTATGCATGTTACTCCCAAAAAACCGATTTTTGCGAGTAAAAGAGCGATTTTCGCATCTTGCGTTGAATATGAGGCGATTCCCATGCTCGTCAGCCATAGAAATACAGGAAATTGCAAAATAAAAAAGGCGCGATGGAGCGGAGAACGAGGATTTTGGATGATAATTACAATCCCCTGAATCAGGAGAAAAAGTCCGACCAGGAATTGAGGAATAGAAAAAAGCATAATAATATCATACACCCTCTCTTGAAATTACAAAAGTTTTGGGTATATTAAGTCAAATTGTACAAAACTTGTATAATGCAAGACATGTACCATTTGGCCTAGTATACCAGCGCATCTTAAAGATACTATCACATTTATTGATAAGCGCGTGCAACTTTTTTTGCATCTTCATGAGTTTGTTCAAAAGAAAATATGTCGCCTAGAACAATTTTTTTCTCTTTCACAAATCCTGCCTTCACTTCCAGAACATAAAGCGCTTTTTCGCGAGGTCTATAGATTTTTTTTGGATGCTCGCCTTCTGGCTTTGCGAAACCCACGGTATCTACAATTTTCCGGTTTTCATTAAACCAGATTATGTCAATCGGAAAACTCATATTTTTCATCCAAAATCCATGATAGTCTGGCGCATCAAACATAAATAGCATGGCCTTTCCGTCTTTGAGCTCACTCCGCCCTGAAAGCCCTTGGCCGCGGGCGCTTGGCGTATCAGCGATCTCAACATCAATCCTCGTTCCGGAAAGAATAATCGTTGTATAAGACAGATTTTTTTTTTGCGCTGTTTTTTGTCCGTTTGAGCCTTCTCCCGGAAGCGAATTTACGCTCCAAATTGTTACAATGGCTCCAGTAATAAGAGAAAGAACTAAAATACTGGTTAGTGTGATTTTTCGCATAAGTATAGTGGAATATGAGCACGATTTTGTGCTAAAATAAAGGCAGAATCAAATAAATCTAACGCCTTCTAGGCACAAAAACCTATGTTCAAAGCACAACACAAATTCACAAATTCGTTCTTTGGATCATACGCCTACGATCTAATTTTCTGCCTGTAGTAGGGAATATGATTTGAAAAAAAATTTCTTTACTGTAATATAGAATTATTCTACACTATCATTATATCAAAAAAGTAGGAATCTTGGGAGGATTATTCAACAAAGCCCTTTTATGTGATAAACTAAATATCACTTCACTTCTAAGTCAGTGTTACAATATGGATTTTCTATCTCTGTTCCTAAAAAAAAATCTTGTTGCCGGAATTGAAATAAATCAAAACGCTGTGCGGGCTGTTATTATTGATTATGGCAATGGCAAATTTCCAAAAAAGATTATTTTTCAAAATGAAAAACCGCTCCGCGCCGGCATTATCGTAGGCGGTGTTCTCTCAAACTCCAAAGAACTTTCCGAAGCGCTTGGCCTGCTTTGCGCGGAACTGCCAGTTCGCGACTGTTGCGCGGTTATTTCAATTCCAGATGAATGCGTATATACAAAATTGATCTCATTTCCGATTACGCTTGTCGGAAGAAAGCTTGATGAAGCCGTATCGCTCGCCTGCGATTTTCAGCTTCCATTTGAATCAAGAGAGAGTTATCACGGATCAGAGCCGATTTCATCAAACGATCGCCATCTTTTTTTTGTTGCGGCGATACAGAAGTCTATTGCGGATGCTTACATAGAGAGCGCCTATTCAGCCGGCATAAAAGCAGTCGCGCTTGAATTTCACAGCTTAAGCATTGCGCGCATAATTGATACCGGAGAAAAAGTCGCGACTATTATCACAAGAGACTCTGATGCATCTGTTATAGTTTCAGTTATAAAAAACGGAGAATTGCGCCTTAATTATGTGTTAGAAAAAACCGTGCTTCAAAAATCATCAGTTGCCCGCGAGACGCAAAAAATTGCTGAATTTTATGAAGTGGAACATGAGGAGATTTTAAAAATTCTCCCGCTTACAAAAATTCCTCTTAAATCCGATTATAAAGAGTATTTCGCAAAACAATCTTCAGCTTTTAAGTGGTTCCCTGCTCTTGGCGCTGGAGCCCGCGCTTCCCTTGCAAGGTCAGTTGATCCTTTTTTGACATTACTTCCATTTGATCCGTCGCACATATATAGGTATCAGAAAAAAGTCGCTTTTATATCTTTTCTCTCAAAAATTACCCTTGGCTTCGGATTTATAATAACTGCCGCTTTTCTTGGTGTATGGATTTTGTTAGTAACGCTTCAAGAGCGATCGCTTTCTCCGGAATTGTCAGTATCTCTTATTCCGCAAAATCTTAAAATCGCTGAAGATCAGATACAATCAGCAAATAATTTTCTTGAAACAGCATCTCGTCTTTTTGATAAATCTCCAAACTGGGCTCCGCTTATTCAAGATTTTCATTCTCGCATTCCAGGCGGAATTATTATCACATCTGTAATATTTCCCTCGCCCAATGACCGTTCTAGTATTTCCGGCGTTGCTAAAACTCGCGTGGATCTTCAACTGCTCAAAAAAAATCTTGAAACTTCGGAATTTTTCACAGATGTTACGATACCTCTTACAAATCTTGAATTAAAGCAGGATATTCCGTTTTCACTTACCATGCAACTTGAAAATAAAGAACGCCTTTATCAGGCTCAATAACCCTAGAAAATTGTTTATGCCTTTTCATTCGCGCGATAACACAATTCTAATAATAATCGCGAAGACTTTTGCCGGATCAATACTCGCTCTGATCTCGCGTTCTATGTCGCAGGAGCGATCCCTCAATTTTTTAGTGCAAAAGAGAATTGAAAATGCCGCATATCTTTACAGCGATCTTGCCCAGATTGAGGGCGCAAAAATCGTTTTTACTAATGCGCTTATTTCCTCTGATAGAATTTTGGAATTTGTTGGATCATTAGAGACGCTCGCAAGTCAAACTTCTATGCAAAAGTCGCTGAAGTTTGGGTCTCCCTCACAAACAGACGAGCCTGATGTTATGAGTATTGAATATGCAATTTCACTCCGCGGTAATATTCTCACGTTCATCCGCTACATGAGTGAATTTCAAAAACTCCCGTATTTTATCGCCATTAAAAGTATAACGATTAACACTCCGATTGATGGATGGATGTCTGATTCCTCTTTTATTATAAATGGAAATATTTTTTTGAAAAAAGATATTTTATGATTCAATCGCAAATCGCAAAATTTTCGCAGTTCTTTCGAAGATTTTCCTATCCGCTTATTCTCGGCTTTTATGGGATAGCGGTTTGTAGTATTGTGTTTGTCGCGATACGATTTTTATATCTAGAGCTTCATACGCCTTTTTATCTGCAAAATAATGGCGAGCAATCTGTTTCTCGGCTGAATAGCGTAGCTTTTATGCGTTTTAAAAAAAAATTTATTGCAAAAGCTGTTCCTTTACCTTTAGAAGAACCTTTGCAATTACCTCCAGCTCTAACGATTAAAAAAACTGACTTTTCGCTTGCCATATTCAACTCTTCGCTCGTCAACGGACAAGCGGCGTTATTAAAAATAGAGCTATCAAATTCCGGTTTTCGCATAGAGAAAATTGGGAATGAGAAGCCGATTATAAACAGAACAAAAATGCGCGTAAAAAAAAGGGTTAGAGAAGCCGAAGAAATATTCAAAGAACTGAAGAGTCAGATCAATGCAATATTTATTCTAGATGAAGAGATTGAAGAACTTGAAGATGAGAGCGAATACGATGCAATAATTTATATAGGTAAAGACAGACCAGCGATTATAGAAAGGCAGGAGTAGTTATTTATAATTCTTGCCAAGACGCGTTTGCGATTTCCCCGTTTTGCGCGGCGTCAAAGATGACGGTTACTTCAAACGCGCGGGTGAAGGTTCTAACGCGCCCGGTAGATGTGATAATTTTTGGATTTGCAATAGTGCCGGCTCCAGAATTAACTTGAACAAATGCGCACCCGTCAAGCGTCTCACATCCGTTTGGAGCAAATGCAATTTGATATGGACATCCTTCGCCAGAAAAGCAAGAATAGTTTTTATTTTTTGCAATGCGTAGAAGCGCGTCGCGCGCGCCTGTTTCAGCGTAAAGGTATGCTTCGCGCGTCTGGCGCTCGCCTGATACTGCGAGAAGTTCGGTAAAGCTTATAGAGGCAATACCGATTGAAATCGTGATCAGGAGCGCGGTTATGACGATCATTGTCGGCAAACTTGCAAAACCGTTTTTCATAATTAGCGGTATTTCATTATCGCGTTGATACAGTTGTTTTACCGCTCCCGGTATATTGCCAATCCGGAGATGCGCTTTTATAACTCATTGTAAGAGAGATTTCAATACTTACTGTAGTTTTTGCTAAAATCGCATTGGTATTTTCAAGCCGTGTGAATGAAAGCGAATCAACTGCGGAAATCGGATCAATAACTAACTCACCTGTTTCATCGCACTGGCTATTTACGCTTCTATAAAGTTGCAATGAAACGACGCAATATCGCACTGTGGATCCGGACACGAGCACTTCTAACCCCCCGCTAGTCGCGCCGGCTGTTTCCGGAATAATGATATTTGTGGATTTTTTGATATCCTGTCTCATTTTTTCTATTGCGAAACGGATATTTGCGAGAACCTCGCTTCGCGCTGAAACAACTCCTCGTCCGCGATTTAGTATAAGTAGTCCTTGAATTACGCTAAGCATTACCAAAGATGTGATTGCAATATAGATGAGGAGTTCTAAAAGAGTGAATCCATTTTTAAACTGTGTCATAAAGATTTTAAGTTATGGGCTCCAATTTACCACAACATCATCTACGCGCGGGCTTATCGATCCAAAACTCGCGCAGTCAGGCGCAGAGCATAGTTGAATTTTATAACGGAAATATCGGAGATTATTATGCAGAGTCGGAGAACAGATAAGTTCAATAGGAGTGTCTGGTGAGCCAGGATCGTACCAGTCAGAGCCAGAGCACGATGCGCCGCCTGCAAAATTCCATGGGCCATTTGGAAAGGAAGACGCCGCAAACTGAAATCTTACGCGTCCGTTTCCGGAAAGCAGACTCCCTTTCCAAAGTATCGAGTGATACGCTGGTCCATCGAAAGAGCCTGTGCTTTCAAAAACAGAAGATGCCAGTTCTCCGATTGCTGGAAGCGTTCCGCATGAGGGCGGCTTGTAACGATATGATGCCGCAAGTTCTGCGTTAAAGCCATAAATTTCAACATTCACAGGCTGTATAGTAAGTTCGTATCTATAAGTTCCAGATGACATCGGATTGATGATGCCTGTCTCATCGTTGTACAAAAGCGTAAAAGGCGTTGGCGAGGCCACAGATGGAAGTGTAAACGTTTTTGTTGAAAGAACATCATTTTCAAGAGTTAGTGAAAGCGTTGCGGATCCGCTTGTTGTGTAAACTCCGGAGACACTGATATGCGCGGATTTTACAGGATCAGAAACACCGCTTATATTGTCCCCGATATACAAAGAAAACGATGGCGATACAGCCGAACTCAATACTCCTTCAGAGTCGTATATATAAGTATCTACGGTTTTTATTTTTTCGTTTGCCGATGATCCGTCTGCACACGATGGCGGAGTGTATTTATATGATGCCGCAAGTTCTGCGTTAAAGCCATAAATTTCAACATTCACAGGCTGTATAGTAAGTTCGTATCTATAAGTTCCAGATGACATCGGATTGATGATGCCTGTCTCATCGTTGTACAAAAGCGTAAAAGGCGTTGGCGAGGCCACAGATGGAAGTGTAAACGTTTTTGTTGAAAGAACATCATTTTCAAGAGTTAGTGAAAGCGTTGCGGATCCGCTTGTTGTGTAAACTCCGGAGACACTGATATGCGCGGATTTTACAGGATCAGAAACACCGCTTATATTGTCCCCGATATACAAAGAAAACGATGGCGATACAGCCGAACTCAATACTCCTTCAGAGTCGTAGACATACGTGCGGAGAGTCTTCATATAATCCGCTCCTTGCGCATGAATAGCAAGCAAAAAAAGAGCAAGAACATAGAAAACGCAAGCGCATTTTTTGAATTTTTTAAGGATTGTAGCCATACGTTACTGCAATATCCGCCGATGTTGCATAAAGATTCATTCCAAGTCCCGGAGTGATTGTGAATTTATTGCACGGTGGCGAGAAACTATTTCCGTTTGTGCAAGGGATGTCATCGTTAAAATTTAGGTTTGATTCACTTTCAGGGTTTGAAATAGGATAAATCAGCGTATAAAGCGTTGGAACTGTAGCGCTCACAGTGTAATTTTTTGCCGCAACTCCGTTGACAGCAATTTCAAGATTTGCCCCTCCGCTTACAATCGCGCTAATGCGCGCATACGCGTCTTTGACAGATATTACGTTTTCAGGCGCAAGAACCGTAAAATAAAAATCGCTTGCAGATGAAAGGATGCTCGCGTTGCTTGTGATATGAAAGATTGTAGTTTTACCAGGCTGTGTCACAGAGCCGGTTGTGAAAAAACAAAACGGCGAGCTTGCGGGCCGTACAGAGAGATTCCCTGCCGCGTCTTGTGATTTGACTCTGAAAAAATACGTGGTTCCTGAATTAAGATTGATAAGCGTAATCGCGTGTGAAACTCCAATCTCCGCTGGAGGCGTTGGATAGAACGCGCTTTGGGAAAGATCTGAATTAATACTGTATTCAACTTGTCCGTCTCCTGATTCATCCAAGCTCCAGTTGATAGTCGCGCTGTTTGTTCCTGAAGAACTGATTGCGTCCGCGCACGTATCTCCTGGAGGGAACGTGATAGAAGGCGCTGTTGTATCTACAAAAAAATCGGCATCGGTTTCTAAATTTGCGCCAAATGAAATCCACGCTGAATTTTCGCTCGTCGTTGTGTTTGTTGTCCGCGCTCGCCAGTGCTTTGCGCCATCAGCGAGTCCGCTTACAGCGACAGAGGCGGCAGTAAGCGAGGCGCATGAAGCGCAAGCGCCTTCGGGGCTTACTCCCTGCACAATACCGATTTCGTCAAACAGGGTTGTCGTTGGTTTGACTTCAACTTGGAGCGCCATATTGATACTGATTGTTGCGCTCAAATCAGCTTTCAAAACGACCGAGGATTCATTGGTTGCGCCTGGAAAAGGCGGAGGGAGAATCGCGGTTGTGCCGTTTGATTTGAATTGCGCGAGATTTATAGGATCATCTGGCATTGTTGAAAGTACTGTAAAATTTTTGCGTTCCGATTCGTAGAGCGGGAGAGCAAATCCATGAATTTTTGTCTTTTGCGCTCCGGATGGAGCCGCGGCTGGAACTTTCACACACACTTCAGTGTGCGACCATCGTGATCCACCAGAACAGCTCGTAACAAAATCGCTTGTCAGCGCTTGAGTTCCGCCAAAAAAAGCGATGTAATCAGCATCGGGCGGAGTTATTGGACATGAGCCTGTTTGACAAAAATGATCGCCGTCTATTGTGATCACAGATCCAACAACATCTGCAGATGGCGCGTTTTCGCTGATGCGCGGCAAAATGTGGAGATCAATAATGTCTGTTTTTGAATCAGTTCGCGCGAGCGTAACAGCGCCGTCATATACGTTATCGGCAATTGCGGAAGACACTTCAACGCAGACGCTCGTTCCGGTGCCTATTGATCCCCATCCAGCAGTTGCGCACGCACCTTCTCCTGTTCCATGAATCACTCCGGAAATCGTTCCGAAAGCGCCTGTAAAATTAACAGCTCCGGCGCTCGTGTCAAAATGATCTCCGTTCAATTGAATCAGTCCAAAGGTATCTCCGGCGACATATTCTTCTGCGGAATTAGTTCCGCACGGATTATCCCGGTTTCCTCCGCTCGCGCACGTTATCATTCCAGTAATATTTGGATATATAAAAAATGAGAGAGGGCTTTCGTCAGATTGATTTCCGGAAACCATTTCAAGAGCGCTAGCTCCGCCTTTTGAGCCAAGAAGAGGATTTATTGCAAATGTAATCGCGGTGTTAGACCACGCGCTTATGTCTGAATCAGCAATCGTGTCGGTGCCATTTACTATAAAGCGGGCGCATCCTGTGTCCACGCTTCCGTTGCAGATTGCTCTCCCCGCTCCAGTCGCAGATCCGAAACCATATCCGGAAATAGTAATCGTTTCTCCGCTTCTTCCTCCGTCAAAGAGTCCGGAGCCATAGGTAACCCCAGTAGCATTTGGTTTGATGGTTGTTGTTCCGGAGATCAATTTTGCGGACGTATCTGTGTTTACAGCGCCTGTAACTGAAACATCTGTTGAAGGGTTTGTAATTTCAAAATCAATTGTTTGCCCGCCTTTAGTGCCGGTCTCATCTCCATTGAGAGTAAACACAGGATACAGGCAGGTAATGTTTGGAGAAACAGCAATTGAGATTGACGGAAGAGTGAACGTTACTGATTCGCCTGTTGGAGTTCCTGATACAAACGATTCAGCGCCGTCGTATGAGCATGAAAGAGATGGGCCTTCGTAAAAAAGCCGCATAGACGTAAGAGCAGAAAGCGTTGCATCGCCTGTATCTGTAATTTTAACGCTTGCGAGGCTCGCGCTTCCATTTGAAATTTGTAGTGTAAACGCGGCTGTCGCGGCGCCGCCAATATGCTGATTAATATCTCCGCTTATTAAGCTTACGGCCTGATTTCCAGACACGCCAACAGTAAGAGTTGTAGACTGAAAACGAGTATAAGCAAATCCGATCGGATTAAAACCGATAACAGAAGTATTTATTTCAATAGCAACTGCTCCTGGCTCAACGCTCGTCCATGTAACAGCTGTGCCGGAGAGCGATGTTTTTTTGAGAAAAATATCGGCATTGGCATCCTCAAAAAAGAAAAGCCCCTGCTTTCCGTCGTTTGGGCTTATTTTTGCAAACGTAGCTCGTTCTGCTCCAAGAACCGCAGGCGCATCTGTAATATCGGTTTGAAGAGTCGGTGTGCTACCGTTTGTTGATTGATACCAGTCAATGCGGCCAGTTGCCGAATCATTATAGGTAAATATTGCAACCTCATTTGCATCATCAGCGAGCCAGTCAACATTATTTCCGCTATCGCCGATCGCAATAACCCCGCATGTTGTATCGTTTGCCGCAGTTCCCCATGCGGTTCCCGACCACACTGCAAAATCGCAATCATTGCCAATATCAGTGTTGTTTGAATAAGCGATTTTGTCCGATATCGGGCTTGGGGCTATATCAAGCATTGTCGGCTCTTCAATTAAATTTGTTGCGGTCTGCACCGCTCCCCATGCGCCGCCCGGAGCTTTCATCACAAACCTAGGATCCGCCGTTGCGTCAATGCCCCAAAGAACCATGAGTTCTCCGGAGATACTTTCAAACGCAAGGTCGTAAGCTCTATTTGTCGGCACTGTATTTGCGCCGATGCGTGAAATGTTTGTCGCAAGCGCGGCAGACGGTTCGCCGTACCATGCGCTTCCAGTCCATACGTTTGCTGATAAATCAAAATTAGTGTCTGCCCACACGACTCCGATTTCGTTTGATCCTGAACGCTCCGCGATTTTAATTCCGTACACAGTGCCGGTTGTCCGTATAGGATCAAAATTCAATTCTCCAGACCAGCTCGTTCCGTTCCATGTCTGGTAACGTATTTCGTTTGCGGCCGCCGCGTTTGCCGAATAGACCACAAGCGCGTCGCCTGAAGTTTGTTCATAGCCAATATCAAATCTTTGTAGATTTCCGTCTCCTACAGTAAAGCTCCACTGCGAAACCCAGTTTGCGCCGTTATCCGTTGATTTATAGATCGTCAAAGTTCCGGCTGAATCTTCTATACCAAGGAGCATTTCCTGACGAGTAGGCGATCCTACTGCGGAAATATGTTTAGAAACGCCTGTACCGTCAAACGGACTCGTTTCGCTACTGACAGTAGTAGCGCTTTCTGTCCAAGAACGTGTTTGCACATTCGCGCTCGGCGCTGTTTCATCGTAAATGATAATGCCGTCACCGACAGCCCCTTGCGCTTTCGGAATAGGCAGAGTAAAAACGCCTATCATAAGAAGAGCGAGAAAAAAATAAATTTTTTTATTATTCCGTATTTTTACCATAAAACATGCCGCAATTTTATCGCGTTTCAACAGAAACTGTGCCCTTGTCTGTTTTCACGCCCCAATACCATACTTTGCCTTCGCGCCCATACACTGCCTCAACATCTTCTATAAGCGCATCTTCATATCCAGCAGTATTTTTTACGCGTTCAATTGCTTCATCAGAAGTGATTATCGTTTCCGGAATAATAGCGCCCAAACCGTTATAGGAAATCTCCTCTGCTTCTGTTACATCGTCTCCGAAAACTTCAACCGCGAATCCGATTCCATTTTTTTTCTCTGACACAAAAATGAATCGCGATGCGTCTGAATTTTTCAATTCAAAATATGACGGCACAGCATCATCGCTCCACTTGCGCGCGCGGAAAATAGCTGTTTCGTAGGCGCTCTTGTACGACGTTGATTCCCGCGCACCATATTCAGCATTAGGAGAAGAAAATTGAGGCAGATTTGCGTGTTTTATATATCGGATCAAAAATACGCTCAAAAAAATTACCGCTATAAGTATGGAGCTTGCAAGCGCGATTTTTTTACATGGCTTAAACCTCATAAGCATATTGTTATTAACACCCGCCGGAACATATTTGAATACTGTCGCCGGTTGAAACATTTGAACTCGTTTCGTAGGCGGTGTCAGGGCAAGTTTTTACTCCGCCCTGTCCGCTTTCCGACCATGATGTCTGCGCGCACACTTTGTTTCTCCATCGTGTTATGTAGTACGCGTTTGAGAGCGAATAAGACGCGCCCCAGGATATTGTTGCGCTGATTTTTTGTGTTGATGGATCAAAAATTCCGCCTGAAACATTGCATGTTATCTCGGCTCCGGAGGAATCAGTAGCGCCGGTTATCGCCTTAGTTAAGGCGTTACGGCAGATATTTGCAACTGTAAAAAATCGCGTAAAGGTTTCGTCTTCAACCAGAACATTTTCACTCCCTGAAACAATTGTCCAAGCTCCGCCTGATTTTTCCGTATGGTACGAGCTTCCGTTTTTTAGAAGTCCGTATACGTTTTGCCATTTTTCTTCTGCGGCCGCTTCCGCTGTTTCAATCATTTCGCGCTGAAGATTAACCGCGCGATCCCGCCCTTCGGAGTTCGCGGCGCTCTCAAGCGACAAGTATACAGTTTCTGAAGCAATGGCTCCTACAACAGCAAGTACCGCTATTACTATAAGCGCTTCCGCTAGAATAGAACCGTTTTCATGGCGCATGAACATAAGGTTAATATACAGCTCCAAAGGCAGTAACTGTAATTGTGATTGAGCGGTTAAAAGAGGTAACAATAAGCGTGGAGGCATTTGTCTCTCCGCTTATCTTATTGTAAAGCGCGTCTGTGGCCATACTTTCTTCCGGTTCCGCAAATATAACTGTAGAGGGAAGATATACTGTTTCTGTAACAGTTCCGTTTGAATAATCGCCAGCGGTTTTAAATATCTGGTAATAATCGTTTAATCCATTTACACTGTGTATTCCCCATTTTGAGTTTTCATCTCCGGCCATGGCTCTTCCTCGCGCGCGGCGGAGATCCGATTTCAGCATACTGGCAACAATCTCTATCTCGGCATTTTTTCCGAAATTATGGTAATAACCTAACGTGGCTGTTCCGAGAATCGTCATAACAGCAATGACAACGAGCAGTTCCAAAAGAGTAAATCCGCGCATATTATACAAATTTTCCCACCAGTTGGTAAATCGGCAGAAGAAGGGAAAGAGCTATGAAACCGATCAATAACCCCATAAATAAAAGAAGCAGGGGTTCTAAAAGAGTGGAAAGATTTTTTAGCGCATGATCCATCTCGTCTCGGTAAAAATCGGAAAAAGTTTTTAAAACGTTTTCGAGCGTTCCTGTTTTTTCTCCAACGCGCATTAAGCCGATTAAAAAACTTGGGAAAAGATTTTTGTGCTCGGAAAACGCCTGCGATATAGGAACACCGGACTTAAGTTTCGTTTCAGCCTCGCTTATGACTTTTTGATACTTCTCGCTTCCAACAACATCTCTTGATAAGAGTAGCGCTTCAGTTACAGGAAGACCGCTCGCAAGCGAATTGCCCAAGATATTTGTGAAGCGCACAAGAGTCACTTTTTGAAGCAATCCGTGTATAACCGGAATATGAAATCCGATTGTAAAAAGTAGGCGTTTGCCAAATATCGTCCTTTTCAATACCACAATAAAGGCTACGATCGCCAAAACGCCGATCAAATCAAGCGCCATATTAAAGGAAAGAATTTTGCTTACCGCAAGGAGCGCGCGTGTTGTGATTGGAAGCGAAACGTTTGCTTGTCTAAACGTATGCTCAAGGCGAGGAAGCACAAAAAGCAAAAGAAGAGCGATGACTCCGAGCGATCCGGCTAGAAGTAAAACCGGATACGCAAGAGCTCCGCGCACGCGCCGCGAAATTTCGTACTGCCGCATGAGGTAATCGTTTAACTCATGCAAAACGTGATCAAGGCGGCCGGATGTTTCTCCTGCGTGAATCATTCCGACTGCGGCCGGCGAAAAAATCGTCGGGAAACGCCGCAGAGTAAATGAAAGAGGCTGGCCATTTTCGAGATTCGCTCTTGCTGTCAGGAGAATTTTCTTCATGGTTTTTTTGCGCGTGTCTGTAAGAAGAGCGTCGATGGTTTCAATAATATCAAGTCCGGCGCGAAGCCCTGCCGCAAGATTGCGAACAAAAAAAATAACATCCAAAATTGTTATGTGCTCAAACAAAATTTGAGACACGGCGCTTGTTCCAGATCGCCCGACCTCTTTAATCTGAACAGGTATAAGATTTTTCTTTTCCAGATACAAAACGACTGTGGAACGATCGAGCGCTTCAAGATTCCCTTGAAACATGGCTCCGCGACCGTTTGTGGCTTCATAAAAGAATTTTGCCATACTGATGCCTATTGTTATTCAGACACGACTCTTAAAATTTCTTCAATAGTAGTAATGCCTTTTTGCACTTTTGACATACCGTCTTCAAACATCGGAACCATTCCTTCAACAAGCGCTTTGGCGCGAATTTCCTGCACTGGCGCTAGTTTAAGAATGAGATTTTTTATGCTTTGAGTCACCTCTAAAATTTCAAAAACGCCTGTCTGTCCCTGAAAACCGGTAAAATTGCATACTTCGCACCCTTTGCCGCGATATAAAGAAGTTGGAACAATAGATTTTTTCCGCTTTGTATGCATGGCGATCAATTTTTTCATATCGTCCGAAGTTTTATAGGATTCAATGCAGGAGTTGCAAATTTTCCGCACAAGACGTTCCGCAATAACAGAGTTCACGGTAGAGACGAGGAGAAACGCTGGAGCGCCCATATCAAGAAGGCGCGGAAGAGCGGACGGCGCATCGTTTGTGTGAAGAGTTGAAAGAACCAAGTGGCCGGTTAGAGCCGCGTGCACGGCAATTTCAGCAGTTTCGTTATCCCTAATTTCGCCAACCATAATAATATCGGGATTTTGACGCAAATGAGAACGCAAACCAGCCGCAAAGGTAACGCCAGATTTTGGATTCACTTGCGTTTGATTAATCCTATCAACCTCGTATTCAATAGGATCCTCAATCGTCATGATATTAACGAGAGGCGTATTTAAGATATGTAGAATTGAATAAAGAGTTGTTGTTTTTCCGTGTCCGGTCGGGCCTGTAACTAAAACCATTCCGTGCGGCAAGTGTGTTGTTTTTGATACGCTATTCACAACCTCGTCGGACATTCCAAGCTCTTCAAGTGAAAACGGATGAGCTGAACTTTTGAGCAATCTAAGCGCAACGCGTTCGCCGTGCATAACTGGCATAACATTCACGCGCACGTCCAGCATGCCTCCGTCAGGGGACTCGGTTTTGAAACGTCCATCCTGCGGAGTTGCGTGTTCATCAATACGCAGATTTGCAAGAATTTTAATGCGCGCCACAAGAATCGGCTCCATTGATTTATGCACATTCACCGATTCCTGCAGAATTCCGTCAACTCTATATCGCACAATGAGAGAATTGGCAAACGGCTCAAAATGAATATCAGAAGCATTCATTGTAAGCGCCTGTTCAAATAAATTATCAAGAATCGTTACAATCGGAATCGCTTCAGCAAGTTTTGCGATATCCGTTTCCCCGCCCTCTGAAAAAAATTTTTTCACGTTTTCCTCTATCACGCGCGTAAATCCGCTCACCACTTGTTTTTTATACTGCTTTAATCCGTAATGCAAACTCGCGGCGCTTGTAAAGTAAGGAAGAACAGTGGCCTTTAATTGCGCGTGAATATGCGAAATAGTGTCCATGTCCAAAGGATCTTGCATTGCAAGATGGACAGTTTTGAGCGCTGTATCGTAGTTAAATACGATAACCCTATGCGTTTTTGCATAAGATTCGTTTAAAAGTTCGCGTGTCGCTTCATCAATAACTACTTTGCGTAAGTCAACGACAGGAATATCAAACGCAACCTCAAGTAGTTCTAAAAGGTAATCTTCGCTTATTGCCCGGCGTCCGATCAGAATATCAGTGACTTGCTGATTCATCCTTACAGCTTCCTGACGAGCTGATTCAAACACTTGGTCTTGGATAATTCCAGACGAGAGAAGAATATCTTTTAATTTTTTTTCGCTTATATGCATAGCTTCTGTTGATAACGTTCACTCTGTATTATATCATATTTCACGCTATTGTAACTACACGCGCAACGCGGATAAACCGGCAAGAGTTATTATATACTCGCCGAAAATAAACAATATGATTCCGGCAATAAGAAAACCGTCTCCGATATGGATTGCTATGCGCAATGAAAAAATTTTTTGAAAAAGAGCTGTAGAGAGAGCGATCGCTAAACTAAAAGGAACAAGAAAAACTACAGCCGGCCAGCCGGCAATGACCGCTGAAAAAGCGATTGTAGCGATTTCATATTTATCAAGCCGATTTTTCAGCACGTACAGAACTGCCCGGAATAATCCATACAACGCTCCAGATGATGCAAGAGCGAGCGCGATAGAAAACCAGAATCTTCCCCAGACGTAAAAGAGAAAGTAGGAGATCTGGCGGTGCGGGGGAAGGAGATATACGCCTATAGGGTGGTGCGCCCAAAGAGTATATTGGATTGCGCTTTTTAGGCTCGGAGCTATGAAGGAACTCACAAGAAGAATTACAAAACAAAGACGCAAAACTCGCGCAAAAATAAAAGGAGAATTTTCACGATGCTGATAAGAGATAACAACGCAAGTAATGCATGCGCTTTTTATAATGAATAAAACGATTTCAAGAAGCATTATTTTTCAAGCAAAGAAACACAAAAGCCCGCATGAGATATTTTCACAAGCGGGCCAATAGTGCTTCAAATAAACATATTATTAGAATGTGTTCGTGGAGCCAAGAAGATAAAGATCAGTTCCGACCTCATAAAAATTGTCATTATTGCCTCCGTCTTTTCCGTCGCGATCCTCATCTGTTTTGTATGTCGCGCTTTCCAAAACCGCGTCAATCTCAAATGTAAAGTTCGTCGTGCCGCATACATATCTGTATAGAAAAGATGTGTCCGAGAGATTTGCGGCATCAGCGAGCGTGTTTAACGGATCAGTCGGCAAACTCGCAATCGGAGATCCGCCAGGGATGCCCGCAAAATTAATAGGTACCCATCCGGCATTATCTACTTTATAAAGATCGGCGGGTAAAGGCTGGTACCTTTGAGGCACATCGAGCGTTCCTCCATCAAGCGAAGTGTCGGTAATATCAGAAGAGCTTGCGAGGCTGTAAAATATTTTATCGCCAGTCAAATAACTTGCTCCGGTTTTGCAGGCCGCGTTATCTGCGCCGCCCAAAATTGGCGACGTAGTGTTTGTGATGTAAAGACCTATCGCCGATTTGATGCTATTCAAATCAGAAATACGTTGCGCATCCCGCGATTTTCGCAATATCTCTATCGGGTTAATCACAGTTACCAGAATAACCGCGAGAATCGCAAGAACTCCGATAACTATCAGGAGTTCAAGCAAAGTGAACCCCCTTAATTTTTTTGGTGTGGGCACCATAGATTTATCATATACCTTTGCTATTTGCGGACGAGTTGTCTGCTGAATAGACAGCGGTATATTAAATTTATCATATCACTTAAAATATCTTTTAATTTTGTCAATGAGCGCGTCAATTTTTGTGTTTGTTTTTATGATATATTCCGTAGCGCCAAGCTGTTTACCGCGCTCAATGTCTTGTGGTTGTCCGAGGTTTGTAAGAATAAAAACTGGCACTTTTTTCCACTTATCATTTTTTCGTATTGCCTCAAGCACATCAAATCCGCTTGTTCCGGAGAGCATGAGATCAAGTATCACTGCCGAAGGCGGCGTTTGTGAAAGAAATGCGAGAGCTTTATCTCCGTCTGCCGCCACCCACACTCGAGCTCCTGCTTTTTTTAGTTTGACTTCATAGACTCTCACTAAAAAAGCATCATCTTCCACAATCAATACCGTATTGCGAAATTCAGTACCCATAAAATATCATTATCTAAATTATTTTGCAATTTGGTGCGCCCAGCAGGAATTGAACCTGCAACCTTCTCGTTAAGAGCGAGCCGCTCTGCCAATTGAGCTATGGGCGCATCACTAGTGCCTCTGGCAGGAATCCCCGCCAAAGGCTGGTCACCCTTTGGGTGAGAACTAATTTTGGTTTTTGGCGCTCCCGATAGGAATCGAACCTACAACCTTCTGGTCCGAAGCCAGACGCTCTATCCTTTGAGCTACGGGAGCTGAAAAAGATGCCAATTATCCATTAAACTACAGAGGCATGATGGGGAGGAGAGTAGCATAAAAAAAATACGCGGACAATAGCGTATTACATCACATATTCTCTTTTTAATTCCGTTTCAGCATCCTGAATTTCAAAGTGCTCTGCATTGTGAATCGCGATTCCAACTGTGTGCGCGACAATTGAGATCAATGCCTCGTCGTTTGGCGTAAATCCGCCGTCTCCTTTTCTGTCGGCAAGGATTATTGCGCCTATCCGATGCCCTTGCACTTTAAGCGGCACGCCTATTATTGAACGCGAGGCATACCGAACTTTACGCGCGCCAGGCAGATATTCTGATTCCCTCATATTTACGGTTTCGCCTTTTTGCACGATCCGTTCCGCGATGAAATCCTCATTAAGCGCGATTCTGTTATTTAGATATGCAGTGTCCTGAAATCCGGTTATCGCCCGCATTTTCACATAGCCGGCGTCGTTTTCAATCATAAGAATTATGCCGCGTTCGGCTTTGGTCGGCTCACGAAGAATTGAAAGTATGCGCATGCCCAAAGAGAGCACAGTTTCTCTGTTTTCTCCAAGAAGGGCGCCGATTTTTGACAGCGTAACAATAATAGTTGAAGCGTGAGCAAAGTTTTCCGAGATAAGCGGGAGCAGGTTCAGAATAAATGTGAGGCGCATACTCTCCGGGAGTTTTTCAAAGATTCGCCGTTTGATCGCAAGCACGCTTGCGGTTTCGCTTCGCACAAAACAAGTGTGTGAATGTTTTGATAATTTTTGAAACAGAGCTTCTTCTGCGATATATTCGCCGGAGGATGCGATTGTTACAATTTCGCGCATGCCGCCGAGTTCTTTTACGATTTCCGCCTCTCCTTCAAGAATGATAAAAAATGTATCTCGCGGTTGTCCGGCGCGAAAAATTTCATGTCCGCGCGGTAAAACCTGTTTACGCGATCCCTCTACAAATATCTCCAGTTCCCTATTTTTGAATCCGTGGAAAATTGAAAGTTTTTTTAGGTGTTTATTTATCATATTTTACAATTGGCCCGGATTCAGCATATGCGCCTTTGCGTCTTCTATGTCAACAAGTCCTTCAGCAACCAGGCGTTTTAAGTCGTTGTCCATAGTAATCATACCTTCTTCCGCAGATGTCTGTATTACTGTTTTTATCTGCGCAATTTTATTTTCCCTGATAAGATTTGAGATAGCGCTGTTATTTATGAGAATTTCGCGCGATGAAACTCTGCCCGCGCGCGCGCCTCGCAAGAGTTGTTGCGATATAATCGCGCGCAAGGTCATTGAAACCTGAAGACGGACCTGCGGCTGTTGATACGGCGGAAAGGAATCAATGATGCGATCAACCGTTTGCGCCGCGGAGAATGTGTGAAGCGTTGCAAGCACAAGATGTCCGGTTTCCGCAAGCGTAATCGTCGTAGCAATGCTTTCAAGATCGCGCATCTCGCCGACCATAATGACATTCGGATCCTGCCTTAGCACATGCTTTAGCCCTTCTTTGAAGGATTTCATGTCGCTTCCGAGTTGCCTCTGGCGTATGATGCTTTTTTTGGCAGTGAATAGAAATTCAATCGGATCCTCTAATGTTATAATGTGGCCGTTGCGCGTTTCATTGATTTCGTTAATCATGGCCGCCAGAGTTGTTGATTTTCCGCATCCTGTCGGGCCTGTCACAAGAATGAGCCCTTCGCGCATCTGGAGAAATTTTTTTACAATCTGCGGCATAAGGAGTTCGTCCAATGTGGGAACTGTAGTAGACACAATGCGCGCAACAAGCCCTGGAGACTCTCTTTCAAAATGGATATTCACGCGAAAGCGCGAGACATCTTTAATTTCGTAGGAGAAATCCAGTTCGCGGTCGGTTTCAAAAAGTTTCTGCTGGAGCGGTGTGAGAAGAGAATAAATACTCTCTTTTGCGCTTCCCTTTGTGAAGGACGCGCCTTCTATTTCATTGAGCACGCCGTCAATTCGTATGACAGGAGGTTTCCCAGCAATAATATGTATGTCAGACGCGCCCTTTTCCACACCGAGCTTGAAAAGCGATAGTATTTCCATAGAGTAAATTTATTTATAATTTTTGATTAGAGTACAGTATAACAACATCTTTATTCCTTGTGAAGCTCTGGCGTATTCAACGTGAATCCGAAAACCCCCTTTTAAGCCACTGTCATTGCGAGGAGCGAAGCGACGAAGCAATCTATATTTGGCTTAGATAAAAGATTGCTTCGCTTCGCTCGCAATGACAAGATCATAGTTTTCGGATTCACGTTATTCAGGCTTGACGTTATCCTCTTTTTAGACTACGCTATTTTCAATTGACAAATACACCAGTCCAAGGAACGCGGTGAAAATCCGCGGCTGTGCCGCAACTGTAATTCCCGATTATGTCGGGATAAGTCAGGTCTATGGGCTGTATAGTAATAACCTTATCTTCGAGCAAAGAGAAACGCTTAAAATTTTTAAATATATACAACGAAATTTTCAACCTCTCTTTGTCCGATCAGAGAGGTTTTTCGTTATATGAAACGAAAATCGTATGCGAGCGCGCTACTCGCACTGTTTGTGAGCGCAGGAGTATTGATCTGGGCGATTACGCCGCTTCGCGCGGCGCCGTCAAAAAATCAATCCGCGGCCGCGTATTTGAGATCCGCTCCACAAACCCACTGGAGCACGCAAGCGTTGTACGCTCTTGCAGAAGAAAATATCCCCGAGGATCATCTCAAAACCGCAACCTGCTCTTCGGCAATCACATGCGCAGGCCCAATTTTGGGAATTGCGGCGCTCGGGCGGGACCCGCGTTCATTTGGGAAAGAAGACCTTGTCGCAAAACTGCTCTCGTTTTCAGCAAACAATCAACTTGGGGATCCTCAAACATTAAATGATGATATTTTCGGCATCCTCGCTCTCATCGCCGCCGGCGTTTCAGCAGACGATGCGGCTATTCTACAAAGCAAAACATTTCTTCTGAACAATCAAAATAGCGACGGCGGATTCGGGTTTATTGTCGGCTCGTCTGATGTTGACGACACCGCAGTGGCCGTGATGGCGATGCTGGAAGCCGGGGTTTCAGATAAAGACACAGCAATTCAAAACGCGATTTCCTATATTAAACTCTCCCAAAATTCTGACGGCGGATTTCCGTATGATCCGATCAGTCCGTATGGAACGAATTCAAACGCGGATACAACAGCATGGGTAGTTAGTATGCTGTATAAACTTAGCGAAGACCCCGAAAGTGCCGCGTGGTCTAAAGGTGGCAACACGCCGATTGCCTTTTTGCAGTCGCTTCAAACACCGGATGGTTGGTTTGAATCTGAGAAGAACGTTGAAAATACTTTTAAGGTTAATACAACCTCATATACCGCAATCGCGCTTGCTGGCGGATCGTATCCGGTGAAAAAAATTACCTATCCGATTCCAACTATTCCCTATTCAATTGAAACTGGAACGGCGAGCGTGTGTTCCGGAACGACTGCGGCGGTAACCGCGATGGACGTAGTGCGCCGCGCGGCAAAAGATTCTTCCTGCGCGCTTTCCTATGATCTTACGTGGTTTAGTTTCGGGCAATTTTTGAATGATATAAACGGCATGGTTCTTGCAGGGAGCGGCAGTTGGTGGAAGCTCTTGGTTAACGGCGTTCCTGCATCAGTTGGCGGTGAATCCTACAGAGCAAAAAACGGCGATACAATTGTGTGGTATTTGGTTTCCTCGCTCCCCGACCCAGAGATAGCGCCTCCCTCCGGTGAGTACACGGGCGCGCAAACGGTTACGCTCACCGTGCCACAGTCATTTGTTCCACTACGTCCGGTGTCTCTCTACTACACGACCGACGGAGTTGACCCAACCGCCGCAAGTACACTCTACCAGGCGCCATTTCCGATTTCTATCGGCACAACGGTCAAAGCGCGTATCATTGATTACGCTGGCGAAAAAGGTCCGGTGGCAAGCGCTTCCTATACGATTCATGAGCCGGCAGGCATGATTATTCCGCCAACTTTCACTAACAGCCCCGCGATTCCGGAAGATACAAGTGAAGAAAAAGACATAGAGGATAACGAGGACAAAAAAGAACCAGAACCGCTTCCGGAAGAGCCGTCAGCGCCGGTAGTGCTCGGTCAAAAATTAGTTGCGCCTTTCACAGACGGCATTCTTATAAAGCAAGAAAACGATCCGACTGTGTATCTGATTGAAAATGGACGAAAACGGTGGATTCCAAACGAAACCATTTTGCGTCTGCGATTTCCCTCGCCGCGCAGAATTGAGTTTGTAAGCCGCGATTCTTTGAACGCGTATCCGGAAGGGTTAGAGGTTTTGTATCCTGATGACGTG
>CAYYGX010000005.1:0-1248 GCA_964471805.1 uncultured Gammaproteobacteria bacterium | reverse complement strand
AGCAAGAAGATATTTTTAATCTCGCGCGGCAAAAAATATCATGTGCGCTCCGGCGAAACATGGACTCGCATCCGAGCGCGTGGCGCCGCAGTTGTTGTTACGGTTCGCGAGGAAGAACTATCTCGCTATGAAACAGGCGGAATAGTGGAGTAATTGGAGTTGTGATATACTGGAGCGCATATTCTTTTATGATTCTTTCTGTCCGCAATCTTACCAAACGATTTAAGGATAAAACAGCTGTTTCTAGCATCAGTTTTGATATTAAAAAAGGCGAGATACTCGGGCTTTTGGGACCAAACGGCTCCGGAAAGTCAACCACGATTGAGATGATTTTAGGATTGATTTCTCCGACAGAAGGGGAGATCAGCGTGTTTGGAAAAGACATTGCAAAAAATCGGGGGGAAATTCTTTCGCGCATCAATTATTCCTCAACGTACATTCAATTTATGTCTCGTCTCACAGCGCGCGAGAATCTTACATTTTTTGGAAAATTGTATAACGTTCGGGGACTCGGGAAAAAAATCGCCTCTGTCGCGGACGAACTTGAGATATCTGATCTTTTGGGCACATTGTTTTACAGACTTTCAAGCGGGCAAAAAACGCGCGTGATTCTCGCAAAAACATTTCTGAACGATCCAGAATTTTTGCTTCTAGACGAACCGACCGCAAGCTTGGATCCAGACATCGCCTTTAAGGCGCGCGATATTTTGCGGCGCATCCACCGGGAGCGCGGTGTTTCTTTTTTGTATACGTCGCATAACATGGCAGAGGTTGAGGAGATGTGCGATCGCGTGATTTTTTTGCAAAAAGGCAAGATTGTGGCAGAAGGCGCGCCGGAGGAATTAAAACGCGCGGCGCGGGATTATTATATAGAAGTGGCGTTTGGGTCTGAAAAAGAGAGCGCGTTCGTTGAGTTTATAAACACGCGCGGTTGGCAGTTTGAAATTGAAAGCGCCGGGCACTTGCATATTAAAACGAGCGCGGACGATTTAGGCGAAACCATGCGCTTGATTTCCCGCGAAAATTTTGGCATTTATGACTTAGACATCAATAAGCCGGATTTGGAAGAGATCTTTTTGAAAGTGGCGAAGGAGTAATAAGATATTTTGCTTGACAAGAGTAATTTATTCGGATATAATGCTTGCCGTATGCAAATTATCAAAAGATTATTTGAACTCAATCTTCCCCAAAAACAGTCAGTTTTTTTATGGGGACCAAGAAAAGTTGGGAAAAGTTATTGGATTAACC
>CAYYGX010000004.1:21466-36025 GCA_964471805.1 uncultured Gammaproteobacteria bacterium | reverse complement strand
GGCGAAGCAATCTCTTCTTTAGGCTATAAAATTAGATTGCTTCGTCGCCATGAAATCTTTCATGGCTCCTCGCAATGACAAATTATGGCATTCTTCTACGCTCTCATATTTATTATTCCGCTTGCGCATTATCATCTATAAAAAATAAATCAATTGTGAGCGTAAGCTCGCTTCCGCCCGCGTTTTCAGTTTTTGCGCCGGATACTTCATCTCCAAATTCCAGCTCTTTAATATTGAAAATGCCGTACTGTTCATGCAATGCGCCAAGAAGCTTTTTTATCTTTTCATATGTAATTGTCTGCCCTTTAATAGTTACAGACACCGGCACGACCGCAAGTTCAAGCGGCACATCCAGTTTCGCTCCGAAATATTCTTCAGGAGTTACAACTTCTTCAACTTTTAGCGATGTTATGTAAAAATTCAAGGACGACGCAAGCGCGTTCAATGAAAACACCGCCTCCTCTTTGCGCGAGATCGCGGGAAGGATCCGCTCTAAAATCTCGCTCTGGTGTTTCTGCAATATCAAAAATTCATTTAACTGGCGTTTCAGACGATTTAGAGTCGCTTCCTTAATCTGTTTTTCTTGCGTCACGCGCGTGATATCATTGGTCACCTTTGCTGAAAGTTTCGCGCGTTCAGGCTGTATAACGAAAAAATATCCAGCCGCAAGCAATGCGATCACAAAGAACCACGCGATTTTTTTGAACTGTTCAATAATAAACGCGCTTAATGCGGTTTGTTTTTGTTCTTCAGTTGTTTTCTGTTTTGGCATAAAACCAATCGTCTCTAAGAGTGAGAGAAAAAGGAAACTCAACAAACGACGCTGTAACTGATTCTCCATTTTCAATGCCCGCGGGAGCAATTTTTTCTTCAGTCACTGAAAATTCACGAACATCAACAGATTTAATAAAATTGTCCGCGTTATGAAAAATCTGAATTTGCAACAGCGCGTCTTCAAGCGTCTTTGCGCGGGCTGTAAGTTCAATTGCG
The DNA here is from genome assembly GCA_964471805.1 of uncultured Gammaproteobacteria bacterium. Classification (GTDB taxonomy): domain Bacteria; phylum Patescibacteriota; class Patescibacteriia; order UBA9629; family UBA9629; genus UBA9645. The sequence continues at coordinate 35,035 of CAYYGX010000004.1, read as the reverse complement.
CCGTCTCCGCCTGACTTGAACTTTGTATAATATACGGCTGATAATGTAAGCGACTCCATTCGCGCGAGAATAACGTTCCAGTCAGTCCGATTCTCAAGTATGGCTTCAATTGTCGTAACTATATCCGCTTTTTGTTTGCTACGCTCCAGATCTTTTTGCGCGAGCGAGATTGATGCATCGAGATTGGCATTCTCATCTTCGGCTTCAGCTGTCGCAGTCTGAATTTTTTGTATGCGCCATTCGTAATACATATACGCGCCGATAAACAAAAAAATAAAACCAGTAACGATAGCTCCGAGTGATAATAATTCGCGCCGGATGCTTCGCGGGCCTAAAACTTCTTTAGTGAGTAATTCGGCGCCAATCTTTTCCGGAGCGGGCGTCTGCTCTTTTTTTGAATTCGTTAATTTTTTAATCTGCGCTTTGAAACGCGTAAACAATCCTTCTATCTTTTTGCCGCTGATTTTTTTTTTAAATTTACTGATTGCGAATTTTTTTTCTTTCTGCTGCCCATCTTTCTTTTTTAATACCTGCGCGGGCGCGCTCTCGCGAATTACAGACTCTGTTGCAAGTTTAGAAGGAGCAGATTTAAACTGCTCTTTAGATCGCAAATCCTTAGGAAGTAGATTGATGTTTGGTTCAAGCATGCGATGCAATTTTATTCTGTAAACTTTTTACACAGTATATCATATAGTTAAAGCCGCGCGCAATCTAGCGTGATTTAGCGGGCTCAACAAATCGCAATTTTTCTAAAAATTCAACAAATCCAGGAGGCGGGTTAATAAGAGTTCTGCCCTCGTAGATCAAATTCTCAACAGGCGCATCAGGCGAAAGCGATACGGTTCTTGCTTGTCCGTTAAGCGCAACATTGATATTTCCGTTAAGAGAGTTTGAAAAAATTGTAAACGTATCAGAAAATATGCCGCCAGAGGCCGGGGAAAATTTAATAGAGATGAACTTGTACGAAAGCGCGTCATTATTTGCTGAACACTCGGGAGGCGGCCCGCCCGCGTCCGAAAACAGAGTAAATGACGGCGGAATTCCGGAGACGCTAAACTCCGCGCCTACCGCAAATGAAAGAGAACTTATATCAAGCGAGCCTCCGCCAAGATTGCACACCAGCATTGAAAGCGATTTTGTGTCGCCTGTTTTGATGGCCCCGAAATTATAAACATACGGGACGTTTGTCGCGGGAAACGATGCAGGAGAAATAGCTATAATTTTCCCGCCGGCATTTGAGATGATAATGCTTTTAGAAACAAGCGCTGATTCCGCGCCATAGCGATCTTTCACTTGAAGCGCGATCGTGTATGCGCCATCTCCAGTCGCGTACGTATGCAAAACATCGCCTACTCCAGGAATATATAAACCCCAATTCGGCGCGCCATTGTACTCAAAATCCCAACGCGTCTCAAGCGATGCGGTTTGTGTGAGATCATCAGAAGATGTCTCCGCGCTTACTGTAATAGAATTGGCGGCGTGATCAATTGATTTAACAAGAATACCTGCAGAGGGCTTTAGATTGCAGGCAAAAGCAGTCTCGTCCGCAACGCATTTTCCGTCTGCAACTCTTCCGTTAAATAATTTATTGCACCAAGCGCCGAGCTGACAGTAATTTTTCGGCTTACATATTTTAACCGTCCCTAAAAGAGCGCAGATCTCGTCAGCTCCGCAATCAAGCGCGGTAGAACACGTTAACGAACAGGAAAGAGCTCCGGCATAACCTTCAACCCATGGAGTTTCGTCGCCATCGCGATTTGATGCCATAACTCTTCCGGTAAACGGCGCGCCGCAATTCGCGTTTTTCATCGTCCATTCGGAAACGCGATTTTTGCTGAACAGTTGAGAAGCATCGTCTATCCAATGATCAAAAACATAGACGCCGTCAAAGTACGCATCAGATTGATTTAAAGAATCGCTATCGGTTCCGATAAAAATTGTGGAACCGAAAAAATCGCCAAGAACGCCTGGAACAGACGCTGGCGCTCCCAAAAGATTGCCGTCAAGGTAAATTCTTCCCTCGCCCCGCGCGTACGCGTCCCACTGCAAAACTATGTGATGCCATTCATCTGAAAGCCATTGGGAAATATCAATACTCTCGACTGTCGTATCTGCTCCGTCTGAATTCGTAATGAGATACTTAATGCTCTGATTGTTCAAGCCGTCATGCCCTAAAAATAAACTGCTCGCGCCAGCTTTAACGTCCAGAAAAACCGGAGAGTATGAAGAACCGGCAAGCGAGCCCGGCAGAAGTAATTTTACCCGGAGAGCAATAGTGCCCTCCTTGTTTGATAGGATATTTTTTGCCGGAAACGTTAATGCGTCACTGCCGTCAATCAACATCCCCGCTTGTTCGCGAATAATAGAATCGTTTGGACGATCTCCTGGGTTTGCGCCTGTGTTTGTTCTTTTTATAAACGCGCTCGTCTGCCACTCATTAATGTTTGTCAATTGCAAGTCATGCGCTGGAGAAGAGACGCCTGCAGAAACTGTTTTATCCGGCGAACCGTTAAACAGCCAATACTCGGTGTTTGTTCCGTTTGCGTTCGGCTGCCATGGATTTACAGCTTGCGCGGCAATTTCTCCGGCAGACCACAAGCCGCCTATGAAAATTCGCGCGTCGCGAATAGCGCCGGTAAAATTCCGCTTTCCGTCTGAATCCGCTCCGACCGTAAACTTTGCCGCATTATCGGCTACAGCGATCGGCAACGGATTTCCGTCTATATCTTCCGGCTTAATTTTCAAAGTCCCGTCTGCAATTCCATCTTTATACACAGTTGCCGTGCCGTCGCGATCAAACGTTACCGCAATATGATGCCAAGCTCCGTCATTTAGAGGTACGTTGCTCACGGTTCCGCCAGAAATATTGCCGCTCATGTCGCCGAGAGCAAGCCCGATTTTTCCTGAAATGTCATTGTAGTACACTTCGTAACCGATATTTCCCGTCATTTTGGATATGATACGGTTGCTACTATCTCCTGAACGATCGGTTGTTTGTATCCATGCGCTGATGCTTGCGTCTCCTGTTCCAATGTCAAAAGTATCAGAGTCAGCAGACATTTGCGCCATCTCTCTTCCGTCAAACGCGGCATAAATGCCCACAGTTTCTGTTGCGGGATTTCCGCCTGCTCCGTTATCAACAATAACCGCGGTGCCGGAGAGAATACTTATTACGAGTCCGGGAACAAAATATCCGGTTCCGTCAAATACTTTCACCGGATCGTTCGTCTGAAACACGTCTCCCGAAAACGGAAACGTGGTGATTGTATCTGAAAAAGTTCCGTTTATGATGCTCATAATCTGAATCGGCTGATGCGGGATTGATTCTGCGCTTATATCCGTAATCCGGGACTGTTCCTTTGTGGAGGGCTTTGCTGTAATAGCAGTGAGGCGATCTGTTGTAACGACACTTTTCTTAATCATCGCTTCCTGCATATACGATGCGCCGGTTATAGTTCCGTTGTTTCCGAAAACGCTCGCGTCCGGAACTGAAGGAGCCGTATTTTTATACAATTGCCACAGTCCGCGAATATCGCTATCTGTAAAACCAAGAAGTGTCTTAATCTCTCCAAAATTCTTTTTTGGGTTGTTCCAAAGCGATTGAACTTGCGCGAGAGTGAGCGCTTTGTTATAGACGTGCACTTCAGCGATGTCGCCGTTAAATAATTCTTGACCCAAAAGCCCGGCTGTTCCGATTCCTACCTGAAATGAATTTGCAATGTCAGTCCCGTTGAACGATGCAATAGAGAGCGCGGAACCGACAGAGTTTCCGTCCACATATCGCGCGAGATTGCCGTCTCTGTCAAAAACCGCCGCAACATGGTGCCATCGTCCGTCGTTTATGAAACTTCCGTCGCCCGCGCTTTTTTGAACGGCTCCATCAGCAATCGCGGCTAACACGCGTCCGTCTTTAATCGCGACTCTGTACCCTTCATCAAAACCTCCGCCCTGCTTTTTGCCGAAAATAACGCCTGTGCCGCTTGCGTCTGTTGTCCGTATCCACGCGGCAATACTGAAATCAGAAACTCCGATGTTCAAACTGTTTTGATTTCCGAAAAGCGCATAATCTGTCTGGCCGTTAAATGTCAGAAGACCGCCGACATTTGCAAGCCCTGAAACCGCGGCGCCGATTCCGTTATCAATCGGAATAACGATGTCTGTTCCTGTAAGCGCGCCGGCGATGAAACCGTTTATAGTGTAGGCGGTTCCGTCGTACACTGAAACCTCGTCATTATCCGCCCAACTGCGCAAGCCGATTGCTTCAGCTAAAATAACCGCAGATGCGGTAGCGCTTATTACACCCTGCCCCTGATGCCTGTACACAGCATCGGTTTTTTCGTTTGCAGAGTCCATAAGCCATAGAGTGTCTGAAGTTATGAAAAACGTCGCGGGAGATCCGTTCCCGCCAGCATACAAAAGAGCAATCTCCGATTCAAAGAGAGCGCGGCCGAGAATGCGGCCAGCAAAAGATGCGTCAATTGAGCCTGTTCTGTCTATATTATTTCCGATGATAAACTCTCGGCTCGCGACCCCGGGCGTTAATGCGGATAATCCGCCATAAGCGTGCGCGCCGTTAATTGTTAACCTTGCATAATTTGCGCCATTCAGTTTTGTGTCAACATCCCACGAGGCGACAATATGAATAAAATCTCCCGCAGTATGCGAGGCTGAAACTGTTACAAGATCGCTTCCTCCGATCCATCCTAATCTCCACGCATTGCTTGCTGTTTTTTCAATGACCGGAAAATTGTCCGCGCCGCCGTCAAAAAACGTGTGCGTTTTTCCGTCAGAGCCGTTCCAGCGCGGCTGTATCCACGCTTCAATCGTGCCTTCTCTTGGATTAAAATTTTCATATACTTGGTCCAAAAGTTTGCTTCCATAAGAATATCGGAGATCATCGTATTGTGTAATAAGAATTCCTTTTTGCGTAGCAATCGCCGATGACGGCCATGCGAGCGCGCGATAGCCAAAGGCTGGAAAAAATGTTCCGTCAGAAAATCTTATCGGCATCCACCCGCTGTTCTTTTCAGAATTAGTCGCGAGTTTGGCAAAATAACCGGAGTCCCGTCCTCCGCTCTGCCAGTTCCAGAATACCTCGCCAGTACCCGCGCCTTGAGCGCCGGCAAAAGCTATCGGCGCATTTGCCGAGGTCGCCGCAATGCCGATATCGGAAAAATCGCTTTGCGGGCTTTGCCCCACGTCGTCAACCGCAATGACCTTAATATCATATAAAGTGTCTGAAACAAGAGGCGCTCTTATTGAGGGATTGTTTGTGGTTAAAAAAAATGACGGCGTATTCGTAATACCTGTAAGAGCCCAGTTCAAATCTGGAGTCAAAACATACGCATAATACGTTGTCGCAAGCGGCACAGGATCCCAATGGAAAATGATTGAATTTTGCGTATTAAACCCTGCGCCAGCCGGATTCGCTACATTCAAAGGAGTCGCAAGCTGGAATGCGGAGCTGTAATCAAGTAAAATTTCCACTCCGCTTCGCGCATAGTTATAAACGCGCACATCATCAATATACCCTTCAAATTTTGTAGTCGCGCTTCCGATCGTAAAATTCTGCCATCCTGAAATTGACTGGACAAGGGACGAGCGAGCGTCTTTGATTTCGCCGTCTATGTACAATTTCATTCCTTCATCGCCTGTTGTTCCGTTCCACACGCCGGCGACGTGATGCCACGCGAGATCTAATGGAACAGCGAATTTCAAATTATTTGCTCCGCTCCCGATATAAAACCATGCATTGCCGTCGTTATTGTATGTAAGCGCAAAACCTCCGATTCCCGTGCCGGCTATGCCGGAGTCCGCGCCATCTGGAACTGCGCTTGGTTTAACCCACGCTTCAATGGTCAACGCTTTTGAAATTCGCAACGACTGATCGTCTCCAGCATCTACATAATCGTTCGCGCCGTCAAAAAAAAGACAACCGCCAAAAACGCACTCATTGCCTGATCTCCACACCGGTCCGAATAATTGTCCGTCATTTTTGTTTTCCGATTCGTCGCGCGCGACAAGCCCTGATCCGTCGTCAATCTTCCAATGCGCGATCGGGATAAATCGCGCGTCATAATCCTGTTTGATCTCTGAATCCGCGCGCGCGGTTGAATACAGGCGCAGGTCATCAATGAAACCAGGAAAAAACGACGCGGTTCCTTCATGGCTTCCGATCGTAATTGGAGAATAAACTATCGGAGTAAGCGTGTAATTTCCGGTATTGTCCAGTACGCCGTTAATATAAATTTTAAGAGCGCCGTTATTGTTAGTCGCCGCGATATGGTACCACTCATTTGGAATAAGCGAGCTTATTGAATCAATATGCTGACATGTCGCGCTATCACCAAACTCAAATCGCGCGTTCCCGTTCACGATAGATAATCTGCCGTTGCCGCATCCGCTTCTGCTTGTGATGCGTCCGTCTCCCGGAACCGCCGTAAGTTTGATCCACGCCTCCTGTGTTTGATTAATAGCACTGCTTTGCGCGCCGGTAATATAATCATCAATGCCGTCAAACTGGCACGCGAGAGCTATTGCTCCGGAAACAGCGCAGTCCATGCCTGAATCGTTTGATCCCCAATGCGTCGTACCGTTATTGCCGTTTCCGGAACTGTCCGAAATCGTTTTCCCGTTCCCGGCCGTGTTATCATCCATCTTAAAATGCAAAACAAGATTTGACGAAACCGAGCCAAATTCCTGCGCGACTTCGGCCGAAGAAAGCGCGCGGTTGTAAAGTTTTGCCTCGTCAATAAATCCGTTAAAATCGCTCGTCTCTTTTCCGAAAAGAAAATTTCTGGACGGCGATATCGCTGAAACCAAAGACGATCCTCTTCCGGCAAGCGCGCCGTCAATATAAAGTTTCATTCCGTCTGCGAGCGTAGTTCCATCCCAGACTCCCGCGACATGATGCCAGCGGTTAGGCGAGGCAAACGCGCTTACTTTATTTGCCCCGCTCCCGATATAAAAATACACATTGCCGTCTGTATGATAGGTGAGCGAATACCCGCCGCTAATACCGGTTCCCATAATGCCAGCGTCCGCGCCGGCTGAAACGCCGATTGGATATATCCACGCGGTTTCCGAAAGCGCGCCGTTTATTTTTAAACCAGAACGAATTCCAGCGTCGGTATAATCGCCATTCCCATCGTAGAACAAGCACTTCCCGGTGTGGCATAAACTCTCATCGCGCCACGACGCCCCGGTTATCATTCCAGTATTCCCGCGCCCTGATGAATCATTCGCTACTGTTCCCGCGCCTTCGTTAAATGTAAAGTGCGCTACAAGTCCGCTATATTCGGCTAATATCTGATTGTCGGAACGCGCATACGAATACACTTTACTCTCATCAAGAAAAACATCAGGCGTTCCGTCTGCCGATCGCTCTGCAAGTTTCATGCTGTTTGATCCGAGCGGACACAACCCGCCGGCATGCGCGGCTTGATTTGTTAAGACTCCGTCAAGGTATGTCTTAACTGTCGCGCCGTCGTAAGTCGCGGCGGCAAAATGCCATTTGTTGTCAAGCACTGAACCAAGCGAAATGCTCGTATAATTACTTCCGTCACATGGAGCTTTACCCCACTCAAAATAAAAGTAGCCCGAGTTTCCGGTTGCGTTTGCCGGAATCCAATACCGCATGCCGTAACCAATATGCGTATTTCCTCCGTTATTTGTCATAATGTACGGCCATCGGTCGCCAGGGTTAGGCGTATATGCGCTTCCGAACTTTAGCCATGTGGAATATGTGAGCGCGGAAGATGTATTAAAAATAAGCGAAGACGGTGTGGTTATGACATCATTGTCGCTGTCCGTTCCGATACACGCGCCAATCTTACACGCGCTTTGGCTCTGCCACTCTAACCATGTAACCGTAGCTCTAAGATTATTGCCCGATGAGTCCGCCGCAGAGCCGCCGCTTCCGTCATTAAACTTCCAGTATGCAATCGGCGCGAAAGGCGATTTCACGCTGTAGGAAACCGTGCCGCACGAATTCGTATTAGCGCAGTTAAAACTCATCCAGCCCAAAACATAGCCGCCCCACGCAAAACCGGTAAACTCGCCAGTATCTTCCTCAATCGTAACGCCGTAAGAAAAGCCGTTCTGGGCAATGCCTGAAAATTTTATCCAACCGTCCCATGCGTTAAATCCAGCAATCGCGCGAGCCCAGCCCGTTGCCTGCAATGTTATAAGATCTAGTTTTGCCGCATACGCTTCGCCACCATTATAAGGAGCTGTAGGAGGCACGCCGGTATCCGCGCGGTTAAAGCTGATCCAGCCGATGTTTTCGCTCCACGCATAGCCTGAAAACATGCCTGTTGTCGTGTCAACATTCACGCCGTAATCAATAGAACCGCCTCCGCTTGTGTTATTAAAGCTGATCCAGCCGATGTTTTCGCTCCACGCCAAGCCGGAGATATTTTGTGAGACACCTGCAAATGTTCGGCGCGGAAACAGAAAAAGCGCGCCAAATGCGGCTAGAAAAATAAATGAGTGCAAAAAAACTTTGCTCGCGCTTATTGACATATTTTTTCTGTACACGCCTATCTCATTTCACGAGAAATTGTTGCATTATTCTTCATTATCCACCGGTCAAACTGACTTTCTTCCATGTATAGGCGCTACCGTCATAAATACAAACATCAATACGATCTCCGCTGGCAATTTGCGTAAACCACAATGTGCCGCGGATATTCGGACCATTTGTCGCGTCGCAAGCTGGTTTTGTGTCAGTCGTATTCAGCCGCACTCCGCCGTTTACTTCAAGTTTTGCCTGCGGTGTCGTCGTCCCGAGGCCGACGTTGCCTGTTGATGTTACAGCAATTCTGTATGCTCCTGCGGTATTATCAGCAATCATCAGACTATTGGTGTTTGACTCATTGAATATGTCCCACTCCCTCGCCGTTGTATTAAGTATAAGTCCAGAATTGGCGCCGCTTGTTATAGATGTAACTTTGATCCTCTGCGCATCTGATCCTGAAACTTCTAAATGACGGCTTGGATTCGTTGTCCCGATGCCGACGTTGCCGGTGGATTTTATTGTCATCCATGTATTTACAGCATTCATATCAGTAAATCTTAAGTCAGCGGCACCGGACATCCCCGCTCCTGCGCTTTCAATATAGTTCAGTCCGCCAGTTGAAGTAATCTTGAAACCGCTGTTGGCATCTCTAAAGAACACCTCTAGACCCGGGGAACTCACATCTAAAAGTGCAGTGGGATTCGTCGTCCCGATGCCGACCTTGCCGGCGGCGTCAATCCGCATCCGCTCTGGTGCGCCTGCTCCTGTCCTAAACCGGATGGGACCAGTGGGAATGCTGTTAATGATATCCAATGCATTCGTAAAGGGGGCTGCCGACTCAGCGGAGTTCAGGATTACTTCTCCACTTCCCCCACTTGCTTGCATGCGCCAGCCCGCGTAGGCAAATGGATCAGCCTGCGTATTGGTCACCAATCCCACGGTTCCGCTGGCTTGATTTCTAAGGAGATGCAACGGTGTAGCCGGATTCGCGGTCCCGATGCCGACGTTACCGTTATTGGCTATCCTCATGCGCTCGTATACCGTGCCAGAATAGTGAACCTGTCTGAAGACAATAGGCTCATCCGCATTATCCCCTGTTTGAATTACGAGTGTACCAAGATCAGTGGAGGATCCCTCGCCAAAAATGGACCAATAGTCATTAGATGCCATATAACCTACCATGGCATAATTATTAGCATTCCCATCTCTCCCTAAAGCTACATTGCCAGCAACTTGCAACTTATAATTCGGACTCGCGGTCCCGATGCCGACATTGCCTTGAATTATCATATTTCCCGACCCTGGGTCAGTTGAATAATATGTACTGCCTAATGAAAATCCTCCTGTAGCAGAAAAAGCTGCTCTATATGCCCCATTATAAAGTATAAAGGCAGGATTTACTGTGTCTCCATAGCTATCTGATTGTGCCAACCAATATCCAGGATGTGCTCCGCCTGTATTCTCAAACTTTATCGTTGCATGCGAACCAATATTACTGATATGTAACTTATGTTCCGGTATCGTAGTCCCGATGCCGACGTTGCCGGTGGATTTTATTGTCATCCATGTATTTACAGCATTCATATCAGTAAATCTTAAGTCAGCGGCACCGGACATCCCCGCTCCTGCGCTTTCAATATAGTTCAGTCCGCCAGTTGAAGTAATCTTGAAACCGCTGTTGGCATCTCTAAAGAACACCTCTAGACCCGGGGAACTCACATCTAAACGTGCAGTGGGATTCGTCGTCCCGATGCCGACCTTGCCTGCGTTATAGTAGATATCGTTCCCTGTTTGCAACCACGGGCTTGCGTTAAAGGTTGGGTTCCCGGTCGGCGGAGCTAGTGTCGGCTCTGTCCATGCAAAGGCGATGTATGCGGCTATAAAAATAAACGCGAGCATGAAGGAAAAAAATACTTTTTTAGAAATAAAACGCATATCTTGCATAATTTCATTGTTGCATGGTTTCATTATTGTGGAATAAAATCACGCAACAGAAAGTTATAAAATTTTTAAAAATTATCAATAATAATCACTCTCTCCGCAAGAAACTCCAAATCTCCTTTGATGTTATCGCTTGAGTATACCACAACTGTCGCTCCTAAAATAATATCTTTAGCCGATGCGGTCTCCTCAACAACTGTAATGAACTTTGCGCTAGGAGATACAACCGTCGGCGCGCTTTTCTTAACAAACTTAGTTTTATCGTCAAACGAAACGCGCACAGTAGAATCCGCCGCGAGATAGTTGTTTCCTGATTCAGAGCGCATCACTAAATACTCCTCTCCCAATTCTTCCACGAGTCCATTATAAACATGAACCTCGTTTGGTATTGCAATGCCTGTGCTAGTTTTTTCTTCCTGAAAATCTGAAGGCGGAAGCGGCTTTTTTCTCACAACCGCATACACCGCGCCCAAAAACGCGAGTATCGCGATAAGAAGAATAATTTTATTTTTTTTCTTCCAAACTATAATCCTTGACATAAAAATTTTATCTGCTATACTGTTAATGCTTGTGGCTCGCAAGAGTTGTGCGGCTAAAATCGTAAGCCGCAAACAAGCAACCTCCATGTTGGAGGTTTTTTATTGCGCGCGCAAATCGCTCCGCGCATTTCGCACTGCGCCGCGAATCTTCCTCCAACCCGGAATGACGCTCCAAAAATGCTTTGCGCCGTTTCCAACTTGCCTGACAATTACTTTAATTCTCCTCTCTCTAATAATACCCTCAAATGCCCAAAAACGATAATCCTTATTCTTTAACCGATATGATGATTCCTCCTGATAGACCGGCATAATTTTCAAAAGTTCTATAGCCAAAGGCAAAAGTTTCATACGAGTGCGAATTTCTGCTTTCGTGCGTGTCTGCACTTTTCTTGCGCCTTTATAAAACAAATGATGTAAACCCTTCGCGTTAAAAATAATCTTTTCTTTTGGAAAAGCAGGACAATCCACATATCTTATTTTAAGAAACAACTCTTTTGCTTGTATTTTCATTTCTCTTTCACGGCTCAACTTCTATTCTCCTCGCGATCTTGTTTTGTGAATATTCTTCTCGTTGGTTCACATTCATAACTTGAACCATCAGGTTAAAAACTTGGGTTCAGGTTACGAGCCAGCGGCTGATTACCATTTTGGTTACAAACCTTAAACCAACTTTGAAGATCTACCTATCTATTTGTACAAGCAAGATAATGGAGGCCACCACAAAAAGCTACCGTTTGCAAATCCCATCTACCATTACCATAAAAAATCTCAAGAGCATTATTGAGAGGTGTGTTGGTCCCATTGGTCCACGAATTACAATTCAAAGTATCATTATGAATCCATATATATGCAGATAGATAAGAAACATCAGGGGCTGAACCAATCCATTCCGGATAACTCCGCGCAAAATGAAAATCTGGTCCAAATTCTGCCTGACATTTTGCATCAGCTTCAGCTAGACCACCAAGGTTGCCAGTATATAGATTTGTTGTAAACACTGATTGAAATACCTTACCTCCACCCCCAATCCCATCCACCGCCGTTTTAATCGCCGCCTGTCCTTGGAAGAGCGTAGGCGCGCCGGTGATGCCGTCTGCAGGATTTCCGATAACGCCGACGTCAGGCGCAAGAGCGCCGGAGGCGCCGGGACCTCCGCCAGGATCCTTAAATGACCACGCTTCGCGGATCAAAATAGAGCCGATGGACGCGAAAAAAATAACCACTATTCCGACTCCGCACTGCGTTAATACATTGCGGAAAGATATTTTTTTCATAGAAAATTATTTCAGCAATCGCTGTTACGCGCGAACATAACGGCATTGCCACATGTTAGTTATAAATTTAAAATTTTCGCTTAAAAAACATCTACTGCCCGCGCCACGTCGTAACAACTCCATATCCGTTTCCCTTAAACCTAATCCATCCAACAAGCTCTCCGTAAGCGTTTCCTGAAAACTCCCCGGTTGATGGATTTATTATAACACCTCCGAGAGAAGGATCAAAACGAATCCAACCGCCAATGTCGCTGTACGCATACCCTGAAAGCGCGCCGCTTCCGTTGTTCATCACTCCTCCACCGAGCGGCTTCATAGAAATCCAGCCCGTGAGCTCGCTGTATGCAAAACCATCCAAGCGATTATTGTAAACATACACCCCGCCGCCGACTGGCTTCATATCAATCCATCCGACAAGTTCTCCGTAAGCAAAACGATTGTTCGCGTCTATAACGCCGCCGGTTGGCAATGGCGCGCTACCTCCACTATCATCAACCGCTCTCCTCTCCAAAATCACCTCGTCGGCAATTAAACTGCCGTTAATTGTGAGGGGATTGTTGATTTTTCCGGTGAAAATTTTCTGCTCCGAAAAAAACGTGCCGGAGATTTGATTTGGACCAAGAGTGATTGCCGGATATTTGAGAGCGTATATGTCGTCTTCTGTATTCGGAAGCCCGTCCGGGCCATTGTCTAAAGACTCAAGCGCCTGATACGCATCGCACCATTTTTTCGGACGTGGATCGGCAGATAGAGCAGTGCAGTCCGTCACTTCATCAATGCGGTAACCTGTAATATAAACACTCCCCCGCACAATCCAGCCAAGCGCGGCAATACTCTTAATACTTGAGGGAGCGCCGGACCTGTAAAAAATATCTGCGTTTATGTAGAGGTTGCCGTCTATAACAATCGTGCCTGATCCGCCGTCCGTCTTTATTTCCATCTCGCGATCAACGACAAAATCGCCGTTTGAAGAATTGCCGTCGCCGTTATAATCGGTTGCGCCTGCCTCGCCAGAACGGCAACTGTATACATTTCCATTGAGTTGAATGACTGGCATTGCGTTTTCGCTTCCAAAAATTTGGCTTGCGCTACACTCGCCGCGATGCTCATTGCCGTCATTTTTCGCAAGCGCATATACATTTGTATAATCAATCTTCGCGAAATCCGGCGCGGACGGATTCCTATCCAGTTCCAGGATTGGATTGTCGGAAAACACATACTGCGCTCCGGAGCGGGGATTTGGCGAATCAATCACGCCTTTGGCCGAGTCAAGGTTGGTTTTCAATTGTTGTAAAGT
>CAYYGX010000004.1:16919-21456 GCA_964471805.1 uncultured Gammaproteobacteria bacterium | reverse complement strand
TCACGCCTTTGGCCGTAACAAAATAATCGCCGACATAAAATCCTTTGCCCGCGTCCGGAAAATTCTTAAAACAAATATCAGCGTTTGAGTGAATATCGCCCCTGCCGGTTACCAGAAATCCGGCGTCGTTCTCCCCGCTCCCGGCAAGATGGGAAACGGAATTTGACGCTACGGACAACACTGTTCCATTTAACGCTTGGCCTTTTGCCGTTGACTGATTTGCAAGTAGCGTGCATTGCGGAATTGGCTCCTCGGTTTGTTCGTTGATGACGAGGGTAAACGAACCTCTGCTTTTTACACTGACAGAGCAGTTTGTGGAAACTGCGCAATTAGCGTTAACGTTTGCGCAATTTTGGTCCGCGCCGTCTCCGATGCCCCAGATAAGAGCTGTCTTGTTACTCCCAGATTGCGCTTCGCAAAGACGCGTAATTTTTAGAGTATTTGGTTCTTTGGTCTTTAAGGTATCATCAGTTACTATAGAATTTTTCGTATCAAAAAAATCGGTTTTCACGCTGTCCGGATAATTATCGCGAACTTGAAAATTTTTAATTCGGCTCCACGGCGCGCCTGTGAATGAAAAATCAATTTGATAAGTAAGTTCGGATCCGCGGATAGAAATAAGTTTTTTTGAAAGAGTAATCGCCGGGGTTGTTTCCGAAATGAAGTAATGAACGTCTGCGTTTTTCTCTGGGTTATCTGTATTGCACAATGTGTTGATCGGAGTTCCGGGATTATGTCCATGATTAACTTCAAGATACCATTTATAATATTTATCCGGTTTAAGGCATGTTCCCGGATCATCCGCGCAGTTTGGAGAGGTGCCGCCGAAACGAAATTCTGTAGCGACTCCGACATCCTGCGCGGGGAATGCTGGAGTCCATAATGTTCCGTTGTCTGACTCCTGAACATAAATCTTAAAAGTCGGCTTGTTTCCGACGCCAGGCCCTTTAATCGCGCCATCTGGAAGCGAGGAATCAAAACTCCATTTGAGTGTCGCGTCCAGCGGATACATGACGTTTGGATTATCCGGGATGTTATTTGGAGATGGATATACTGTCTCGTCTTTATACATCGGCGGCGCATAATCGTGGATGACGTACGGGCAGATGGATGTTGTGGTAAATTGCCACGGATCACTTATTTTCTGATCCGCGCCAGCGGCGTTCTTCACAGTTACCTGCCAAGTATAGCTTGAGTTAAAATCAAGATAGTTTTGCCCGCCATTTACTGTGCTTAAATTGAGAGACCGATCCGGCGCCATGCCAAGCGCAAGATCCGGAGAGGCGTTTGTTGCGTCAAAAGTATACGGTGTTGAACCGGTAACCAAAACTTTGTACTGCATTGACTCTCCTGAATAAGAAATCGGCTGTACCCGATAGTCTGTGAAGACTTCAGCAGGATCTCCATTAATCCACTTCATAATAGGAAGATACGGCGCGTTCGTTACAGGCGCGCTGTTATTTTGACAATCGCTCCCGTCGTTCTTGCAAACTTCCGGCGCATGCGGTTTAATCGCCGGAAGATCGCATGTTTTTGCGGCAACGCACTGACCTTGTTCTACAGTGAAATCTCTTCCGGCAGGCGAACTGTAACAATCAACGCCCTGATTGCATGCGGAGATATAACAAGAGTTCCCTGTCGCAAGAGCGCCAGTTTGCCCGTTTGCGCAATTGTCAAAATTCGCGCAAATCTTTGAATTACCGGCGTTTCCATCATGGTCAACGCACACTTCGCCCTTGCGGCATTCAATTCCGTTTACGCATGTAACGGCAAGATATACAGGATCTGAAGAGGTTGATAATAAACTGTTTGCATAATTGCCGACAGGATCGCGCGCAAATACAATAGCTTTATACTGCGCGTTTGAACTTAATGGAATTCCGTTATAATCCTTGCTAATAGTAATGCTTGTTATATTGGTCCAATAATCAGCGCTTGTACAGTAATCCTGTTGACCGGAAGTTAGCGGATCGCAATCATCTGAATTGCTCATATCATCAAGATATAAAACAAACGAAGCCGGATTTGTCCCGCCGTCCTTAAACACAGGATCCCATTTCCACGTGATTGTAAAAGGGTACTCTGTCTCGCCGCTTGGATTTTGCGGATCATCGTCAGGATACCCTACAACATTCTGCGGCTGTGAGAGCGGCGTTGTAAAACTCCACACATCGCTCCAGAGCGACCATAAATTAGTGTTATCATGATAGCGCACATGCCAATAGTAGCGCGTGCCATACGCCAACATTCCTCCAGTAATCTGATGTTCTATTTTGTTTGCGTCCGAATCAGGAATAAGAATCGGCGCGTTAGTAAAATTTCCTGTTACTACGTCTTGTGTTTGGTCAATGCTCAACTCCCACTCGGTTGCCTGATGCGTATTTCCCGGATTAGGGTCAGAAAATGGAGACGCGTTCAGTATTGGTGTGATGCCTATTACGGTTTCAAGCGGTGTTGCGTCCGGAGGCGCGATATTCACTGGCTTATTTGGCGGCGCGTTTGGAACCCATGAGGTTTTTACTTTATAATCAACTCCGCCGGGCGCTGGCGGACAAGAGTTGCCTCCCCCTTGTGACGACTGATCGCAATTAAAACTGATCCATCCAAAATTTTCTCCCCATGCGTATCCAACGAATTCCCCGTTTGCGGTGATAATCACGCGCTCGGACCCCGGAGGCGGGGCAAAGTCAAGCCATCCTAAACTTTCGCTCCATGCAACGCCTGATAGATTTCCATTTCCATCATTTACAACCCCATAAGGCGCACTGCATTCGCTTCCATCGGTTTCGCAGTTTAAACTGATCCACCCGGCAAAATCGCTCCATACCCAGCCGGTCAGTTTCGTATCTTCCACTATGGCGCAATTTACCGCATCCGGCTTAAAATCAATCCAGCCAATGGTCTCGCTCCACGCAGTGTGATAGGTGTCGTCTATGTTGCAGTGAGAAGTCGCCGACACATTTTCCGGCGCTAAGAGCAATGGCAAAAATAAAAGTATCAGAAAAAAAATGATATTTTCTATCTTAAGATACTGCAAACGGTTTCGGCGATAATATGCTCGCATGGGGGTAAAAATATAAAAACTTGACTTTTTTTCATATTGATATACACTAAACATCATTAATGGCCTCCTAAAGTAATTGGGAAGCTCCGAGACTCCGTTTTCTTAAATTTTAGAAAACGGAGATCGTTTTTTTATAGGAAATTTTTTATGGTCATCTTTACTTCTTCAAATTGTTTTTTTGAAAGCGTACCCAATTTTCTCAAGAGCCGCTTACTGCTAATCAACCGTAACTGCGATAAAATTATTGTGCTACTTTTGCCTTTATACTCTATGTTGCGGTAATATCTGCCAGTTTTGTTTTGACTCGTCAGCGGCACGCTCCACAAAACATGCTTGTTGAATTTTTTTAGAATTAAAATTGGCCGCTCAAAACAATTATGTTTACCGTCTTGTTCAAAGCCAATGTTTAATCCTAAACTTGCCCACCAAATTTCCTTTTCTCTAAAATAAATTTCTCTTTGAGGAGAGATGTGCAGTTGTATTTTAAATACTGTCCATCTATAGAATTGCGTTACGATGTTTTTATCTGTTATATGCATATGTAATCGGTTTGAACATATACAACTCCACTGTTCAATGTTCCATGGTGGCATGACGATTCCGGCGACAATATACGGGCATGGACTTGCACTTGACAGTAAACATAATTTTGCTATTATGCAACTAGATCTGCTGGATGCCTTGGTGGTCAGCGTCCGTAATTGGCGGTCTGAAATCCAAGGGCTATCCCGCCCAGAGCGGGATCTCCAGCATTTTTTTATTTGTAAAACAACAGTAACATTTCTTTCGCTTTTATAATTCTCGTCAGTTTCTCTCTGCCCCTTAATACCGCAATTGCCGTTTTATGCGCATTGCTCGTTTTGCCGACTAAGGCAAAGGAAATGGCTGGGATTGGCTTCTTGTATTTTCGTAACAACTGTATAACGATATTCTTTATTGTGTTCTCATGTCCAGAGTATTCTACATCAATTTCAACGCTTTTGAAATTTCCATCTTTAATTAAAAGAAAAATCAAACCGGCAAAAATGCGATAAATATAAGTATGTTTGGGATAATCAAAGGTCTTAAACTGTTTGATTAAGCGCTGTTTCTCTACCGCGCTTATTTTTATGCTTTTTCTTTGCCCGTTAGACAGAGCAACAACCGTAGGTTGATTTGTCTGTTCAACTTTGCCTGACTGGTCAATTTGATACTGCATACTTTTGTTGGTTCAATATTGTAGAAAGAAGTTGAAATCATGTTTTTAATGCTTTTCATCTCAAAATACAACGAACTATTCCGGCGACAATATGCGGGCATGAGGGTGGAAATACAAAACCTTGACTTTTTTTTGTTTTGTTATCATTCTCCCATAACACTTAGCGGCGGATCCTTTTCTTTAGAAAAGCGTCTGCCGCGTTTTTTATTCTTGGCAGACTGTCCGCAAACACGATTTTTGTCATTGCGAGCGAAGCGAAGCAATCTATTTGTAGC
>CAYYGX010000004.1:3015-16909 GCA_964471805.1 uncultured Gammaproteobacteria bacterium | reverse complement strand
TAAGGTCGTCCCTCTATGTAGTTGGGTGACACAAACTGTGGTTACCCTCTTCGCGCTTCGTGTTTCGTTTGTGGGGTGGATTTTGAATTGCTGTCCAGACTGTCCGAAAATGCGGTTTTTGTCATTGCGAGCCCTGTAAGCTTACAGGGCGAAGCAATCTTTTCTTGGCTTAAATACGAGATTGCTTCGTCGCCCAGAAAGCTTTCTGTGCTCCTCGCAATGACAGTTCTTGGACAGTCTGACAGGGCGAAATTCCAACAAATGCTTCAATCGTGATATATCAGTTGTAATCGGTTTGGACATATAACAACTCCACTATTTTAGTGGCTCATCGCGGCATTGCAAACGGTTTTGGCAAGAATATGCGGGCATGGGGGTGGAAATACAAAACCTTGACAGTAAAACAACCTATATGCTATATTACTTTTGTCCTGTTACGACAGGGCAGAATCAAACCTTCCCCGGTGAAAAATCGGGGAATTTTTATTTTCTTCTAACATGTCTTTCAAGTTTTTTCAGATCAATAAACTTTGCTTGTTTCAATAATTCAAGCGAAACATGTCCTTTCACTGAAAATACAATGCATCGTTTCCCATACCGTTTCAGATATTTAATCAACGCCTCAAAATCGCTATCCCCGGAAAATAACAAAAAAGATTTATAAGACCCCTGATTATGCACCGCATCTATAGTGAGTTCCACATCTAAATTTCCTTTATGGAATCCGCCGTTCATTTTATCGCGAATGAATTTTACTTTCTTTGTTCTTACTGAATATCCGACAATTTCAAGAAAATCCAAAAACTCTTTTTGTTTTTTATGATCAGGATCATACGCGGTATAGAAAAATGCCTTCCAAAAATCTGTTTCGTTTTTCAGATATTCTAAAAGACGGACAAAATCAATGTGCCACTTGAGCGTCTTTTGAGAAAAATAGATGTTGGAAGCGTCAATGAAAATCGCTGTTTTACCTTTTACTAACTGTTTGATCATAAACAAAATTTAGTTTATTAGACGGGCAACCGGTCTCGGCGAGAATATGCTGGCATGGGGGTGAAAAATTTACTGCTCAAAGCAATATAATGGTTGAGTATCATTACAAAAAGTCGTACCTCCAGATGCCCATAAATCAGAAATTCTATTTGCAGAACCCCACCCGCCATAAGATCCACTACTAGATGTTGTCCAATTATTACACATAAAACCTACCGCATTGAATCCATCACTAGAAAATCCAGTCCATGCAGTAGAATTGAGGGATTGAGACCCTAAATCCGAAATATAAATAGGTTGTAAAAGACTTTGCGGCCTGCCATGCCCATTAATAGAACTAATATTCTCACTATAATCCCAACCTATCCTTCCCCATGCGCCCAATCTCGTCATAACAGTTCTTCCTTTCAAGTCAGTAAGTAAATCCCAATTGTACCCGAGTCTATCAAATGCGTTTGTCGTACTATCAGCAAGCAACGCCTTCCATGTGCCGCCCAAACTTGCTACGTTTGCACGGGCTTGGCACAAATTATCTGCTCCTTGCAAGCCGGTTGCACCGCCTCCCGCAGTTTTTAAATCGCCATTATAGCTAGTACTCGTAACAAACACGCGCTTGATGGTTACCTCCCCGCCCGGCGCTATCGCATCAACGCGGCTTTGCAAATTCGCAATCTGGCCAAATAGAGAGCTGGCTGTTGCGCTATCGGTCGGGCTTCCGAGAGTTGCGGCAAGGGATCCTTTATCCGCGCTTGGAGTGCCGGAAGCGCCCGGGCCAGCAGTTGGCCCCAAGAGTGATTGGGCTCTCTGAAATAAAAAACCGCCCATGACGCCGAAGAAAAAGACGACGACGAGCGCGGCGGTAAAATGATGCGTTCTTTGAAAAGTAACGGACATATAGTATTTCTCCTCGTCTACGCTATTTCTTATCTCAAAAAAAACAGCGCGGATAGGGAGAATTAATTAAATCGTAACAAGTTTTATCCGCTCTGCTATCATTGTGACAGAGTTCGTCGCATTTTCATTTGCGGTCACTTCAATTGTGTCGCCAGTAATAATATCTTTCTCGCTTATCGGCTCCTCAAGCCCTGTGATAATCTGCATCCCCTCGCTGATGCCGCGCGGCAACGCATAACGGACAAACTTTGTATCAGCGGAAAAATTAACTCGTATATCAACATCCTTTTCCAAATAATTGTTTGATGCGCGCGCGGCGATTATTATGTATCCGTCTCCGATCTCGGTTACTCTGCCATTATAAGTGAAAACAGCGTCCGGAATGCGAACGCCGGCCGGAGTGTATCGCGAAAGCGTTTCTTTTTCAAAAATCCCGCGAAACCAGTTCGGAACAAACAGTCCGAGTGAACTGAACAAATAT
Source organism: uncultured Gammaproteobacteria bacterium (assembly GCA_964471805.1). Taxonomy (GTDB): domain Bacteria; phylum Patescibacteriota; class Patescibacteriia; order UBA9629; family UBA9629; genus UBA9645. Next base: position 14,541 of record CAYYGX010000004.1, on the reverse strand, counting down.
AATCCGCTAAAAATAACGACAACTGATGCGATAACGATGAGCGGTATTCGCGCCTTTTTTTTTGTGAGCATATCACATTTCCTCACTTTCGGCCTCGCGCTTCATGGCGCCGTGAAGTTCCTTGAAAAACGCGAGGACTTTAGGAAGTTGATTGTAAATAAAATCTGCTAACTGCTCATCATAGGCATGAGTTGCATAATTTCTCATATTGCATATCTCTATCCAGAATGTGTCATACTCAATCAGTCCTTGCTTGTAAGCCTCCCGGAAACATCCTTTTGGAGATACGCATTTTACCGCGCGCTCTTCCTGTAAAAATTCTTTCAGCGTTTTCCACCCAAGATCAAAAAGAATTTCAAAACGTTTGATCGCTGAGTCGCGCATAAAATCATCCTTCTCCATTGCTAACGCTTCATCTAAACGAAGTAATCCTTTCTCAAAATCCTCAAAAAGCGATTGTAATTTTGACATATCAAAAATTAGGCGTGAGCGGCTCAATATATTCAAGCGCTACTTGTTTAAACTTATCTGATGTTCTTTTGAAGTCCACCGCGTCAAAAGTATATAAACAATTGTACTCTTCAAACGCATCAACAATATCAGACCATGCCCGCGAAGGAACCGCGCGCGGTCCCTCAACGCCGATGTCAATATCGGAACGGTCATCGCCCCTGCCTGTAACGCGCGAGCCAAAGAAAAATACGCTGTATTCTTTCAAATCAAGATGCCGCCCGACGATTGCGAGAATGTCATTCTTTAATTGATCAATAGATTCGTGCTCAAGCCGCATATTTATTGCCCTAGTTCCCTTCGCTATGTGGAAAAGATAACGCAAGTATATCACACAATAGAAGCCAGCCACAAGATTGCCTGGCCCGTGGCGCCCGCAAAAATGGAAACAGTGAGATTGTCGTCTAGTTTTTGGGTGAAAACCTCAACAAGCGAGGCCGCGGCGGCCATCGGGATCAAAATTATAATCGGCTCATTAAGAGCGCTTAGGAAAAAATATCCGGCAACAATGTTTGCGGCAAATCCGGCAATCGTCCCTTCCCATGTTTTATTGGAAAAAATAAAACGATGAGTTCCCCACTTCTTTCCGATAAGAGCGGAGGCAATGTCGCCGAGAATCATCATTGAAAGAGCCGCGCTCGCTATGACGCGCGAGAACGCCGCAAAACAAACGATCGCGGAGAGAGTCATATAAATATGCCCGGCAAAATGCGACTTTTCTTTTTTCCTGAATATGTTAAATTGAAAGGGTATAAGCACTTTTCGCTCAACGCGCAGATACTCAATTTCAAGAAATAAAAGCAGAACCAGCGTAAGCGCTAAAAATGCGGCCCTCTCTCCGATGAATTCGGAGATAACAACGAAACCGATGACATTCAAATATCCAAGGAGGTGAATAAATTTTCGTAAAAGTTCTCGGCGCATATAGGACAGTGCTATACTATCATAAATATGGAATCAATAAAAGATATATTAGCGCGCAGACAAACTGCAAAAGGGCAAGCTACACCTCATCAGCAGTTAGCGGTTGAAATCGCTGAAAGTTTCAGCGATGTCGCACATATCGGCGTGTATCTAAAAATCTGCAAGCAATTTAATCTGAACTCTATAAGGAAAGTATGGCGAGAAACGCTTGAAACGCGGGCGCAAAATCCGGGCGCGTATTTTACAAAAATAATTTATGACAATCATCACTCATCCAAATCTAATACTGCGGCAAAAAACTAAGGACATTGATGTTTCTAAATTCGGCAAATCTTCCCTGCGCGAGCTTGGAAAAGATATGATTAAAACGATGTATAAAGCAAAGGGAGTCGGGCTTGCGGCGCCGCAAATAGGGGAAAATATAAGGCTGGCGGTGATCGCAAAAGAAACTTCTGATCGCTATCCCGGAGAGGATCTTCATCTCAAACAAAACATTATACTCATCAATCCCTACATCATCGCCCGTTCAGTTGAAATCGATGTGCGTGAAGAAGGATGCCTATCTCTGCCAGGAGTTTTAGTTGATGTGGAACGATCAATATGGATTAAAGTGCGCGCCGATGATTTTAGAAATCGTCCTTACGACTTTCAAGCGCGCGGTTTTTTCGCGAGAGTTGTGCAACACGAGGTGGATCATTTAGACGGAGTGCTGATTATTGATAAAAAAAATGGTGAGATGCCTGATTCTTGAAAAAATCATACATCACACATATGTTCAAGCCAGTACCAATTAAACTGGACTAGAAATTCATTCCGGTTTCTAGGGTTCAATAATTCCCATAAAATTAGAATATGCTCCGCATTATCTTTGCCGGCACTACCGAATTTGCGGTACCGACGCTAAAAATTCTGCTTGAACATCACAATGTTCTTGCAGTGATAACCGCGCCCGATAAGCCAACTGGACGCGGGAGAAAAGTAAAGCCATCTCCGGTTAAAGAGATGGTTTTTGAATGGGCGGGAGTTCCAATTTTAACCCGACCAATCAACAAACTTGTGAAACATCTTACAGAATTAAAGCCCGATCTTATCGTAGTTACTGCTTACGGACAACTTCTCTCTAAAGAAATTCTCGCGATTCCGCGCTATGGAGCGTTAAATATCCATCCCTCTCTTCTCCCAAAATATCGCGGCGCGTCCCCGATACAGGCGGCGATTTTGAACGGCGATGCTGAAATCGGCGTAACCATTATACGATTAACAAATGATTTAGACGCGGGCCCAATTATCTCACAGAAAAAAATTGCGCTTTCTTCGGATGCAACCACTGACTTACTGCACGACGAGCTTGCAAAGATTGGAGCGGAACTCTTGCAAGAGACGCTTGAAAAAGGTCCGGTGTTTGATGGAATTTTACAAAACGAATCGCGCGCGAGTTACACAAAAAAAATAACTCCAACTGATGCTGAACTTGATTGCAAAGACAGCGCTGTGATTTTGGAGAGAAAAGTGCGGGCATATAATCCCGCGCCTGGAGCCTATATAAAAATTCAAAGTTCAACCCTGAAAGCTTTAGGGGTAAAAGTTCAAAATTGCGGCAGATTAAAAATTTTTAGGGCTTATATTAAAAAAGACGCGTCTCAATTTTCAGAAGGCGCGCCTTTTATTATAAACGACGGTTGCCCCGCGATTATGTGCGCTGATCGCGAGCTTCTAGTGCTCACAGAGGTTCAGCCGGAAGGGCGCGGGCGGATGAAGGGGGCGGACTTTGCGAACGGATATCTTTCAGCGCGACCATAAGCGATGCTGTAAGGGGAATCGCAATCAAGGCGCCGAGAACTCCTGCAAGACGCGTGCCGATGACAATCACTAAAATCACTATAATAGGATTTAAGCCGACGGTTTTTTGCATAATGTTTGGCACTAGAAGATTATTTTCAATCTGCTGAATCACAAAAGATAAGACCGCGACTATCACTGCGACTGGAAATGAATTTGGAAGAACAAGAAGAACCGCAATAGTGCCTGCGATGCCTGGGCCTAAAAAGGGAATCACTTCCAAAACTCCCGCGATGAGCGCAAGCAAAAGCCAAAAAGGAACTTCGCCTGTAATTTGAACGATAAATAAACCAATCGCGGTGAGAATAAAAATGATAAATGATAACAGCAACTGTCCGCGAAACCAAAGCCCGATTTTTTCATCAATACGATTGATCATCCGCGCGAGATACGGCTGATATTGATCGGGAAGTATTGAACGAAACAAACGCTTTAAACTCCGATCTTCTATCGCAAGATAAAACGTGAGCACTAAAAGCAAAAAAATTGTAAATCCGCCGCCAACCGCGCTACGGAGAGCCGGTATAATATTGCCGGCAAATGAGCCGAGCGTTTTTGCCAAACCGGTAATCTCTTGTCCGGTTTCCGGAATAGATAAAGAACCTGCATTTATCTCTTTAACAAATCGCTCGTAATAATCCGGAAGCGACGCGCTTAATTCTTTGAATTGGTGAGTAACAGACGGCACAAGAAGAACGCCGATCACAGAAAGAATCGTAAAAAATACCGCGTATGCCGCAAATACGCCAACCGCTCTTGGAAGGCGGCGCCGTTCAAACCAGTTGACCCACGGATCAAGCGCGGCGGCGATTATGAAACTTAAAAACAAAATAAGAATAATGTCACGGATAAGATATAAAAATACAAGCGCGATTAAAACTACAATGACGCGGATGATAGATGAATACGAAATAGAAAGAGATGAGGACATATATTAAAATTTAAATCCTTAATAATTTTTCAAAATTTCTCGCGTCCTTATACGGCCCTATTATTGTAAGGTTCAGCCGCTTACTATTGAGAACTGATCGGGCAACGCGAGCTACATCATTTTGAGTTACGCGCTTTATTTCCAGAAGCGCTTCCTCGGGAGTTTTTATTTTTCCGGTCTGCATCATCTGCCCGCCGACCCAAAACGCAAGCTCGTCTGACGTTTCAAGAGAGAGCGCTAGCGTTCCTTCAAAATAATCGCGCGCTTTTTTGAATTCTTCTTTTGTTACGCCGTTTGCCCGAAGCGCGCGCAGTTCTATCATAATAAGCTCAACCGCGCGAGAAGAACGTTTGTTGTCAACTCCGGCCTTCAGCGACAAATATCCGCACCCTGTATACGCTTCAATATGGGAGTTTACATAATAGCACAATCCTTCCTTTTCGCGGATGTTGATAAATAACCGCGAGGACATATTCCCGCCAAGAAGTATATTCAAAATTTTTAATGCCGGCAACTGCTTTGATCCCAAAGGATACGCGCGCATCGCGATGTTTAAATGAGTCTGATCAGTGTCTTTATATTGCACTTTTATAGCGGGCTTTGCCTGACGATCAATAAGAACTTGCTGTTTCTTCCCGAGAGAGGCGCGCGAAGAAATCTTGCCGAAATGTTCGTTGACTGTATTAACGATCCGAGTTAAAGACGGAATATGCCCAGCAATGCACAAAACAGTGTTTGCCCCGACATAGCGATCTTTCCGATATTTTATTAGCGTGTCGCGGGTAATGGATCGTAGAGTATCCGGCTCGCCGATTATCTTCCATCCCTGCGGCTGATCTCCGTATAAAAGCTCTTCCGCCAGTTCATCCACATGGCGGGCTGGCGTGTCTTGGTACATATTCATCTCTTCTATAATAACCAGTTTCTCGCGTTCCATTTCTGTACTATCAAGCAAGGCGTTCTGAAAAATATCAGATAAAATTTCAATGAGGAATGATAGATGATGCGCCTCGGCTTTTGCGTAATATCCTGTCCATTCTTTAGAAGTGAACGCGTTATACTGCCCTCCGATCGCGTCCAATTCTTCCGCGATCTTAAGCGTGGTCGGGCGTTTTTTTGTGCCCTTAAACATCATATGTTCCAAAAAATGCGAAATGCCGTTTATCTCTTTTGTTTCAAAATTAGAGCCGGCTTTGACGGCGGTAAGCACAGTAATGGTTTTTGTGCCTTTCATTGGGACGGTGATAAGACGAATGCCTGAAGGAAGACGAGTTTTTGTGTAGGTCATAAAAATATATCTTTTTTAAGCTTTTGCGCTTCACTTAGAGAGTGTTGAAAAAATATCGTTGCGAGGAGCGAAGCGACGAAGCAATCTTTTATTACAGCAATTTTTTAGATTGCTTCGGTCGCATTGCGCGACCTCGCAATGACAAAAAAAGGGTTTTATCTGGCTTTTTCAACACTCTCTTAAGGATTGTTGCCTTTTGGACGGCCATAATAAAAAAAGTAAGAAATTTTTTATCTTCAGGATCAAGCTTAAGGCGATCCCAATATTTTCGGACAATCTTTTGATCAAGCTTTTCTCCATCCAGCCCATAGTTAATCAACTGCTCGCATCGCCAAATAGCGTATGCGTCTTTGTCTTTCTTTAATTCTGTTGTGTCGGTTGACCAGTTTTTCATAACCTTGGTTCTCCAATTGCGCCTCTGTTGCGCAATATCTGAAGATACTGTTTAAATTTTTCATCAACCTTCCCCGGAACCACTACTACAGTAGGGTATCCTTCTTCTCTTTCCAACGGATCGTTTTCCGGCGAAATTTGATCTTGCTTATCACTTTCTGAGTGATTCATACAGTTTGGAAATGATTAGAAAAATAACTCATAAGCTCCGCAACCGCAATGCGTTCCTGCTCCATCGTATCCCTATCCCTCACCGTTACGGCATTATCTTCCAGTGTTTGAAAATCAACCGTAACACAATACGGCGTGCCGATTTCGTCTTGGCGGCGGTACCGTTTGCCGACATTGCCGTTGTCGTCAAAATCGCAGGCAAAATGCGGAGCGAGCGCGGTGAAAATTTCCCGCGCTTTTGCGACAAGCTCCGGCTTATTGCGAAGGAGCGGAAACACCGCAATTTTTATTGGCGCGATTTTTGGATCAAGTTTCAAAACAATGCGTTCCTCTTCTTCTGTGTACGCATCGCACAAAACCGCAAGCACGGTGCGTTCAACGCCAAAAGTCGGCTCAATGACGTGCGAAATAAACTTTTCGCCAGTTTGCGGATCAGTGTATGAAAGTTCTGCTCCAGAATGTTTTGCATGATTTGTAAGATCAAAATTCGTGCGGTACGCCAAACCGTAGAGTTCTTTTGTTATAAAAGGGAAATTATACTCAAAATCAATGGTACGCTTGGAATAGTGAGAAAGTTCGCTTGCGTCGTGCTCGCGGATTGCATAGTTTTCTTTTTTAATGCCGATAAACGAGAGCCACGACTCTATTTCCTTTTGCCATAGAGAAAAATAATACTGCCAAGACAAGACCTGGTCTCTTCTAGAGACCAGGTCTTGATCTCCTGTTATAAAATACTCAATCTCCATCTGTTCAAATTCCAAAACGCGGAAGATAAAATTGCCCGGCGTGATTTCGTTCCGAAACGCTTTGCCGATTTGCGCGATGCCGAACGGGAGCGTAATGCGCGTGGAGTCCAGAATATTTTTGAAATTTACAAACATCCCTTGCGCGGTTTCCGGGCGAAGATACACCTCTGAACCCTTGTCTTCAACTGGACCGATATTTGTTTTGAACATAAGGTTAAAATTGCGCGGCTCTGTAAGCGCACCGCCGCACCCATCTTCCGGACATATCTCTTTCTGTCCCGTATTTTCTATTAGATGATCCGCGCGAAACCTCTTTCTGCACTTTTTACACTCCACCAAAGGATCAGTAAACCCAGCCACGTGCCCGCTTGCTTCCCACACGGCAGGGTTCATCAAAATGCCGGAGTCAATACCCACAATATCCGCTCGCGACTCAACAAACCGTCTCCACCATAAATCCTTGATATTCTTTTTCAGCTGTACTCCCAAAGGCCCAAAATCCCACGTGTTCGCAAGACCGCCGTACAATTCGCTCCCCGGGTACACAAACCCGCGGCGTTTGCAAAGCGATACGATTTTTTGCAATGAATCATGTAAAGACATAATTCTAATTACCAACATTTAAGACATCGGCGCGAACTGTCGTTCCTGTAACTTCAAGCGGCGCAGTAAGCCCTTCTGATTCAGCTTTGAAACGCGGAGTAAGCTCAATATAAAAATCGTTTGTTTCCAGATCATAGGGAACATCAATCAGCGAAACAGTGAATGAGATTTCAAGTTCAGATGCTGATAATATTGTTGGAAGTTGCGAAAAACGCAAAAGGTTGTTGCCTTTAAAAAAATTAGTTGTCGCGCTCACTACCTCGTATTGATAAGATGGATCGACCACTAGTGCGTTCCACTTAATCATGTTATCTGGATCAAGCACCAACACCTCAACGCTCCCGCGATCCAAAGTGAGTGTGCTTGCATTTCGTATACGAATACTCGTCTCAAGCGGCTCTCCGAAATGAACCGGAGAGGCTGAACCAAAATTCGCCTCAATTTCAATTACCGGCTCAATAACGCTTGCGACAAGCGCGGCCTGATTTTGCAAAATGAACTCTCCACCCCTTTCAATTCCGGCCTGGGCCTTAAACTCTTTCAGATCTCCGGACTTCCCCGGCAGAGCGCCTACAATCGCGATTTCCTTTTTCCCTCCAGGAAGAAGCTCGGATGTCCGCCAAACTTTTTCCACTGTATCCGGGAGCGGGGAGGATAGCGCGAGTTCTTCCGGATAGAAAAGACGGACGCGGACATCTTTCAAAGCTGTGCCTGCGATATTCAAAACCGAAATCACATAGCGAACCTCCTGATTCGGAATCAAATTTTCAGGGCCTGTAATCTCAACAGCAAGAACTGACTGACGAATCTTAATTTCTTGAAGATCGCTCGCCCTAAACGTTGAGTGAAAATTCGCCGTCTTGTACATGAGGACAGCGTCAAATTGTTTCACCTCATCCTGAACTCCGAGAAGCTGTCCTGTAATTTCCAGTTTTCCGCTTACGTTTGGAGGAATTGATGGAATTCGCCAGTAATTTTTATCAAAATTTTCAGGCGCGATCGGCGCGCTTTCAAGAAATATAAAGTTATCAGGATATATAACCGTTGCTACCACATCGGTAAGGTGCGACTTCCCTGTGTTCGTATAGGTAAGCGCGAGGCTGATTGTATCTCCAGAATCGGCATATTCGGGCGAGGAAAATGCAACCTCAAGCATTTCGCTGTCAACGCCGGCAGAGCCTTGAAGAGGAATAGCCCTTCCTTCAATAATCCAATAAACCGCAAAAACGCCAAATCCGACAATGATAAAGAAAATAAAAAGAGCAATCCACACTGCGCGCCATGAACCACTTCGCCGAGGACGAAACATTTCTTTTACTGAATTAAAATTCTTTTCCTGTTCATTTTCGTACCATTCTTCCATCAGCGCATCGGTTGCCGTATTGCGCCCTTGTTGATTCGCATCCGGCCCTGGAAGCGGGTTTTTTCTAAAAACATCTCTCATACAGCATCAAAAGACATACGTGTGTCGGCAAATACGGGCCTCGCATACCCGTCAATTAGCGCGCGCGCCTCGTCCGTAAGGAGTATAGCATCTTTCGCGATATCTGCAATAATGAGAGGCTGTAGCACTTTTACATCTATCACACGAGGCGCGTGCCCGAGGTGTATCAAAAGGTTGAGAAGATAGTAATACCAGATATCATTTTTTTCCTCATGAGTAATACAGGTTTGAAGACGAGCAAGTGTTTTTTCGATCAGGTAAAAAATGCGCGAATCTCCAGCTTCGGTGCGCGTCAGAACATCAACTGCTTTAAGAACTAAAAGAGCTGTATATAAAACATCGAAGCTTAAGCGGATAGCGGCGAACGAGGTTATGGAGCGCGCTTGAGCAAGGATATGAAACGCGCGCCCTTCTGCGACCATGAGCGAGGAGTGACAGCACGGTTCCATGTGCCCGGCTAGTTTGCTTTTAATTTTATTTGCTCCGCGCGCAAGAAGCGTAAGTTTCCCATAATCGCGCGTATACGCGCTGTAGATGCGATCATGATCGCGATATGCGGCGTATGCAAGAACTATTGCCTCGGTTGTGAATGTCATGGAATGTGTCTATTTCTGGCATAGCAATGTTATCGTTATCTTCTCGCCATCAATAAGAACGGCGTTTTCGAGATCACTCTCTCCTTTCATTGCATCACTCGCGAGCACCGCATGTTTCAGTTGTTCCTGATACTTTTCAATTATTTGCGACAATAGAGAAGATTCTGTGCTGTACTCAACAATCACGCGGTCGTTTATGGTAAGTCCTTGTTTTTTGCGTAAATTATTGATTTGGCGCGTGAGTTCGCGGAGGATGCCTTCTTCGCGAAGCTTATTATCAATTTTTATATTTAAGGCAACGTCTCCGATAGATATCCAACTCTCTCCAGTAGGTAATTCATCAACTACTTTTATCGTGTTTACATTGAGTTCTTTTTTAATCAATTCTCCGTATTCACCTTCAAGATCAATCGTATTAAAATTAGTTACGCCAAGTGCTCCTTGCAGAATATTCAATTCTGATAATGGTTGCCGCACCTTAATCCCTGCACGGTCTCTTAAATTATGCCCGAATTCAAATACAAGAAAAACGAAACCATCTATTATTTCTCCTATCTCCTCCGCAACGGCTTTCTGCCAAAATTCGTGATTTGGTTCAGGCCATTTTTCAAAATGCACAGATTCTTTATTTCCACCAATTTCACGATATACATATTCAGCAAGAAATGGGGTAATAGGAGCCAATAATTTTGCCAATGTCTGTAACACATCCCTCAATACAAGAACAACTACGTTTTGGGTCTCTTTATTTTTAAACAAATGCCGACTGCACCTGACATACTTTACAGACAAGTCATTAATGAAATCTAAAATAGATCTACAAACCACTTCAATATTATATTTATCTAAATATTTTGTAGAATCATAAATTAATAATTGCACATCCAGTAAAATCCATTTATCAAGTTTATGTAATGTATCGTAATCATCAATGATATCAAATTTTTTATCCCCGTGAGCAGATGGTTCAAAAAATGTTTTCCAAAACTGCGCCACGTTCAGCGTCAATAAAATCACCTTTTTATACACCTCGTCCACTCCTTTTTCAGAAAAGTTCAACGCCTCGGCGCGAACAGCGGGGCTTGACATCAAATAAAAGCGCATCGCGTCCGCGCCGTATTTGTCCATAACAACTTGCGGATCTGGATAATTTTTAAGGCGCTTTGACATTTTCTGTCCGTCTTCTGCGAGGATGATGCCGTTAACGATAACGTTTTTGAAGGGCGATTCTCCGTACAGCGCGACGCCCAAAACCATTAAAGTATAAAACCAGCCGCGCGTTTGGTCTGTTCCTTCGGCGATGAAGTCAGCGGGAAAAGCTATGTGCTTTCGCAGTTCATCGCGCGCGGTTTGCGGCGTAATTTTGTAATCAGAAAAAATAAGCTCGCTTGCGTACGGCATAGCGCCAGACTCAAACCAGCAATCAAAGACCTCTTTGATTCGCCGCATCTCGCCTCCGCATTTATCGCACGATAAAACTATTCCATCTATATAAGGACGATGCAAATCTACTTTGACAGAGCTTGAAGAATACTCTATAGTGTTTATAAGTTGTCGACTCTTCTGTGTGCCTGCAAAGGATAAGTCCTTCGCAGAACCACTTAAAACCTCCGAATTTTCGGGGGTTTTATTTTGTTTTAACTCTGCAACACTCCCGATCACCTTTATATCTTTACAACTCTCGCACCTCCACACAGGTAATGGCGCGCCCCAATAGCGAGAACGAGAAATCGCCCAATCCCGCGCGCCTTCCAGCCATTTTCCAAAACGGCCGTCTCTAATATGCTCCGGAACCCAGTTTATTTTTGCGTTGGCTTCTAATAACCGCTCTTTAAGCGCAGTAACTTTTACAAACCACGAACTCGCGGCATAGTTAATAAGCGGCGTGTCGCACCGCCAGCAGTGCGGGTACGAGTGCGCGTACTTTGCTGATGTGAACTTTAGTTCGCGTGACGGTGCCGCAAGATACTTAATCACCTCTACATCGGCTCCAGTTGGATCCTCTTTTGACTTTACTTTCTTTCCGGGAGCAAAAGAGACATAGTCCTTAAATGTGCCGTCGTAATTCACATGCTGTAAAA
>CAYYGX010000004.1:0-3005 GCA_964471805.1 uncultured Gammaproteobacteria bacterium | reverse complement strand
CCCCAAATGCCGGCGCGATATGCACGATACCTGTGCCTTCTTCTGTTGACACAAAATCCGCGGCGTATACTTTGAAAGCGTTTTGAAAATTTGGGTCGCTTTTTATTTGCTCGCGCGAAAAGTCAAAGATCGGTTCGTAGGATAAACCGACTAAATCCTGACCTTTCAGTTGACCTGTGATATCCAAAGCGACAACTTTATCTCCAAAATGATAGATATCGTCCTTCACATGTTTCTTTTGCAAAATATCTTTTGCAATGATGATAAACTCATTTTTCACTACAGATCCACCGACTTCTGTAAACTCTGCTTCACTGCCTACTTTTGCTACAACATAGTCAACATCCTCCCCCACCGCCAGCGCCATATTTCCGGGGAGAGTCCACGCAGTCGTCGTCCACGCAAGCATATAAACTTTGGCGTCATTTGGAATCCGTAATTTATAATTAGTAATTAGTAATTCGTAATTAGTAATTCTAAACCTCACCGTCACTCCCAAATCCTTCACCTCTTTATACCCGAGAGTCACCTCAAAATTAGAAAGCGTGGTCTCGCACCGCGGACACAAGTGCATGGATTTATATCCTTCGTAGATCAAACCGTCCCGCCACAATTCCTTGAAAATCCACCAAATCACCTCAATATAGCGATTGTCCATTGTTTTATAATCCCGCTCCATATCAACCCACCGACCGGTGCGATCAACTGACTTTTTCCACTCATCTCTATACCGCAAAACAGAATCGCGGCACGCTTTGTTAAACCCCGCAATATCCGCCTCAATATCTTTCTTCGTTTCAAAACCCTTTTCTTGTTCAATTAAATTCTCTATTGGAAGCCCGTGGCAATCCCATCCCCAGCGCCTCTGCACCCTAAACCCCTGCATGGTTTTATATCGCGGAATAACATCTTTAATAGTTCCGGCAATAATATGCCCATAATGCGGCAAGCCGGTTGCAAACGGAGGACCGTCGTAAAACACAAAATCGGTCGCCTCAGGCGACCGTTTGGCAAGGGTTTTTTCAAAAATCTTTTTCTCCTGCCAAAAGGCAAGGATTTGTTCTTCTTTTTTAGGAAAGCTGGTTTGGGTCATGAATGATAGTATGATCTGTTTTATTCCGTAAGTGTCTATCAAAACTCACAATATACTTCGTGTTATATACATCGGCAGTGGCAAAAATTGTGCAATCAAAAAAACTAACCTTTACTATTTGGATGCGCGTAAAATAAAAAAATGACCGTCTCTCAAGTTGATCATCGCAATACGCTATTCTCACCAAATCAGTTTGATACAGCCATTCGTATAATCCTATCGCCTCTTTTTTATAATCCTTCCTGCTTAAAACAGTAAGAATCTCATATATAATCGCGTTATTGATAATCATTTCACTCCGCTTTACATGCAAAAAATGCAAAATCTGTTCCGCTTTTTTATGACACGAATCGTTGCTGTCAATAAGCGCGATAATAAAATTAGCGTCTGCTATGTATTGGTCCATACGCTATGTCATCTACATTGGAAGAAAGGTCGCCGCCAAGAGGTTTTGCCATTTTAAGCAAATCCAAAAGATTCCCTTTTGGTTTCTTTTGAACATGAGATCCTTTCGCAAAATTTTCCACGGGAAGGCATTGAGATATATACCCTCTAATCAATTCTCCCAAGCTTTGCTCCCTCTCCATCGCGCACTGTTTGAGCGTTTTATGCCAACTTTTTGGAATCCTTATATTGGTTGTAACATAATCCTGTTTCATAGTGATACAATTGTAGCATTGTAGTAGTTTATGTCAACACGAACTATTATACCTCAAACATTTTCCTGTTTCTTAAACACCATCAAATATGCCAAACCACTGTCTATAAAATTTCTAAATCCTTCAGCTTCAAAACCGGCTTTTGTGCGTTTGCTCTGAATAAAGCTGAACCCATTACTGATAAATAATTTTTTAAGTTTTGACATAGATTGAGGAGTATATGACTCAACTATTTTTACAACCCCGCCATTTTTCAAAACTGTCCGGATATTCTTCACTATATGAAGAGCAACATCTGGGATCAACAATTTTGCAGAACCAAATACGTTGGATGCGACTACTTCATCTACTGACTCATGTTTTATTGGAATATGTTGCGCATCAGCGTTGAGAAAATAACTATCTGTATTAATTTCTAATTTTTTCTTTCTCTCGTTGAATAAATTCTTACCGTAATTTAGATCCTCATAATTTGCGTCAATACCGATATATAAATCCCCTTCATGCGGTTCTTTAGGCAATACTCCTGTTCCGATTTCAAGAACAACTTTTTTCTGTAAAGTTTCTTCTGCTCCTATGCTGGACTCCCTGTTTTCCATACTCATTGTAATTTACTTACTCGCGCCCGAAGCCAATGATCCACCAAAACAAGCGCCATCATTGCCTCCGCGATAGGCACCGCGCGGGGGACGACGCACGGATCGTGGCGGCCGCCGATGCGGGTTTTCACTGGCTCGCCTGCTTTGTTAATGGTCTCTTGCTCGCGGCTGATGCTTGAGGCCGGCTTTATCGCAATCCGCGCAACTATAGGCATGCCGTTTGAGATGCCGCCGAGGATACCGCCGGCATTGTTGGTTTTGGCTGTAACAGATGAGACCAGGTCTCGTCTTGTTCGAGACCTGGTCTCATCTATAAACACATCGTTATGCTCGCTTCCGCGCATCGCGGCGCACTGAAAACCGCTCCCGATCTCAACTCCTTTTACCGCCGGGATGGAGCCCAACGCCTTCATAATATCCGCGGAGAGCTTATCAAACACCGGCTCGCCTAACCCTACAGGCACGCCAACCGCAATCACCTCCACCACCCCTCCCAGCGAGTCCCCATCTTTGCGCACTTGTTCTATCAACGAAATCATCTTCTTAGAAATCTCTTTATCCGGACATCGCACCATGCTATTTTCTGTCCTCTTCCGCAATAGTTTTAAGTTTTGAGTTGTGGTTTTGACCATGAAAGCTTTCATGGTTGAGTTT
>CAYYGX010000003.1:34534-39046 GCA_964471805.1 uncultured Gammaproteobacteria bacterium | reverse complement strand
GCATTACTTAAACCTTTTATTTTAGCCATAATATGGGTTTTGAGATGACTTCGATAACATTATTGCAAAGGATGACGTGACTGGATTTGAGGGAAATACATCGGACATACATGTGAAAGAAATTTTTCAAAATAATCCTATAGACATCAATATGCACAAAATAATTTCGGGCGGAAAAGTAACCGGAATGAAATTAAATGTTGATGATAGCGCGGAGTTAAAAAAACCGCTAAAAATCAAAAGTGATGCCGGTAGTATTCAGTTTAACCCTGATGGCGAGGGGCGCAAGATTATTTTTGGCGGGAAGACTAAAGACGATCAGGCGGCTGGATAGCAGTTTTCCCCCTCACCCTTGTATAAAAGTGTGCAGGTTCACCCCGCATTGCGGGGTGTTTTGATACGCGCTATACTGTGATCGCGCAATAAACTGCGCGATAAAAAGAAAGTGTAGATTTTAATCTTAAGGGATATAAACAATGCCCAAGAAGTTATGGAGAGATTGCCAAAGGGAGAGTATTACAAAATAATTCTGAAATTAAAAGAAATCTTAAATAAGCAAGGAAATCAAAAAATCAAAGACGTTTTTTCCAAAGTCAGTTCAGTTTAGTTGTCTTTTCTCGGGCTCTTGTGCTACCATATGCGGAATATGCACACCGCGCGTAGCATTGCGAGAAACAGTATTTTTTTCACAGGAGCGCTTGTGATTCAGCGGATCATTTCAAGCGTTTATTTTTGGTACTATTCAAATCATCTTCCCGGCGGAGCCGAAGATTTAGGGCGTTTGCAATTCGTGTTATCGTACGCAACGCTCTTTTTTATTATCGGCGATCTTGGATTGTATCTCGTCTTTGTGCGCGAAGCCTCAAAAACACCAGTTGAGGCAATGCGCTATCTTAACGCCGCGTTTGCAATTAAAATTCCGCTTTTTATTCTTGCCGGAATCGCGACAATCGGAAGCGCGCGAATTTTCCACGCAAACATGAGCGGTCTCATTACGCTCGCATTTATCTGGGTCGTCTTGGACAACATCGCGCTTTTTCTCTACGGAGCTCTTCGCGCTTTGCAAAAATTGCAATACGAAAGCATTGGAGTTTTAATTTCTCAACTAGTTACTGTTTTAATAGGCGTTATCTCAATACAGCTTTCAGGCGACATCCGCTTCCTCATTTATGCGCTTCTTGCCGCCACAATCATAAACATCGCATTTGTATTTTTTGTTCTTTTAAAAAAATTCAAAGGACTGCGAATATATCCTTGTTATGATTGCGCGGCTGTAAAATTTCTTCTTAAAAGCATCCCGTCTTTTGCCGCAGTCGCGATTCTAGTGAAAATTTTAAACACAATTGACATTGTGCTTTTGCGCCAGTTTTCTCTAGATTACCGCGCCGTCGGGCTTTATAGCGTGCCTCTTAAAATAGTTACAGCGCTCTCTTTAACACTTCCAACCGCGCTTATGGGCGCGATATATCCGGCATTTTCACACTTGCACGAAAAATCAGAAGAAGGACTTCGGACCATATTTCGTTATACTGTTGAATACCTTCTCGCAATCAGCATCCCGCTTTCAGTAGGATTTTTTGCTCTTGGAGACGAAATTTTACGCGCGCTTTTTAGGGATGAATATTCTCTAGCGATTATTCCTTCAAAAATTATCCTCTTTTCGCTTCCGTTTATTTTTTTGGCATTTCCGACAGGAAATTTTTTAAACGCAATAAATCGCCAAAAACGCACGGCCGTTTCACGCGCGTTTGGCCTTATAGCGCTTATTGGTTTAGACATATTTCTAATACCGAGTTTTGGCGTACTTGGAGCCGCGGTCGCTCTTCTTGCGGCTCACGTTTTGATTTTTGCGTCAGACGCGTATTTTATTCGCGAGCGCATCGCAGTGTTTGGAGGCGTTCTCGCGCGGCACGCGGCAAAAGTAATTTTGTCTTCAATAATAATGTACGCGGCGCTTGAATTTTTATCTCCATACGCGCCTTGGTATTTTTTGATCCTTCTTGGATGCGTCGTATATTTTGCTTCGCTTTTTATTTTTCGCGGCATTAACCTCAAATTTTTGCGGCATCTCCTATGAAATCTCTTCTTGTTACTTTTAATTATCCGCCAGACCTTGGCGGCATGGCGGAATATTATGCTGTTATAGTGAAACGCGCGAATGGCGAAATTATGGTTCTTCATCTGCCGTATAAAAAAACTCCTCTTTCATGGCTTTCTTATTTTCCGGAGCTTTTTCGCCGGAGAAAAAAATTTGATAGGCTTCTTGTCGGAAATATCCTGCCGCTTGGTTATCTAGCGCTTGTTTTAAAATTTTTTTGCGGCATTTCATATAATGTTTACACCCATGGGAAAGACGTTTTGCGCGAACTTTCTTTTTGGAAACGTTTTTGGGCTGGCGTAATTCTTTCAAATGCGGGCGAATTCTACGCAAATTCGGAATATGTGCGGAACAGCATCGCAAATCGCTACGGAATTTCGCGCGAAAAAATTATTGTTGAATATCCGCGCGTGGATGTTGTCGCGCTTCAGAAAGACGCGCTCTCCGTAGAACCTGTTCCAAAAAATTCGCCGTTCGTTCTTTTAAGCGTCGGGCGCCTTGTGGAGCGCAAAGGTTTTGACATGGTGATTCGCGCAATTTCGCGTTTACGGGGAATAAGCTACTGGATTATCGGCGAAGGAGAGGATGAAATGCGTTTGCGCGCGATTGCTAAAATCTGTAATATAGAAAACGCTGTGCATTTTTTTGGAGCCGTCTCCCGCCCCGCGCTTTACGGATATTACAAATCATGCGACGCTTTTATAATGCCTTCGCGCGATATTAATGGAGACGTTGAAGGGTTTGGCATCGTGTTTCTTGAAGCCGCTGTTTTTAAAAAACCCGCGATTGGCGGAAGGAGCGGAGGAATTCCGGAAGCTATTGATGAAGGACGCACAGGATTTCTTGCGGATCCATTAGATCCAAAAGATATCGCGCGAGCGATTGAAAGATGTATGAACAATCCTTTTCTAACGCGCGAAATGGGAGAAAGGGGATATGAGCGCGTAAAACAAAAATTTGATTACTGATATGAAAACTCCGCAATATAGCATTCTAATGTTTTCTATGTCTTCTTACAAAGAATGGGGGCGGGGAGTGCGAAACCGAAACTATTATATTCTTGATGAATTGCTGAAACGCCGGGAAGTTACGGAGGTGATTATGGTTGAATATCTTCCTTTACAGTGGCAGAAAAAACTCTCCGCATTTTGGTTTGTATTGTTTGAAATTTATAAAAGCAGTTATCGTATCATTGCAAAAGATTACGGAGGCATTCTCTATAGCGTTAACGATAAACTGAAAGTGTATACTACCTACTGCATGAACGGTTTATGCGGCCGTCTCAAACGGCTTGGAGCAATAGATAAAAACGAAAATGAAAAACGTATTCTCTGGTCGTACTTTCCGCTATACGCTAGTTGTTTTAGCGATCTTCCAAACGACATAATTGTGTTTGAGGCTGTTGACGATTGGCGCGCGCATCCGGCATACCGCAAATACATTAAAGTTCTCGCGCGCAATTATTTTTTGATCGCGAAAAAATCCGACTGCATTTTTACAGTTTCTGAACACTTGAAAAATCATCTGTTTTATGATCATAAAAATACGCGCTGGATTCCAAACGGAGTGGACGCGGAAAGCATTGATCGCGCGCCTTTGCGAAATAAAAAGACAACAATTGGATATGTAGGCACTATCCAATCCAGAGTTGATTTTGATCTCGTATGTTTTCTCGCCAAATCAAAGAAAGATAAGCAATTTGTGTTTGTTGGCCCTGTCTGGAAAGACGCGGAAGCGCATAGAGTGAGCGCGTGCGGAAATGTTATTTTTACAGGGCCGGTGCCAAACAATGAGCTTAGACATTATCTCTCAACTTTTGATGTCGCGATTATTCCGCATAAAATAAATGAACTTACAGCTTCCATGAATCCGATGAAATTTTACGAATACCTTGCCGCAGGGCTTCCGGTTGTCGCAACTCAAAAACTTGCGTCTGATAGCGATCTTTTGTATTACGCAAAAAGCTACGATGAATTCAGCGAAGCTATTGATCTCGCGCTTTCTGAAAACACTGAAGATCGCGCCAGCAAACGGATCGCATACGCAAAAAATAACTCGTGGAAAGAGCGGGTAAATGAGATGATGAGAATGATTCGTGAAATTAAAAAATAGCCAAGAAAATTTCTTAGGCTATTTTTATTGCTTTGAAACCTCATAAGCCGGATTCTGTTTCTAAGTAATCATCTACCTAAGGCCTGACGTCGCCATCAGGCTCAAGCGCAGGGCTTCCCGATTTTTTTTAGTCGGGATACCATTCCTGCTGTCTCCGCCTAGGGTTTTCCTCCTTGTATAGTTGCCTATACAAGCCGTGGTCTCTTACACCACACTTTTCACCCTTACCCGCCTTCGCTCTTAGCTACTGCGGGCGGTATTGTCTCTGTGGCACTTTCCCTACTGCGCGCTAACTTTATATT
>CAYYGX010000003.1:0-34464 GCA_964471805.1 uncultured Gammaproteobacteria bacterium | reverse complement strand
GCGAAGCGGCAGACGTTATCTGCTAGGCATTGTCGTTCCGATTTTCATCGGAAAAGGAGTCCGGACTTTCCTCCCCCCTAAGCCTTAGCCTAGGGGGGCGATTACTCGAGTTGTCCAAGCAAGGCGTAAAGTACCACAAAATTTAATACTTGGCAAGGTTGCGAAAATGTGAATCCGAAAACTATGATCTTGTCATTGCGAGCGAAGCGAAGCAATCTGACAGTGGCTTAAAAGGGGGTTTTCGGATTCACATTGCGAAAAATACAAAATAGCGATATAGTATTTGGCATATGCGCCGTTCGGAATTTTTTTATACACTTATACTTCCGCCTCTTGATTACGCGATGTTAATCCTCGCAAGTATCGTTGCGTATCGCCTGCGTTCCACAGATTTCATCAGGCAGTTTGATCTTGTAAGCCCGATATTTTATCAACTTCCTGTCAGGCAATATCTTGTATTTGTTCTAGGAATGGCCGTAGTATGGGTGATTTTTTTTGCGATTGCGGGGCTTTACAACCCAAAACAACTGCGAGTGTTTATTGATCAGATCGGTAAAATTATCCTCGCGACAATCGCTGGAATGGTTGGAGTCGTTGTATTTCTTTTTTTCAAGCGCGATTTTTTTTATGCCTCTCGGTTCATTATTCTTACAGGTTCAGGGTTTGCCATATTCTTTGTGATTATCGCGCGAGGCATTGTTCGTATCATCCGTAAAATATTTCTTTCGTATTTGATAGGCGCAAAGCCGGTGATAGTTATCGGCGGGGACTCAAATACAACACATTTTATTGAAACGCTTTCGCGAAATCGCGGCTGGGGTTATAGAGTTTGCGGACGAGTATTCACAGCCGCGCAACTTGAACAAAAACTTACAGACCATCAAATTAAAGAGGTTATTCTCACTGACCTGAATTTTTCAAAAGAAAAAGTGAATGAATTTCTCGTACTTTGCGAAACTCGGCATGTGGATTTCAGATACGCTCCAGACATTTTTTCAGCGGCCTTGCCGCGCATTGAAATGGAAGCGATCGCCGGGTTTCCGCTAATAAGCATTAAACGCACTCCGCTAGAAGGGTGGGGGAGGGTCCGAAAACGCATTATGGATATTCTCATAAGCTCGCTCGCGCTTCTTATATTTTTTATCCCCGGAATCATTATCGCGCTCTTTATTAAATTTACGTCTTATGGCCCGATATTTGTAAAACTTGCGCGCGTTGGAGAAAACGGCAAATCCTTCAAACTTTATAAATTTCGTTCAATGATAAACGGCGCGGAAGAATTAAAACCAAAACTTCTGCCGATGAATGAGCGAAAAGGACCTTTATTCAAAATGAAAAATGATCCCAGAATAACGCCGGTTGGGCGTTTTATGCGGCGATGGAGCCTGGACGAACTGCCGAATTTTTATAATGTTCTTATCGGCGTCATGAGTCTCGTGGGCCCGCGTCCGCACGAAGAGGAAGAGGTAACGCGGTATAAACTTTATCAGCGCAAACTGTTAAACATCCGCCCGGGCATCACTGGATGCGCGCAGATTTCAGGAAGAAGCGCGCTTGATTTTGACGAAGAAGCCAGGCTTGATCTTTACTATATTGAACACTGGAATCTGAAAATGGATATTGCAATTCTTCTTAAAACACCATTTGCGGTTTTATGGAGGAAAGAAGGAGCTGTATGAACATTGCCCTAGTTCACGATCACTTAAATCAAATCGGAGGAGCCGAGAAGGCGCTCAAGACATTTACAGAAATGTTTCCTGGCGCTCCAGTTTTTACGATTTTATATGATCCAGCAATGGCCGAGAAATTTTTCAGCGGAACAAAAATTACCGGGTCATTTTTACAAAATCAGAGACTCGCGCAGAAACATCTTAAATGGTTTCTGCCTCTTATGCCGACTGCGGTTGAATCCTTAAACTTAAAAGGATACGACGTTGTGCTTTCGGATTCGTCAGCGTTTTCAAAAGGAGTCATTACCGACGTCGGCGCGATTCATATCTGCTACTGCCACACGCCGACGCGTTACTTGTGGTCCGACTCATGGGAATATATCGTTGAGCTTCAGAACCGAAACGCGATCGTGAAAAAATTTCTCCCGCCGCTTCTCACGTACTTGCGCCTTTGGGATTTTCAGGCGGCGCAACGGGTGGACGCATTTCTTGCAAACAGCAATTTTGTGGCTAAACGCATCAAGCGATTTTATCATCGCGACGCAACAGTTATTTATCCTCCGGTTGAAACAGATAAGTACGCGCTTGCGCGCGAAAAGAAAAATTATTTTGCGGTGGTTTCGCGGCTTCGGCCATATAAACGAGTTGATCTTGCGATAGAAGCTTTTAATGAAATGAGGTTGCCTTTGAAAATAATCGGCGGCGGATGGGAAATGAGTTATTTGAAAAAAAAAGCCAACAGCAACATTGAGTTCTTAGGCGAGATTCTGGACGTAAGCCAAAAAAATGATATTATAGGGCATGCTCGAGCGCTCATTCATCCGCAGGAAGAGGATTTTGGCATCACGGCAGTTGAGGCTATGGCCGCCGGAACTCCTGTGATTGCGTATCGCGGCGGCGGCGCGCTTGAGACAATTGAAGAAGGCGCGACCGGAATGTTTTTTGATGAGCAGTGTTGGGAGTCGCTCGCAAACGCCGTGGTGCATTTTCAAAATCAAAAATTTGATTACGCGAAAATCAAAGAACGCGCCGAGCGGTTTGGAGTTGAGAGGTTTAAGCGAGAGATAAAGGAGTTTATTGAAAATATTTTATGTCATCCATCCTAAAAAAATTTTTAGGCGATCCGAATGCCAAAGTTATCAAAAAACTTGGAGAGATCGCGAGTGAAGTAAACAAACTGGAACCGGAATTTGAAAAGAAAAGCGATGAAGAAATCGCGGCTTTAACTGTAAAGTGGAAAGAGGATCTCGCGCAATTTTCATCTATTGAAGAAAAACGCGCGCAACTAGAACAAATTCTCTTGCAGGCGTTTTCTGCTGTGCGAGAGGCATCAAAGCGAACTTTGGGACAGCGCCATTACGACGCGCAGATTATGGGCGGTTACACGCTCCATGAAGGAAACATCGCGGAGATGAAAACAGGCGAAGGAAAAACGCTCGCCGCCACGCTTCCGGCATATTTGAATTCCCTTATGGGCATGGGCGTTCACATCGTTACTGTAAACGACTATCTTGCGCGGCGCGACACCTCATGGATGGGGCGCATTTACAACTTTTTAGGGCTCGCGACATCCTGCCTCCAACAACAGGGAAAAGCGCTAATTTATGATCGCGAAGCGCGCAAAGACGAGGAAGAAGAGCAATCAGACACTCACGCGTTTAAGGTTGATATGGATTTTTTACGCCCTTTAGAAAGGAGAGAGGCGTATCGCGCCGACATCATTTACGGCATCAACAGCGAATTTGGTTTTGATTATTTGCGAGACAACATGGTTTATGAGATGAGCCAAAAAGTTCAGCGCGGGCATTATTACGCCATTATTGATGAAGTTGATTCTATATTAATTGATGAAGCGAGAACTCCGCTTATCATCTCCGCGCCGGACAGAAAATCCGCGGACCTCTACAAAAAATTCGCGCGGCTCGTTACTATGCTCGCAGTTACTACAGACTTTAGCGTTGACGAAGAACGGCACGCGGTTTCTTTGACTGATGAGGGAATCGCAAAAATGGAACGACTGCTTGGCGTTCCAAACATCTATACCGAAGACGTAACGCTCGCGTTTCATCTTGATCAATCGCTGAAGGCGCAGTTTCTTTATAAGAAAGACAAAGATTATATGGTAAAAGATGGGCAGGTGATTATTGTTGATCAGTTTACAGGCAGGCTCATGCGCGGAAGACGGTACTCGCAAGGACTGCATCAGGCGATTGAAGCAAAGGAAGATGTGCCTGTTAAAGAAGAGTCGCACACTCTTGCGACAATTACGATTCAGAATTATTTCCGCATGTACGCTAAACTTTCTGGAATGACAGGCACTGCCGCGACAGAAGCAGAGGAGTTTCACAAAATTTATAATTTGCATGTAACGCAGATTCCGACCAACCGCCCGATGATTCGCGCCGATAAGCGGGACGTTGTTTATAAAAACGAACGCGGAAAATTTCGCGCGCTTGTGGGCTCTGTTAAGGAAAAGTATAAACGCGGGCAACCGGTTTTAATCGGCACGATTTCCATTGAAAAAAATGAATTATTGAGCGAGCTTTTAACAAAAGTCGGCGTGCCGCACAATATTTTGAATGCAAAACAGCATGAGCGCGAGGCCGAGACAATCGCGCAAGCCGGGCGGTTAAAGGCTGTAACGCTCGCAACAAATATGGCAGGCCGCGGGGTTGATATTATTTTGGGCGGAAACCCGCCGGATGATGAAGTTTCAAAAGAGGTGCGGCGGCTTGGCGGATTGTGCGTGTTTGGCTCCGAGCGGCACGAAGCGCGCAGAATTGACAATCAACTGCGCGGGAGAAGCGGCAGGCAGGGGGACGCCGGCGAATCTCAATTTTTTATCTCGCTTGAAGATGATCTTATGAGAATTTTCGGCGGCGAACGGGTGAAAAACATTATGGATCGGCTAGGCCTTCCTGAAGATATGCCGATTGAAAATAAGATGATCTCAAGGTCAATTGAAAAGGCGCAGGAACGCGTTGAAGGGCACAACTTTGACATCCGTAAACATCTTGTTGAATATGATGACGTAATCAACAAACAACGCGCGACAATTTACGGCCGACGGAACGATATTTTACAAGCGTTTGAACGCGATGAACCGCTTCAGCCAATAATTTTAGATATGGTGCGCGCGGAAATAGAGCAGGCGCTTATAGAATTTGGAAATAATATGGAGGAATTAAAACGGGTGTTGGCAGGCATTCCTCTTGAAATTACAAATTATAAATTACAAGTTGTAAATTTTGAAGCCGACAGGGAGCGAGTAGCTAGGGAAATATATGAGCTCTCTAAAGCGCAGTATGACGATTACGGTTTGCATTTGAACGCTGAAGTTAAAAAACACATAGAAAAAACTCTTCTCTTGCGGACAATTGATACTTTATGGGTCGCGCACTTGGATGCGATTGAGTATTTGCGCGTTGGAATAGGGTTGCGCGGTTATGGCCAGAGAGATCCGCTTGTGGAATACAAACGCGAGGCGTTTTCTATGTATAAAGCCTTAACACGGGAAATTGAGCGGCAGGTCACTGGCAGTATCTATAAAATTTTTATTCACTATCAAACGAATGCGCAAGGGCCAGCGCCAATACTGCAAACTCAAGAAGTTCTACCTAAAACCGGAACAAAACTAGGCCGAAATGAACCGTGCTGGTGCGGAAGCGGAAAAAAATATAAGAAGTGCCATGGGAAATAATATTGAAAATTTAGAACAAAGAGAAGAAAGAAATACAAAAGTAGAGATTAAAGAGACAGGAAAGTACGGGCTGGGATTATTTGCGTCCGAAGATATTAAAAAAGAAGAAATAGTTGATGATTTTTCCCCTGGGAATGTTTACTCCGCAAAAAAATGCAGTGAATTACCAAAAGAAATTGCTGATTATGCTGTGCAGTTTGAAGAGCATAAATGGATTGATTATCAAAGTAATGGGTGTTATATCAATCATTCCTGCGAACCGAACTGCGGCGTTAAGGGTAACTTTCAGATTGTGGCAATGCGCGACATAAAAAAAGGCGAAGAATTAACTTATGATTATGAAATGACAGAGAACAGCGACTGGAGAATGGAGTGTAAATGCGGTTCTAAATCGTGCCGTAAAATTATTGGCGCGTATGACAATATGCCTCCATCGGTCAGGGAAAAATACAAAGGATATATCGCGCAGTGGCTGGTTGAAAAGTATGGCGGATAATTCCTCTAAAACTTGCCAATCATAAAATCATTTGATAGAGTAACCGCTACAATAATAATGTGCTTATGACAACACGTGAATTTACCGCAGTATACCAAAAACGAAATGACTATTACATTGCTTGGATTGAGGAAATTCCGGGTGTTAATGCGCAAGGAAAAACAAAACGAGAAGTAGAGGCGAGTTTACAAGAAGCGCTATCGCTCATTTTAGAAACAAATAGAATATTCTCACGCAATATAGAAAAATATAAAAGTATTCGCGAACCGTTCAAAATAAGGATCTCTACATTTGCTTGAATATGTATGAACCGCCGCGCATTGATTGTTTATTTGCAAAATCATAAATGCCTCTTATTCCGCGAAGGAAAGAGGCATTCTGTTTTCTACAATCCCATTACCAACCCTACTTCAACTATACCGCGTCATAGTGAAATAGATAATTTTTTAGCGAATAAAATTTGTAAAGATCTTGGCCTTATGCCAATACGTAAACAATAAATACTCATGACCCCAGCCGCTAAAATTCGCTTTCAGGCATTATTTGTTCTCGCGCTCGGAATCTTTGGAGCGCTTTTTACATATCCAAAAGGGCCTGATTGGATACGAAAAGAAGTGAAATTGCACTTGGGGCTTGATCTTGCTGGCGGAGCCCATCTTGAATATGAGACAGATCTTTCAAAGATAGATGTACAGGATCGTTCATCCGCGGTTGAGGCAACGAGAAATGTGATTGAAGAACGAGTAAACGCGCTTGGAGTAGGCGAGGCTCTAGTGCAGACAAACAAAACAAAGGAAGGTTATCGCATCATTGTTGAACTCCCTGGCGTTACAGATATTAAACAGGCCATAGAACGAATCGGCGACACGCCGGTTTTAGAATTCAAGGAACAAGCAGAGCCGATTCCTCTTACCGAGGAGGAAAAGTCTTCGCGCGCGCAGTTTAACAAAGAACAAAAAGTAAAAGCCGAAAATCTTTTGAAAGAACTTAAAGGCGCGGAAGATGAAAAATTTGCGGAAAAAGCGCGGGAATTTTCAGAGGACCCTGGTTCTCAAGAAAAGGGCGGGGACCTTGATTTTGCGGAAAAAGGAGTATTTGTGCCTGAATTTGACACAGTGCTCTTTGAAAAAATGAAAAACAACGAGATGTATGGAGAGGTGGTGGAAACGCCATTCGGGTATCATCTAATAAGACGCGTGGAGTCGCATTGTAAAAATAAAAAAGACAATGCGATTGCGCCGTGCGGAGACAAGAAGGATGGTAGCGATATTGTAGAGGAAGTTCGCGGGCGCCACATTCTTTTCCGCAGTCAATCGCTTGATCCAAAACAGCCTGGAGAGCAGTGGAAAAATACGCAACTTTCAGGAGAATACCTGAAACGCGCAGGCGTGCAATTTGATCAAAATACAGGATTTCCTATTGTATCGCTTGAATTCAATAGCGATGGCGCCCGGCTTTTTGAAGAAATTACAGCGCGAAATGTTGATAAGGTGGTTGCTATTTTTTTGGACGGCAATGTCATATCAGCTCCCCGAGTTCAGCAAAAAATTACCGGCGGAAGCGCAGTCATCACTGGCACATTCACAGTGGCGGAAGCCCAAGAACTGGCCAAACGGTTAAACGCAGGCGCGCTTCCTCTGCCAATTTCAATTGTTAGTCAATACCAAGTGGGCGCAACGCTTGGGGCATCAGCAGTGGAACAAAGTTTTCTAGCGGGCATCATCGGAATGATTCTTGTTGTGATTTTTATGATCACATTCTACCGCCTGCCCGGCGTTGTCGCCTCCATTTCTCTTTTGATTTACACGCTCATTATTATTACGTTATTCAAACTTATTCCGATTGTGCTCTCATTATCAGGAATTGCGGGGTTTATTATGTCTATCGGTATGGCGGTTGACACAAATGTTCTTATTTTTGAACGCATGAAAGAAGAACTTCGCGCGGGAAAAACCTTGCATGCGGCAATTGACGAGGGATTTTCCCGCGCATGGTCGTCTATTCGGGATTCAAATATCTCAACTCTCATTACCGCCTTTGTTCTTATATGGCTTGGCGAAAGTTTAGTTAAAGGATTCGGAATCACGCTTTCAATCGGTGTTTTGATAAGTATGTTTACCGCAATCACGGTTTCTAAAGTATTATTGAAATTCATCGCGCGGCGCGGAGAAGGCGGGGGGTGGATGTGGGGGATTCCAAAGTTAAAAGTTTAAATCTATGTTAAAATTTCGCATCATTTATTATATTTTTTCCGGCACTCTGGTTCTCGGAAGTATAGCAGTTCTCATACTATTTGGTTTAAATCTCGGCATTGATTTTACCGGAGGCGCTCTTTTTGAAATCACGATAACTCCGAAAGAAGCCGGACACGCGGTTGACATTGAACGATGGCTTGAAACCGCGACCGAACCAAAAATCGGAGAGGCGCGAGTTCAGGAAACAGGAACAGGATTTCTCATACGTTTAAGGGCTTTGAGCGAAAAAGAGCATGGAGATGTAACGGCTCTTATTCAAAACGGAGCGCAGGTATACGCGAAAACAGCCGGGCTTAAAGAAAACGTCAAGATCACTGAACAGCGTTTTGAGTCAGTCGGGCCTACAATCGGAAAAGAATTGCAGAGTAAGGCATTTCTGCAACTAGTTCTCGTGCTTTCGGGAATCATGCTCTATGTGGCATGGGCATTCAGACATGTCGGAAAAGTCAGGTCTCAAAAAGGGCTTGCATGGAAATTCGCAACCATCGCTATTATCGCGCTTATTCATGATGTTTCAATAACAATTGGCATTTTTGCTGTGCTCGGAAAATTTCTTCAGGTTGAAATTGACAGTTCATTTATCGCCGCGATTCTGCTTGTGCTCGGATATTCGGTAAACGACACAATTGTGGTTTTTGACCGCATCCGCGAAAATTTGATACGCAACCGTTTTGAAAATGATCTTGCCGTGATCGTTAATAAAAGCGTTGCCGACACAATGGTGCGTTCATTAAACACCTCGCTCACAATTCTCCTTGTTCTCTTCGCGTTGCTCTTCTTCGGCGGCGGAGCAACATTTTATTTTTCTCTCGCGCTCACAATCGGCATTAGTGTTGGGACGTACTCTTCAATCTTTCTCGCGTCCCCGCTTTTATACGACTGGGAACGAAAAAAATAGAATAGTTCTTTATTCGCGCAATATGAAAAATAAAAATTCAATAAAATTAAATGACGAGAAAAGTGTGATGAGATTTTTACGCGAATCGACAGTAAAAATTGCTGAGGCACTCACTAGAATCCTTGTTTCCGAAAAACAAGATTTGAAACTTTCCGCTGGTAAAATTATACAAGCAGTGATTAAAGGAAATTTGCTTACACAACTTGGTAGAGAGATAGAGAAATATCGCAACCAGGGGAAAATTAAAGAAGATTATTTTGCTACTCACAGAAATAGAGCATTATTGTATGAACTTCTGAAATTTTTAGATGAAGAAGTGCCTGAAGAAGAGTTATTTACTGCGATAAAGTCAATTTTCTTTTCTGGTATAAGCAGAGGTGTCACTAAACACGAGGAAGTGTTAGCCTATGAGTTTTTACAGACAGCAAAGAGATTAAGAGCGACAGAGATTCTAATTTTGAAAGCTAATTTTGAAATTGCGCAAAAGAAAACAAAATTGGAAATTCAAAATATAGACACAATCTATGTCCGCGATGTTTGGTTCACATATATCGCAAAACAAATGGGTTATGAGGTTCACACTGCTATAGTTGAAAAATATGAACCGAACCTTATTTCGCTTGGTTTGATTTCTCCAGTGACTCATAACGACAATTCAGGATTTAAGGCAACCATGTATTTTCGTTTGACAGCTACAGGCTATAAGTTTTGTGAATTTATAACAAACTTTGAGAAAAAAATAGATATGATATAATAGCAACCATATGGCAATAGATTGGACAAAAATTTATAAGAAATATAAAGGATTTTGGGTCGCTTTACTGGAAGATGAGGAAACCGTTGTTGGTAGCGGCAAGACCGCCAAAGAGGCGTGGATAATGGCCCAAGAAAAAGGTTATAAGAAGCCCATTTTGACTCGTATGCCGGAGAAATTGGCGACCTATGTTGGTTTTGGGTTATGAAATTTCGATATAAAAAATATACGCCGGAAATTTTGCGCCCGGTAATTCCGATTGAAATTATTTACAAAAACCGCGCCGTACCCTATGAGGTTCTCGTAGATTCAGGCGCGGATTCTTGTATTTTTGACGCTCAAATCGGCGAGATTCTTTGTATTGATATCACGAGCGGAAAAAAACAAGAGGTATGGGGTATCACTGGCGTAGGTGAATATTATTATGTACATCCAGTGATCATAAAAATTGGTGGATGGACATATAAAATGCAAGCAGGTTTTCTTCCCGGCATTGCACAATTAGGTTATGGGATTGTGGGCCAAAAAGGGTTCTTTGATATTTTTATCGTCAAGTTCGATCTCTTAAAAGAAGAGGTTGAGCTAAGGGAGAGAAAATAAATCCTCTCTACCCCATCTCTGAATAGTGGATACATGCCCAAATCATCTCAACAATTTCATCATCTTACCGCGCCGGAGGTATATAAAAAATTGAAAACTTCTCCTGACGGGCTCACTGAAATTGAAGCCGCAAAACGCCGCGAAAAATATGGATTAAATCTTGTTCCGCAAAAGAAACGGCGCGGCGCATTGGCAATTTTTACTCATCAATTTGAAAACGCGCTTATTCTCATTTTAATTGCGGCTTTTGCCGTAAGCGCGACTCTTCGAGAATATGGCGATGCCGCGGTTATTGCGGTTGCGATACTTGTAAACGCATTTTTTGGATTTTTGCAGGAACACAAAGCCGAATCCGCGTTTGAAACTCTTCGTAACGCGCTTGTTTCTAGAGTTAAGGCGCGAAGAGACGGGGCGATCAAGACCTTAAACGCTGAACTAATTGTTCCTGGCGACATTGTGCGCATAACTCCAGGCGATCGCGTTTCCGGAGACGGACGGCTCATCAAAAGCAATAATCTTTTCATAAACGAATCTTCTCTTACCGGTGAGTCGGAACCTGTATCTAAAATACATCACCAGCTCGCTCTTTTAACTCCGCGCCTAGACAAAACAAACTGTGTGCAAAGCGGAACTGTGGTTACTGAAGGAAACGGAGAGTTTGTTGTAACAGCAATCGGGAGTTCAACTTATATAGGAAAAATCGCAAAAGCAGTAGAGAAATTAGATGGAGAATCATCGCCGCTTGCAAAAAAACTTGAGCGATTTTCGCGAATGCTCGGCGGCGTAATCCTCGCGCTTGCATTCGTTATTTTTATAATCGGTCTTTGGGCCGGAAAAAGTTTTGAGGAGATGTTGTTGACTTCTGTTGCAGTTGCCGTTGCCGCAATTCCCGAAGGGCTCGCAATAACCGTTACAGCGATTCTTGCAATCGGCATGCAGAGAATACTTCGTGAAAAAGCTCTTGTTCGGCGGCTTTATGCGGCAGAGACGCTCGGAAGCGCATCTATTATTTGCGTTGACAAAACTGGCACGCTTACAGAGGGTATTATGGAAGTGGAGCGTATAGAAACCGCAAACGGACATACAGGCGCTTCCGGAAGTCAGATTGATGAAAAAAGCAAGGAACTTGTGAAAGCTCTTGAGATCGGAGTTTTGTGCAATGACGCTTATGAAGAAACTGATGCGCACTTAAACGAGCGAGTGGTTTCCGGAACGCCTGTTGATCAGGCGCTTTACAGGGCAGCTCTTCAATCAGGGCTTGACGTTTCACAACTCCACTTAAAATACCCGCGTCTATGCGAAGTACCTTTCAGTTCAGAGAGAAAATCTATGATCACCATGCATAAAGACGACGGGCGAGACAAATTTGAACTTTTTGTGAAAGGCGCGCCTGAAAGACTTCTGCGCGATATTAAACAGATATATCACAATGGCGTGATAAAACCGATCGCCCGCGGAGAAAAAGAGGCGATTGCGACGCGAATTACAGCACTTTCCAAAAAAGGATTTCGCGTTCTTCTCGCCGGATTTAGTGAAGTGGGGGCAAAAGACCGCGGTCGCCCTCTCCAAGAACTCCTTGAGGAAGGCATAACGTTCGTGTGCTTGTACGGATTGCGCGATCCCTTGCGTTTTGACGTTAAAGATGCTTTAACAAAAGCTAAAGAGGCTGGAATAAGAGTTATAATGTTAACAGGAGATCATAAACTCACTGCGCAACGTATCGGGATTGAACTTGGGTTGATTGGAAAAAATGAAGCAGTGGTTGAAGGAGATATGTTTACAAAAAGCGACGATCGTACGCGCGAAAAAATTCTAAACACCGCTTCAGTATTCGCCCGCGTTGCTCCGGAGGACAAACTCGCGCTTGTTTCAGCGTTCAGAAAACGAGGGTTGGTCGTTGCAATGACCGGAGACGGAGTGAATGACGCTCCATCTCTTAGAGAAGCCGACATCGGAATCGCGCTCGGTTCCGGAACTGATACTGCGAAGGAATCAGCTGATATGGTACTTTTGGACAATAATTTTTCTGTGATTATTTCCGCGATCCGCGAAGGACGGATTATTTTCAATAATATCCGCACTGTCATTTTATACTTTCTCGCAGACAGTTTTTCCGCTATTATCGTGCTCCTTTCATCTTTCATCTTTCAACTGCCCCTTCCGCTTACAGCGGCTCAACTATTGTGGATTAATATCATAACAGACGGGCTACCTTCTTTTGCGCTAACGCGCGAACCTGCGGATAAAACTATTCTGAACGAAAAACCGATTAGTAGAGAAGCGTCTCTGGTAACTTTCCAAATGAAGCTGTTTATTGCTCTTATAAGCTCTATCGGCGGCATTATGGTTTCAGGGCTCTTTTATTTTTTTTACGCGCGCGAGGGTTTGGAAATTGCGAGAACAGTAGCTTTTACAGCGCTCGCCTTTAATACGCTTGCTTATGTATATAGTATACGAGATCTTGGTCATCCGTTTCAAATACGAAATTTTTTTTCAAACTCATGGCTGATTCTTGCTGTAGCAGTAAGTTTTGCGCTTCAGATGCTTGCGCTCTACGCGCCTCCACTTGCTCGGTTTCTGCATGTGCAAGAGCTCGGATCGCTTGAATGGGCCATGATTATCGCGGAAGTTACCGTTGTCATTCTCGTTCTAGAATTTATTAAACTGTTATATTCTTTCCTAGTCTACCGGCAGGCAGGATTTGCAAAAACGTTGACCGAGAAAAAATTTGATGATATAGTTGCTCCATTAAATAAAGGTGGGAGAGTGGCTTAAGGAGGGATCATTCGTTTACACCACGCAAATTTATGTCTCAAAAATCAAAACGTCTTCGCGCGGCTCTTGCAAAAATAGGAGCAAAGCGCGTTTACCCGATCAGAGAGGCAATAGCGCTCTTAAAAGAACTTACAGGAGCGCGTTTTGACGAATCAGTTGAAGCGCATATAAAGCTTGGCATTGATTCAAAAAAATCAGACCAAACTGTTCGCGGACTTGCAACGCTTCCGCACGGCACTGGAAAAACGTTGCGTATCGCCGCCTTTACTGAATCACAACAGAAAGAGGCAAAAATCGCTGGAGCCTTTATTGTTGGCGGGAAAGAATTAGTGGACGAAATCGCGCAATCGCAAAAAATCAATTTTGACATTGCTGTTGCCACAACGGATTTTATGAAAGAACTAACAAAAATCGCAAAGATACTTGGAGTGAAAGGCATTATGCCTTCTCCAAAAAATGGAACGGTTGTTACAGACGCGGCCGCGGCAATAAAAAAATTGCAAGGAGGGCAGATTACATTTAGAAATGATGATTCAGGCAATATCCATCAAATCGTCGGCAAGATCAGTTGGGAAGCCAAAAAACTTGAGGAAAATATACTAATTTTCTTAGGAGAGGCGCGGAAACTGCGGCCAAAAGGAGTTAAAGGATCGTTTATCCAAACGATCACAGTATGTTCAACAATGGGGCCGGGAATAAAAATTCAACCCTAAAAAATTTCCGCGCAAAAAATTCAATGCGTTATTCGCCTATGTTACTTACTATAATCGCTTTTCTTATCATTCTCTCTGTGCTTGTCGTTGTTCACGAGTTTGGTCATTTTGTCAGCGCAAAATATTTTGGGGTGCGGGTTTTAGAGTTTGGAATCGGATTTCCGCCGCGCGCTTCGCTCTTACATACCTCAAAGGACGGAGTAAAATGGACTCTTAATTGGCTTCCGATCGGAGGGTTTGTAAACTTAAAAGGTCAAGATGGGGAATCAAAAGACGATCCCGACAGTTTTTCGCATAAAGCGCCGTGGAAACGCATCGTGGTTCTTGTTTCAGGCGTTCTCATGAACCTTATACTGGCGCTAGTTCTTTTTTCGGTTGGATACATGGTTGGATTTCCACGTGATTTAACCGACAAAAACATTCCGGAAAAATTTATCAAAGAAAAATACATTGCGATTTTGTACGTTGAACCCAAAGGCCCAGCTGGCCGTGCGGGAATAAAAGCAGGCGACAGTATTATAACGGTAAACGACACGCCATTTAGCGAACTTGAAAAATTGCAATCATTTATTTCGGACAAAGAAGGAAAGCCGGTGCTAATTCAGTTTCGTAGAGGAAAAGATCTATTCACCAAAGAACTCACTCCAGAACTCGTAACCTTTCATATTAAAAATGAAGTAAACGATACTGAACCAGAGACAAAAAAAATCGGAGTTGGCGTTGCGCTTGGATCAGTCGGCATTATTCGTTATCCGATGCACATAGCGATTTATAAAAGCGCGGAAACTATATCGACGACAGGCGGAAAAATCGTAACCGGATTCTTTCATCTTATTCAAGATCTTATTCTAACCCGTAGCGTCAGCCCAAACATTGGCGGGCCGGTTATGATCGCCGCGCTTTCCGGACGCGCAGCTGAACTCGGCTTCATTTATATTATTCAATTTGTAGCTCTGCTATCATTAAATCTTGCCATTATCAATATCCTTCCGATCCCCGCCCTTGATGGAGGACGCGTTTTATTTGTGATTATTGAAAAATTCAAAGGAAAGGCCCTCTCAATGAACACCGAAACATGGGTTCATTTAATTGGATTTTGGTTGCTGATTTTTTTGACGATTCTAATTACTGCCCGCGATCTCATGCGATTTGAAATTTTAGAAAAAGTAAAGGGAATTTTTACTTCCTGAAGTGCGCATTGAACTAGAACAATTTGACGGTCCGCTTGATCTTCTGCTTTCATTGATTGAAGAGGAAAAAATTGAAATTTCTACCATTTCACTCGCGCGAGTCGCAGATACTTAATTTACGTCAGTCAAAATCCCGGAACGCCGCTTGAAATCATGCTTCATTTTTTGGAAATCGGTAGCCGTCTTGTGATATTAAAAACTAGACTTTTACTGCCTCATCTTGAGGAAGCGGATGAAGACGCAGATGATCTTGTGGCGCATTTGAAGCAATATCGCGAATATCGCGCGGTTACAATAAAACTGAACAGTATTTGGACTAAAAGAAAAAATGCTCTATATACTGCGCGTATTGGCGCAAATTTTCGCGCAACCTTAACAAATAAAAACGAAATAGATATTTCCGAAAAAATAATCCATAGCGCGTTTGCGCGCATTATCTGCAAAATCGCGAAAATTAATATTCCTCAAAGCATTATTGCGAGGAGAATTTTTAACCTTCATGAACGCGTAGCGACGATTCAAAAATATCTTGAAGGCGCGAAACGCGTGCTATTTGCGGAACTAGTAGAAACTAGGTATAGACATGAGATTATTATAAATTTTCTCGCTCTTCTTGAACTTGCAAAAGCTCGCGCAATTTTTATCCGACAAGAGTCCGCATGGGGCGAAATTACCATTGAAAAATTTTATGCATCATCAGAGCAAAATTGAAGCGATCCTCGCCGGATCCGGACAATCAATGACATTTTCAGCAATCGCGCGCTTAACCGGCGTTTCAACGCAGGAAGTGGCAGACGCAATAGACTCGCTCCAAAAAGAGTACGAGAAAAACAGACGCGGCATACGTATTGCGACAAATGGAAAAAGCGCAGAACTTACAACTTCCCCAGAGCATGCAATTCTCGTGCAAAAACTTATTAAAGATGAGGAGACTGCGCTCACGCAGGCGCAAATTGACACGCTTGCGATTCTTGCGTATCGCGGGCCTTTGACAAGAGCGGAGCTTGAGGATATTCGCGGAGTCAATTGCGTTGTTATTCTAAAAAATCTTACAATCGCGGGTCTTGTTGAAGAATTTTCCGCTTCTTCGGATCAATCGTATAATATCAGCACGACATTCTTAAAAGGGCTTGGCATAGAGCGCGTTCAACAACTTCCCGAATATTATGAATTAAATCAAAAAATAACGGCTATGCGGGAATAGAAATATGTTGACAAAAATTCTGCTCACGCTTTTTATATCAAATTTTTCGCTTCCGCAAGGACAGGGGGCAGTATATGGCGCGCCGCATTTTGAAACGCCTGGATTCACAAAAATAAACACTTATGCGGTTGAGCCAATCCTCGATTCGCCCTCTGCTCTCGCGCTTGACGGAGAAACCGGCCGGGTTCTATTCAATAAAAATGGCAATGAAAGCCGGCAAATTGCGAGCATTACAAAACTAATCACAAGTTATATTTATCTTACAGAATCCGGAAATAATCTCGCGCGCGAGATAACTGTAGAGGAGACTGATGCGCGTTCTGGCGGACAATCGCACATTTACCGAGGTGAAATAGCGACTGCGCGGGATTTTTTACATCTTGCGCTCGTTTCTTCCGACAACAGCGTCGCGATCTCTCTTGCTCGCGCTGGCGGTTTCTTGGATTCCTACGCTAGAAAAACGCAAAAACTCGCAACGCAACTAGAGCTCAAAAACACGCGCCTTGTTGAACCGTCGGGCCTAGCTTCAGGAAACATATCAACCGCTTTTGAAATCGCGCTTCTTGCCCGCGAGATATTCAAAAACGAATTTTTGCAAACTACAACAATGAAAGAGGGATATTCTTTTTACCTCTTAAACGGCAATAAAACTAAAGAGCGCCGCATAACAACCACAAACGATCTTCTAACAACTGATCTTTTCACTATTACCGCGGGAAAAACCGGGCACACGGACGCCGCCGGATACTGCCTTGTATTTCAAGCCCAAAATAAAAGCGGCAAAAATATTATTATTGCGATCCTTGGCGCGGAAACATCAGAAGATAGATTTCAGGACGCCAAATCGCTCGCGTATTGGATATTTGAGAATTTTGAGTGATGTGATAGACTTTGAAAATCAATATGAATAGATCATTTTTAAGCAAGCAAGTTAACAGGGAAATGATTGATGAGTTGAAAAACGACACTCAATCTCTTTTATCGTTTTTACAGAATCAAAATGACGGGACAATAGTATATGTTTTAGAAAAGCTGGGTCGTTTAGAAAATGGTTATAGCAGAGAGCCGTTATTGAATTTGCTAAACAATCAAAATGAGAATATCAGGGCATTGTCAGTAAAAAATTTAGCAAAGATGTCTGATATTTCTTTGCTTCCTGTTTTTGTAAAATATGCAAGCATTGACGAAAGCACAGAAGTTAGGCGAGAAGCCGTATCTGCAATAGGTCGTTTGAGACACTATAAGTCAATACCATCTTTAATAAACTTCTTAACCGATAACGACCCAAAAGTAATAATGCAAGCAATACGAGGATTACTTGTTTTTACTAACAGGTTAGATATAAAGCAAGAGTTAAAAAAACTACTTAATCACCCGAATGAATTGATAAAAGAAGTAATAAATAAGGAAGTAAATGGTTTTAGTTATAAATCAAATAGTTTACAGAAACACGATGAATTTCCTTCTTTTTTGCGCAATACAGTAGTGCAAGGCGATGTACAAGAAGCCTTAAAATCTGTTCCCGACGAATCAATACATCTAACCTTTACTTCGCCGCCATATTACAATGCAAGAGACTATTCTATTTATCAAAGCTATGCTGAATATCTGAATTTTTTGGAAAATGTATTTAAGGAAGTTCATCGCGTTACTAAAGAGGGCAGATTTTTTGTGCTTAACACCTCGCCAATTATTATTCCGAGAATAAGTCGGGCTCATGCCAGCAAAAGGTATCCAATACCTTACGATATTCACCCATTGTTGGTAAAAATGGGCTGGGAATTTATTGACGATATTGTCTGGGTTAAACCAGAGGCAAGCGTAAAAAATAGGAATGCGGGATTTTTACAACACAGAAAGCCTCTCGGTTATAAACCAAATGCGGTTTCAGAAATGTTAATGGTTTATAGAAAGAAAACGGATAAATTGATTGATTGGAATATACACCAATATAATTGGGATAAGGTTAAAAGAAGCAAGGTTTTGGACAAATACGAAACGACGAACATTTGGAGAATTGACCCCACTTTTGACAGGATACATAGTGCTGTTTTTCCCATTGAGCTTTGCAACAGGATAGTTAAATTTTATTCATTTGTTGGGGATTTAGTTTTTGATCCTTTCGCCGGTAGCGGTACGGTTGGCCGAGCGGCGGCAAATTTAGATAGAAATTTCTTTTTGACCGAAAAAGAGGCAAAATATATTAACCGGATTAAAGAGGAGTTGTATAAAGGCAATAACTTGTTTAATTCAAAAAATAATCAGCCTAATTTTATTGATATAAAAATATTTATTTCATTATCAAAATAAAAAATATGACAATAACAGAACAAGTAGCAAAAAATATTATAAAAAAGTTATTAAAGGGCGAGGATTACCGTATTGAAGTTGTTACTTTAATAAATGCGGAATTTTTACAATTTGCCGTTGATTTTTTCAAAAAAGTTGTTGACGCAAAGCTTAAAAGTAATGAGATAACAGCAGATTGGTACAAAAAGAAATTTCTTAATCCTAATTTGCCTGCTAGAGATATTGCGATAAACTCGGGACTAAACGAAAAGACAATTCACAATATGTTTAATTCCTCAACAAAGGAAATTGTGATTGACGCTTCAAACGAACATTATGACGCTCTTTATCAGGCCATTAAAAATCTTGTGGATACAGAACACGACCTCGATCTCACATTAACTATTAAATTTAAAGGAGTAAGTGTTGATTTAAATGTTAGCGAAAGTTTAATTGTGATAAATACGCTAGCAGTAAAAAGGGCGGCATTGAGAGGCGGCCTATGGAGTACCGCAGGCAAGAGA
This sequence comes from uncultured Gammaproteobacteria bacterium, assembly GCA_964471805.1. Classification (GTDB taxonomy): domain Bacteria; phylum Patescibacteriota; class Patescibacteriia; order UBA9629; family UBA9629; genus UBA9645. The sequence continues at coordinate 15,396 of CAYYGX010000003.1, read as the reverse complement.
GTTGAAAAACCTTTAATGCAAACTTTGTGCGGGTTATACGGCGTTCCAAGTAAAAATTATGCTCTTAAAATAAACGGTAAAGTTATTGAAGCAGATGATTTTGAGAGAGAGATTGATTTTTATTTGGTTGAAGGTAAAAATCAGCACAAATGCGAGGTTAAATTAATGGGTCGCGGTAATCCAGAAAGTGCTGACGCAGTTATAGCAAGAGATAGCAGACTTTTTGTGGCAGATAAACTTTCAGATACCAACAAAAAACAATTAAATAGCCGAAAGGTTGAATGGGTTGAATTAAGAAGCGACGGAGGATTTAAAAAATTTGAAACTGTTTTGGATCATTTGAAAATTCCGCACGAGAAATTATCGGAAAATATTGATAGGAAACTGGAAGTAGTATTTGAGGAAATTTTTAAATAGTATGAAATACCTGATTGCCAACTGGAAAATGAAACTTGCGCCGCGCGATGAATTTGCGCTTGCGAAAAAAGTCGCGCGAATGCCGTTTGATTCAATGAAACTTTCTATAATACTTGCGCCAACTTTTTTAAATATAGAGCGCATAAGTTTAACTCTAAAAAATACGCCTATAATGACTGCTTCGCAGGATTGTTTTTGGGAAAATTCTGGCGCCTATACTGGAGAAATCTCGCCGGCGCATCTAAAATCGGTAGGGTGTAGCCACGTCATCATCGGGCACTCTGAACGAAGAATACATCTTTTAGAAACTTCGGAAAACATAAATAAAAAAGTCCGCGCCGCGATTGATGAAATGCTGGTTCCAATTTTATGCGTCGGCGAATCAATGGAAGAACGAAGAAACGGCGCGAAAGATCATATTGTGCGGCGGCAGATAGAAACTGCGCTGGAAAAAGTTGAACTAGCGGGAAATCAAAAATTAATTATTGCCTATGAACCTGTATGGGCTATAGGAACCGGACACACAGCAGAAGTGTCTGAAGCGCTGTATATGCTAAGGGTAATACACCAAGCTCTCATTGACACATTTTCGCGCGCGGTGTGCGAGAGCAATACGGCCATTCTATATGGAGGAAGCGTTGACGGCGACAATATAGAAAAATTTTGTAAAGAAAGTGAAATTGATGGCGTCCTTGTCGGAAGCGCTGGCATGAAAGCCGAGGAATTCAATAAAATTTTAACTGTTGTGCAATTGCATGCTTAATATTATCGCATTTTTAATTTTTATTTGTTCATTGGCTTTGATTGCTTTTATTATCGGAAGAAAAATGCCGATTTTGCGTGAAATTAAATTTGAGGAAGTCTTGCGCGAAAAACACAAGAAACGTTTTCTCCTTGAAAAACGGCTCAAACGAAAATTTCAGGTTGCGATTTCAAAAATTTCTTCGCGTATTCCAAGCATTAAATCTGCGGCGCGTTTACTGGGACGGTTGCATCCATACTACAAAAATTTACAAGATATAAAAAACGCATACTGGAAGGAATTTACAAAACACAAAAACGGCGCGGATGGCCTTCCTTTTAGCGGGGAAGATGGAGCAAAACTTGTTGAGGCCAAGGAATTGCTGAGTACGGACAAATTTGATGATGCGGAAAAAGCGGCCTTGCATATCATTAAAGAAAATCCTAAATCGCTCCAAGCTTATAAACTTCTTGCCGAGATTTATCTGAAAAGTAAAAATTTTCTCCATGCCGAAGCTACATGGGAGCATGTAGTAAAACTTGCGCAACGATTAAAAAATGTCTCTGCGTCTCATTATCTTGAACTTGCGGAAACCAAACTTAAATTAGAGAAACTGGAAGATGCTTTACAAAACGCCAAGAAAGCGGTAACCTTGGAGCCTTCAAACCCAAAGATGCTTCATTTTATCACGAAAATATGCATTATGGCGAAACAAAAAGAGCTCGGTTGGAAATATTATTTGAAACTAAAAAAGAATAATCCTGCAAATGAAGGATTGGATCAACTGCTTCAAGAGTTGAAGGGGATTGGGTGAGAAATGTTTTGCCCGCGTAGCTTTAGTGGTAGAGCAACTCCATGGTAAGGAGTAGGTCCGCGGTTCAAATCCGCGCGTGGGCTCCATAGGGTCGGTACCAAAGCGGACAAATGGGACTGGCTGTAAACCAGTTGGCCTCGCGCCTTCGGGGGTTCGAATCCCTCCCGGCCCACCAACAACAATCGCGGGCATCTCAAGCACCGCGTTTTATTAATTTGCGAGTCTATGAACTTCTGTCTTACAACACACTTGAAACCATCCGGCGATCAACCAAAAGCGATTAAGAAGTTAGTTCAAGGTCTTTCAAAAAAACTAAAGTATCAAACCCTTCTTGGGGTTACTGGATCAGGAAAAACTTTTACGATTGCAAACGTTGTACAAAATGTTCAAAAGCCGACACTTGTAATCGCTCATAATAAAACGCTTGCCGCGCAACTATGCAATGAATTCCGAGAATTTTTTCCAAAAAACGCGGTTGAATACTTTGTTTCTTATTACGATTATTATCAGCCAGAGGCATATCTGCCGCCGACAGACACATACATAGAAAAGGAGGCTCAAATCAATGATGAGATTGATCGCCTGCGCCACAGAGCAACCCAATCACTGCTCTCGCGACGCGATGTAATTGTAGTCTCATCGGTTTCTTGTATTTATGGACTTGGATCTCCGGAAAATTACGAAAAAGAGGTAATTTATATTAAAAAAAACGCGCTATGTGAACGAAGCATTCTGATGCGAAAACTGATTATGCTAGGGTTCGCGCGAACAAGCGGTTCAATTGAACGAGGAAAATTTCGGGCACGAGGGCCGATCCTTGAAATAATGCCGGTAAAAGGCGAGGTTATTTACCGCATTGAACTAAATGAAACGCTCGTCGCAGAAATTCTTGAGATAGATCCGATCAGCCAAAAACTAATATGTGAACGCGATGATTTTATAATTTTTCCAGCTCGCCACTTTGTAACACTTGAGCCAGAGAAACTGAAAGCAATCAAAACAATTCGCAATGAACTGAAAGAACGCCTCGCGCATTTCAAAAAACACGGGCTTCTTCTTGAAGAGGAGCGGCTGGAACGGCGCACAAACTATGACCTTGAAATGATGCGGGAGATTGGCTACTGCTCTGGAATTGAAAATTACTCGCGCCATTTTGACGGCCGAGCTTCCGGAAAACCGCCAGCGACTCTATTCTCATATTTTCCAAAGGATTTTCTCCTTATTGTAGACGAGTCTCATGTAACAACTCCTCAACTTCGCGGCATGTATGAAGGAGATAGGTCCCGTAAAAATACTCTTATTGAACATGGGTTCAGGCTACCAAGCGCGCGCGACAACCGTCCGCTCACATTTGAAGAATTCACAGCGCGCATCAATCAATGTATTTTTACTTCAGCAACTCCAAGCGCATACGAGCTTGGCATATCATCGGAGATAGTGGAGCAGATCATTCGTCCAACCGGATTAGTGGATCCAGAGGTTGAAGTGCGGCCGATTGTTGAGACGAACAAAAACGGGAGCCAGATTGAGGACGTGATCGGCGAAATTACAGCGCGCTCGGAAAAACGCGAACGCGCGCTTGTAACTACGCTTACCAAAAAAATGGCAGAGGATTTAACTTCGTATTTAGTTGAACGCCACATTAAAACACGGTATCTGCACAGCGACATAAAAACGCTTGATCGTATCCGAATTCTCACTGATTTTAGAAAAGGCGTGTTTGATTGTTTGGTAGGGGTAAACTTGCTCCGCGAAGGCCTTGATCTCCCGGAAGTTACTCTTGTGGCGATTCTAGACGCTGATAAAGAAGGATTTTTGCGTTCAGACACATCGCTTATTCAAACAATAGGCCGAGCCGCGCGCAATGTGCAAGGCAAAGTTATTTTGTATGCGGATGTTATTACAGGCTCTATCAAACGAGCGGTTGACGAGACCAACCGGCGACGCGACAAGCAGATCGCCTATAATAAAAAACACGGCATCACGCCGCAGACTATCAAGAAAAAAATTCGCGATATCACGAAAATTTGGAGGATAAAAGATAAGGAAGTACAGAAGATTCTTGATCTTGAACTGAAAGCCGCGCCGCGCGGAAAAGTTGAAAAGATCATTGCCGAAAAAGAAATTGAAATGCGCAAAGCCGCGAAGAATTTGGAATTTGAACTCGCGGCGGTGTTACGGGACGAAGTGAAGGTATTGAAACGGAAATTGGAAAAACCAGTGAAAAAGAAAAGAGAATGAGTGTTATCCCGCTAAAAAACACCCATTCCTTTCAAGGTAAAGTTGCGAGACAAAATTATCCTACCACTTCTTGTCAAGTTTGACAAATACAAAAATGTACTATAGCATTATTATATTATTTTAATACATTTTAACTCGCTTAAATCAAAGTTTAGCGGTTTAAAATTTTTAAGTAATGAACGCAAAAACCCAGACGCTTGTTAAAACAAATCAACACTATCAAGTTACGATCCCCCTTAAAATTCGCAAACAATTTTCTATTGATAAGGGAAGTTTATTTATCGCTGAAACGTCGCAAAAATGCATAATGTTAAAACCAGTTAAAATAAGCGCTCATAAAGAAGAATATGCTGATCCGATGAGCAAAGAAGAGATTAAAGATATCAAGGAAGCGTTGCGTGATATTAAAGAAGGACGATATACTACAATCACTAATGCCGAGCAACTTCAAAAACATCTTGACTCTCTAAAAGCATGACGCTTCATAATACAGAAAAGTTTGATAAAGGATATAGAAAATTGCCGCAGGATATACAAAAGCAAGTTGATAAAAAACTTGCTTTATTTGTTGAATACGGCTTTTATTATCCTTCGCTCCGCTTCAAAATTTTCAAAAAATACGCGAGAGAAGGCGTGTATGAATTATCGGTAACAAAAAACTACCGCGTCATTCTTCAAAAAATACGCGATGATGAATACCATCTTTTGCGTGTTGGCACTCATAACATTTTAGAAACATTTTAAACTATGACAAATTCTATCACCATCAAAGGCGCGCGGGAGCATAACTTAAAAAATATATCTCTGGAGATTCCGCGCAATAAAATGACGGTTTTTACCGGGGTTTCGGGCTCCGGCAAATCCTCGCTTGCTTTTGATACGATTTTTGCCGAAGGCCAAAGGCGTTATGTGGAATCGCTATCCTCATACGCGCGTCAATTTTTGGGGCAAATGCAAAAACCGGACGTTGATGAAATAGAAGGATTATCCCCGGCAATTTCCATAGACCAAAAAGCCCACAGCGCAAATCCGCGCTCAACGGTCGCGACGATCACTGAAATTTACGACTATCTGCGCGTGCTCTTTGCGCGCATCGGAGAACCCCACTGTCCAAAGTGCGGCAATCGGATTCAAAAAATGACAACCGACGAAATAGCGGATGCGGTTCTTTTAACGCAAAAAGATGTCAAACATTCTAAAAAAAATCAGGCAGTCGTAATTTTTGCTCCGATTGTGCGCGGACGAAAAGGTGAATACTATCAAATGCTCTATAATATGTATAATTCTGGTTTTATGAAAGTGCGCGTTGATGGGATCTTGCGACTTCTCTCAAACAAAATTGAGATTGATCCAAAAAAACGCCACACAATTGAACTTGTGGTTGACACGCTTTATAAAAATGATTTTCCAAAAGACGAACAAAGCGCATCAGCGCATGAAGAACGCGATAAGCGCGAGCGGTTGAGCGAGGCCATTGAAACAGCTCTTGATTATGGAAATGGCGTAATCATAGTGCGATTTGAAGATGAAGTTGAATATACATTTTCCTCCACTTTTAGTTGTCCTTCATGCAGATTCAGCTTTCCGGAAATTGAGCCGCGCCTCTTTAGTTTTAACAGCCCTTATGGCGCGTGCGAAACTTGCCACGGTTTGGGAACAGAGTCTCTTTTTTCTGAAATTCCATGCTCTGTCTGCTCTGGAAAACGGCTCCGCGGCGAGGCTCTTTCAGTGCTCATAAACCGTAAAAATATCGTTGAACTAGCGGAAATGACGATTGAAGAGACGACTAATTTTTTTCTTACTCTAAAACTATCAACGCGGCAACAGGACATTTCAAAATCAATTATGAAAGAGGTGTTAAATCGGCTTCAGTTTATGATGGACGTTGGACTGGAATACTTAACCTTAAACCGCAAAGCAGGCACTCTTTCCGGTGGCGAGGCACAGCGCATAAGGCTTGCCTCTCAAGTAGGCTCTCATCTTGTAGGCGCGCTCTATGTTCTTGATGAGCCAACAATCGGCCTTCATCAAGAGGACAATGCCCGGCTTCTCAAAACTTTGAAACACCTGCGCGATATCGGAAATACGATTATTGTGGTTGAGCACGATGAAGACACGATCCGGGAGAGCGATTATCTTGTTGATTTCGGACCTGGGGCAGGAAAACACGGAGGAGAAATTGTCTGCTCCGGGGAAATGCCGGAAGTCCTGAAAAATAAAAAATCTCTCACATGCGCGTATCTGCGCGGAGAAACAGCCATCCCTGTGCCCAACGAGAGGAGAAAAAATAACCTTGATAAACTTACCGTCATAGGCGCGCGGGCGAATAATCTCAAAAATATCACTGTTGAAATTCCGCTCCGGCGTTTTGTCTGTGTTACTGGCGTTTCCGGTTCTGGCAAGAGTTCGCTTCTCTATGATGTGCTGTACACAAATATTGTTCGGCGCTTAAACCGTATTAAAAACACCGAGGAAAATGTAAAAGAAATAAAGGGCGCGGAATATCTAAACCGCGCCGTTTTGATTGATCAGTCCCCGATCGGAAGAACCCCGAGATCAAACCCGGCAACATATACCGGCACGTTTAGCCATATACGGGACATATTTTCTGTAACAACTGAAGCCAAATTCAGAAATTATAAACCAGGGCGATTTTCTTTTAATGTCAACGGCGGCAGGTGTGGAAACTGCCAAGGTTATGGTTATCTTGCAATTGAAATGCACTTTCTTCCGACTGTTTACATAACGTGCGACATTTGCAAAGGCAAACGTTTTAATCGCGAAACATTGGAAGTTCACTATAAAAAGAAAAACATCGCCGAGGTGCTTGCAATGACAGTTGAAGACGCTTATGAATTTTTTAAGGATATTCCGGCAATCGGAGACCGCTTAAAGACACTGCGCGAAGTGGGTTTAGGATATGTTGAACTCGGACAACCGGCAAACACTCTCTCTGGAGGAGAGGCGCAACGCGTTAAGCTCTCTAAAGAGCTTTCACGGCGAGTAGGAGAGCGAACACTTTATTTGTTCGACGAACCAACAACAGGCTTGCACTTTGACGACGTCCGTCAATTATTGACAGTACTCCAAAAAATTGTATTACAGGGGAATACGGTTGTGGTGATTGAGCACAACATGGATGTTATTAAAACAGCGGATTATATTATTGATTTGGGGCCAGGAGGGGGCACAAGCGGAGGACGCGTAATTGCAACCGGCACGCCGGAGGACGTGGCGCGAAATCAAAAAAGTTTAACAGGAAAGTATTTGAAAAAGTATGTGTAAACGATAAAACCGCCCGGCAAAGGCGGTTTTAGTTTTGAAACGGTTGATTAATCTACTTGTTCTTGACCACCTCTTCACCATCATATCTTTCTTGTCTTGTCGGTTCTGCAAATCTACCGCCCTTTCCTATTCTTTTTTCGTTGACAAACATATATAAATTATCTCGCTCTTCTTCAGGTATGTCTAAGGCTTCACATATTTCCTGAAAAATGCCGTAAGGTGGAAAATAAATTCCTTTTTCAATATCTATTATAATCTCGTCTTTATGGAATTTTAATATTTCCGTTAATTCTTCTACTGATAGACCTTTTTTTCACGAGCACTCTTCACAGATTCTGCAAATAATCCGTTAACATTTTTTTCTATTTCCCCTCCTTTGGATAATTCTTGACTAATTTCTTCACTCATATTGAAAATAAAACAACTTTGCCATAACATACCTTCACCCTCAATAAAGATAGCTACAGCAGATTTGTTTTTATGAAACACAGCATTCAATCATATATTTCACACTCTGTCAAGCATTTGCCGAACACTCCCGGCGTGTATCTGATGAAAGATGCGCACGGTGTCGTCATTTACGTCGGCAGAGCGGGATCGCTCAAAAAACGCGTTGCCTCGTATTTCACGAAAGCCCACGACGCGAAGACCGAAGCGCTCGTCGCGCATATCGCATCAATTAACTCTATCAAAACCGACTCTGTGCTGGAAGCAACCTTCAAAGAAGCGGAGCTTATTAAAAAATATCAGCCCAAATACAACATAGAACAAAAAGACGACAAAAGTTTTATGTATGCCGTGATTACAAAAGACGCTTACCCGCGCGTGCTCGCGGCGCGAGGGAGAGAATTAGAAAAAACTACCGAGCTCTATCAAGCGGTCTTCGGCCCGTTCAAAAGCAGAGATCTGCTTCAATCATTACTGAAACTTGTGCGGAAAATAATTCCGTTTAGCTCGTGCAAACCGCCGGCAAATCAAAAAAAATCAAAACCTTGCTTTTATTATCATCTTGGGGAGTGCCAGGGCGTATGCATCGGCGCTATTACTCCGCGCGAGTACAAAAAAATAATCAAAAATCTCATTTTATTTTTTAGTGGGAAACGAAAGCGCGTCATAGCAAACCTCGTCCGTGAAATGGAAAGATTGAGCAAAGAAGAAAATTTTGAATCAGCGGCGCGAATTAGAAATCAACTTTATAATCTCAAACATATCAGAGATGTAGCGCTAATAAAAAAAGAGGAAATGCCTGAAATTCCGTTTCAGCGAATTGAAGGGTATGATGTTTCTAATATCAGCGGTAAATATGCGGTCGGGAGCATGGTTGTGTTCACAAGAGGCGAGCCGGATAAAAAAGAATACAGGAAATTCAAAATAAAAACAGTTGAAGGCATAAATGATGTCAAAATGCTAAAAGAAATTTTAGGACGGCGTTTTACACATAACGAATGGAATTTGCCTGATATAATTTTTATTGACGGCGGAGTAGCGCAGGTGAATGCTGGAGCAGAAATCGCGAGATCAATGAATTTTTCTGTCCCAATTGTTGGCATCGCAAAAGGAAAAACCAGAAAAAAAGTTGAACTGATATTCAATAAAGAGGCAAGAATTTTGAAAAAAGAAATTATGGAATTACGAGAGATATTTGCGCGCGTTCGCGACGAAGCCCATCGTTTTGCGCTATCGTATCACAAGAAACTGCGCAAAGGTTATCTATGAAGAATATGAATATGATTGTATATTGACACATCTTATATGCAGTGCGATAATCAAGGGAATAAAAAATTTAATTTTGAATTTTCTATGAACCCGCATTTCTCAAAACACGCAAAAAAAATTATTGGCAGTATTATAATCATAAGAACCATTCTGTGGTCGGGGAATTTTGCGTTTGCTACCGCGCCAGTAATTAATTCTATTCAAGTTAGCGAGACATCAATAAAAGTCGTGTTTGATCAGCCTGTTGAAACAACCGAGGACATGACTGCCGCAACGTACACGTATAGCGCAGAGAATTTAGCAAACTTCGCTCTTCAGTCGCCAACAGGGACGAACAAAGTATTGAGCAGACGCAATGCGTATAGCCACTATACAGACTACGCAAGCGCCACCAATACCCAAAAAATTTACGGCTTGCAGTTAACCCAAGGAGCAACTGCCAAACTAACAGTTCAAAATATTAAAAATACTAGTGGAGAAACCATGTTAATTAACGCGAGCACAACAACAGTTATTGCTTCCACTGATCCAAGAATTGACAACATCACGCCAATATATGCAAAAGCGGGGGACTCGGTTATTTTAACTGGCCTTAACCTTGTAAATGCCAGTTCAACAGTTACTGTGGGAGGCGCGCAAGCGGCAGTTACGAGCGGCTCTGACACATCGCTTACGATTACCGTGCCCGCGCTTTCCGCAAGCGTTTATTCGCTACCTGTTATTGTCCGAACAACAAACGGCGACGAATCGATTTCTCGACCTTTCTCTATATATGATGCAACCTATGGAGTGCTCACCGGCACGATTAAAGACACTGACGGTACAACTGCGGTTGATATGGTTCCAGTTGAGGCATACACTGATGCGGCCACGTGGACAAGGTATCGGGGGCAGACGCAAAAAGACGGCAAGTTTGCGCTTGTGGTTCCAGCAGGCACATATAATGTTGTGTATACCACTCCTGGCACTGGCTCTACTGGCGCCGCTCCGTCAAAATCCATCGAACAGGTTGTAATAGTAAACGCCGCGACAACAATTGGAACGATTAATTTTGTAACCAAAGTGATCTATGGCACGGTGTATGCGCCGGATGGTAGCACCCCTATTTATGGTGCAGACATCACTATTCATAATCAAAGCTGGACTACAGAACAAGATGCCAAAACCGGCGCTGACGGCTCGTATAAAATTTATGTTCCTTCTTCAACTACGGCTCCGTCGTACACAATAGACGTTACTCCTTCTGATTATGACTGGAACGTGAATCGCTATTTCACCACTTCTGCGACTATTACTGTAACAGGCGCCGGACCCTATCTTCAAAATATCACGATTGCCGCGGAAAATGTTACCGGCATAATAAAAACTCCAACTGGCGCCGCATCTGACGCCAACCCTTTTCCAGACACTGCTGTCCCATCTTCCAATGTGCATATTTTTAAATCCGATTGGAGTTTTGATCGTTGGACCACCACAGACGCAAGCGGCTCATTCACTTTTGCCGGCGTTGCAAACGGTACCTATAATATAGAGCTTGAACCATCTTATTGCGGAAATCCTGATACAACTGTTGCAAAATTCTGTTCATATCCTCGGACTCGGGTTGATGGTGTGAGCGTTTCTGGTATTACTGCTCTTGGAACCATGCGCTTCGGCTCGCCAAATTTTTACGGCTATATTTATGCTGATGCAGACAGCGACAGCGCTTATGATTTTACTGACGCAAACAGCAATGGCAAGTGCGATCCTGGAGAAACAACCGAAGGGCTTGGAAATACATGGGTTAATATGAGCAAGGACAATTTTTGGACAAACGGACAGACTGATTCGTGCGGCAGATATTCTTTCTACCTATCTTCAACAGGGAGATATTATATGAGCGCCCAGCCGCCATCTGGCTATGCGGCGTATTCAAATGACATTGATGTCTCCACTCTTCCTTTGACATCTCCGAGCAACATCAAATTATCAACGCCAAATATTACTGGCTATATCTATAGTCCAACTGGGAGCACTGGACAGACAAATGTATGGCTCAATCTTTGTCCTTCGTCTGGCATGGGGACATGTTATGGCGGAAGTACATCTGGCACAGGGCAGTTTAGTTTAAACGCGCCAACTGATGGCGCATGGCAAATCACTGTAAACCCAAGTTGGGATAGCTTTTATATTGCGCCTTCGGCAAAAGCAGTAGTAATTGCAAGCGGCGCTCTTTCCACAGTTAGCGGCGATACAAACGACGCTGACGAGCCGCTTCTTGCAAATAATTCAGTGATTATTCGTTTAATTGATCCGACAAATGACCCGAACAGCTTTTCCGGCATTTTATATGATCCAACTGGCGTAACGCCGCAGGCAAATATAGGAATTGGACTGCGAGAAGCGTCCGCTAATGGCGCAGGATGTAGCGGAGATGGAATGTCTCGGTGGACGCAGACTAATAGTCAAGGCAGATACGCGTTTGGCGATGTAACAGCCGGGCTTTACGAAATTGAGGCAATGCCATGGGGGCAGTCAAGTTACTCGCGAGTGCGCGCGTGTCATACGATTACTGGAGATGCCGCGACCAGAACGAAAAATTTAAACCTTACTTCTCCAAATATCACAGGAACTCTTGCATCCCCGGCTGGCTCTGTCAGTTCAGAAAATCCAACGCCTGATACCGCAATTTCCAATGCATGGGTGTCGCTTTATGTTGAAGGACCAATGAACGGCGGCGGCTGGTATGGAGGAAACACAACCGCAAGCGGAACATTTTCCTTTGGCGGTGTTACTCCCGGCACTTATACGTTGGAAGTATATCCCGGGTGGGGAAGCGTGTATTCGTCGCGCAAATATAGAGGCGTAACTTTTCTTGACGCAAATGCAGACGGCAATGCTGACACAACAGACTTAAACGCGACTTTGGGAGCGGCCTCTGCAAATTTTGCAGGCAAGGCGCTACGTGTCGCAACTCCGAATTTAAAAGGCAGGATCTTAAATCCAAGCAGTCAAGCGGTTTCCGGCGTATGGGTTATGGCGCATGATCAATTATGGGCGAATAACGCCGGCGGAAGCACGGATGAAAATGGATATTTCCGCATCGGCGGCTTGTCTGACGGCACCTATCAGATAGAGGTCAACTTGGGGTGGGGTGGGGAACAAGCATTTGTCGCGCCTTCTGGACTCTCGGTTGAAATTACCGGCGAGGTTGGCGTTATTAAACAAAACGGTGTTGCTCTTTCTAATAATACGATAGATCTTATCACTCCGCCAAAAATCATTACCGGCAGAGTGTTTAAAGACGTAAACAGCAATAGTTCCTATGACAGCGGAGAAGAAGTGGCAAATGCATCGGTAAGCTCTCATGGGGAGCGCGGCGGAAGTTATTTTGAAGTGAAAACCTCGACAAGCGGAGTGTATACTTTACGCGTTTCAGGCGGTTCGTGGTGGGTTGAAGTGAGACCATCGTATGAAGGCACAGAACCGGACTGGGTGTATACCGGATTTCCCATGCAAGCTAATTTCGCGGAAAATAGCGTGAGTGAATCACAGACCATAAATTTCCCGGTAACTCCAACAGACGCAATAATTTCAGGCGTTGTAAAAACTCCGGATAACACAGCGGTGCAATACGCGTGGGTGGATCTTATCGGCAATAAAGGAAGAGGTAACGGTTCGCAAACTGACAATCAAGGCAGGTTTAGCGTTAAAGTGCCGGCCGGCACATATACGGTAAACGTATTTTCATCGCTCGGCAATTATGGCTCGCCAGATCCAAAATCAGTGACTGTTGCCTCTGGCGCAACCGGGGATGCGGGCACTATGTATCTAAAGAGCCGAAACTCCACAATTACCGGGTTTGTGCAGGACGAAGACGGAAATCCGATGCAAAACGTGATTGTCAATGCGTGGCTTTATGACGGAGCTGGCTTTGCAATGGACTCAACTGATCAAACTGGCGCCTATTCTTTAAGCGTATGGGCTGGCACATGGGGAGTGACAGTTATGCCAATGAGCAATCAGTATGTCTATCAAGGAAGCCCGCAGAAAATTGTCATTACCGCAAACGAAATTTCAAACGGTAAAAATTTTGAGTTGAAGATCGCTAATAAAAAGTTAAAAGTTAGGGTGAAAAAATCTGACGGCACTAAAGTGTCTGACATTTGGGGAGGCGTGTGGGTGAAAGATGCCTCTCTCGGCTCCTTACTTGATTTTGGAGGTCCTATGGAAGATATGATGACAAAAGCGGGAATGATCACAAGCGGAGGGAGTTCTATGGGAACAGGCGCACTTGGACCGGGCATGGAGCAAGGCGGGTTTTCAGGCGGCGGGCTTGTCAATGGATACACTGAAATCAATGTGCCCGCAGGAACTTATGAAGTTGGCTTGAGCATGCCCCCGGGATCAGACTATACATTAAACGGAACCGTAACCGCAACTATTGCTACGGCTGACACATCAAAAGATGTCAACTTAATTGTGAAAGAAAATAATGCCACCATCTCGGGACATTTTTATCTAGATGCGGACGCTGACGGAGCATATGACACTGGAGAAGAAGTTATCGGTATTCGCGCCTATATAAACGGCGATCGCGAAGGCGGCGGCTGGCAATTTACCGAATCAAACGCTTCAACTGGCGCGTATAGTTTGCCGGTCTCTGGCGGCGATTGGTATGTAGACGCTTTCATTGATTCGTTTATGTGGTTTGGGCAAAGCCAGTACATGGCGATAAACGAAGATGTCAAAGTTACTGTTGCAGATGTGGGCGTTGCAACGCGCAATTTTAAAGTAAAGCGGCTTGACTCCATAATCACTGGAACTGTGAAGAATCCCGATGGGACCGCAATGACAGGTACGGGCTATGGGCTTGTATGGGTGTTTGCTGATTTTGGTTCCCAAGCTATGGTTGACGAGTTTGAGGGGCCAGGGGGACCTGGGCTTGGAACATTTACTAATACTGATGGAACATACTCGCTTCGTGTTCCAGCCGGCACATATAAAATCGGCGCCGGTATTCCGCCATGGGATACGAGGGATTTACTCAACCCGAATCTTGTAAGCGTTACTGTTGCATCGGGCGCTACTTCAAGCGGCAATGATCTACAGTTTTCCGCTTCCAATGCCACGATTTCAGGGACAATTACGTTAAATAGCGCGGCCCAAGCCGGATTTATCCGCGCATGGTCTGAAAACGATAGAAGCGCGGGCACAGCAACAACGAACGGCGCATATTCTTTAAAAGTAACGCAAGGCGACACTTGGCACATTGTTGCGGCATCAGACGTGAATAACGGGTACTATGAATCGCCTGAAACTACAGTAATCACAGTCGCAGGCACAGCTTCCTACACGCAGAATTTGGCTTTGGCTTCAAAAAATATCACCATCTCTGATGGAGTAAGCTCTTCGTTTGACGCCTCGCAATCGCAAACAGTTACTTTAAGCAAGATTGTTAACGGGTCTCCGCAAGATGAAGTTAAGATTGATATTCCAGCAGGCGCCATTGCAACCTCGGGCACTCTAACTGTCTCTATCACGCCGACCGTGAATGTAAAACCAGATGCAAAAGATAAGCCCATTGGACTTTCCTATAATTTTGAAGCGCGGGATTCCTCTGGCAATAAAATTGAGGAGTTTGTGCAGAATATAACGATTTACATGCATTATGATCCAGTTTTGATCGCGGACGCTGGTTATTCAGAAGACAGCATTACTCCAAAGTACTATGATACTTCAACCGGCAGTTGGGAGAGTTATTCAAATGTGATAAAAGACACTGACAATAATTTTTTTATCATCAAGACCAACCACTTTTCCTCTGGAGGCCCCACAGGAGGAGACGTGCCGAATACTCCAACAAACCTTGCGGCAACAGCCGCTGATGCCTCCACTGTTCAGTTGTCGTGGACCGATAACAGCAACGACGAAACAGGTTTTAAAATTTATCGCGGAGGGGTGCTTGTTACAACTACAGCGGCGAATGCTGTTTCTTATACCGACACAGGCAGATCTGCTTCCACAACTTATTCCTATTACATAAAAGCGACAAACGGGAGCGGAGACTCGTCGTCTTCTAGCACAGTGTCGGTTACAACGCCGGCAAGCGCATCAAGCGGAGGGGTTTTGACTCTTGCTCCCTCTGGCGGCGGCAGTAGCGGATCCTCAACAGTAGAGGATTTACAGAAAAAACCAGTTG
>CAYYGX010000002.1:36464-39702 GCA_964471805.1 uncultured Gammaproteobacteria bacterium | reverse complement strand
AAGCATTACTTAAACCTTTTATTTTAGCCATAATATGGGTTTTGAGATGACTTCAACGCTTGCAAACGAAAAATTTCCAAAAGGAAAATTCATTCTTTACACTTCGGAGGAGCCGTTCAATCGTTATGGCGATCGCGCCGCTCTCAATTGCGTGAATTTCAAGAGTAAAGATATCGGGATTATTGCCTCATATAAAATCAGCGAACTTGGCGGTGCGTTGCGAAATTATGAAATGACGGAATTTGTGTATGGCGAGTGCGAGTGTCCGATTCTTGAAGATCCGGAAAGTGATTTGGTACTGAACGACCGCGAACATCTCGCTAAAACCGAGCGTTCTGACGCTCTACTGTGGTGGATTTGTGAACGAATTAACGACTTGACCGACAAAATGGTTGAACAGACGAAGCTTGAGCAACAGCAAATTGATCTCAAAAATACCTCAATATTCAACGATTTTCTGAACCGATGGAAAAATAACTTTATGTCCAAGGTGTACGGCGAGATTTTCGCTGGAACTAATCCTGGCGATGCGGGCGGTTTTGGCGAGGGCGAAGGGACTGGAAAAGGAAAGGGGGAAACGGAAGGAGAGGGCGGCTCAACCGCCGAAGGAAGCGGCTCTGGTGAAAACAAAACAAAAGGAAATAAATACCCGCTTGTCTTGCTTTCAAATTCTGACGATGACCCGCTCAATCCTGGCAATACCGTAAGTTGCGATGCGCGACATCCTCTCGTTTATCAGCGAAGACAAGACTATGAACACAATATCTACTGGATCAATACACAAGCTCCGCTCGCGCACAAAATTCGAGACAAGTACAACACCGAGCATGTTCGTTGGCGCGAGTATATGTTTCAGCGATATGTTGATATAATTATAAAGCAAACGATACACGAGTTAGAGAAACGCGGCATTCAATTAACCGCCGACGAAATTGATAACAAGTTTGACGACATCTGCAAGCGATTGTATGAGTCGGCGACTAAAGAGCTTGAGCCGTTTCTTTTTCACGATAACTTTGTGTCTAACGGAAAAATAAAAATATGAAAAGAGAATCGCATACCCTTACATTCATTGACTTGTTCGCGGGGGTAGGCGGTCTGACTGAAGGATTTTGTAAAGCGCTTTTGCCGAAAAACTGGGGACTCCAACCGATACTGCTTGTCGATCATGACGCCGATGCTATAACTACCTTCAAGCGAAATAGACCGTCTGTCCCTTACCTTTGGGCGGATATAGGCAAGTTAGATGAAAAAACAATACGCAAAAACGCTTTATTGAGTAGTGGAACACAACTTGATTTTTTAGTTGGCGGACCGCCATGTCAGGGTTTTTCGGCACTAACCGTAAATAGATCAGATCGCATTATTAACGACCCGCGGAATAGATTGATGAAAGAGTTTTTGCGTTTTGTTGGATTGCTGAAGCCGATTTTTATTTTGATTGAGAATGTTCCGAATGCGGCCTCTTACGCGAAGGGCCGTTTTATTGTAGAAATTCGGGAGGAATTGGAAAAAATGGGCTATAGTTCGAATATGCAAGTTGTGATCGCGCACGATTACGGAGTGCCGCAATTACGCAAACGACTTATCATTGCGGCTGTTCAAAATAAATATGCGGCCGATATTCCCCTAGATTTTCCTACCCCGAAATATAAGAAACTTCCTTTTGCGAGAGATATTTTGGAAGATGCGATTTCAGAAGAAGACTTTAGTAATATTTTGACTCCTTATATTTCAGTTGAAGACGCGATTGGCGATTTGCCGCCCATTGAATCTGGCGAGGAAACGGATGCCTATGCCATGGTGGCGTTTACTGATTACCAAGCCGCGCGGCGACAGCGAGCGAAGATATTATGCAACCACATGGCGAGATCGCATAGTGAGCAATTTTTGGAAAAAATAAATAAGATTGAGGAGGGGTTAAGTAATCGCGATTTGGCAAAAAATCGTCGTTTTGATAAAGGTCGTGAACAGGAATATTTTAGCCAAGCATATGGCCGTCTTCATCGTAGCGGCATAGCTCAAACGATTACCGCCCATTTTCTCAATCCCGGTTCTGGTCGCTTCTTACATTATGCAAACAACCGATCTATAACTGTCCGCGAAGCCGCTCGCCTCCAGTCATTTGACGACGATTTTGTTTTTTATGGCAAAATGGATACTCAACAAAAACACGTTGGCAACGCAGTACCCCCACTGTTAGCCAAGGCGTTCGCCGAGCATTTCGGCGAACGTGTTCTAGCCGCAAAAAATAAATGGACACGATCAGTAAAAACAGTCGATCATTAGTAATGCAACGAGTTCGCTCGAAGAACACAAAGTTTGAGCGAGCAGTAGTAGTTGCCCTAAAGAAGCTCAAAAAATCGTTTAGCCAACACGCCAACCTAACAGGGAAGCCCGATATTGTTTCGCAGAAGAAAAGAGTTGTCGTTTTTTTGGACTCTTGTTTTTGGCATGGTTGCAGATGGCATTGTAGAATTCCTAAGTCGCGACGTAATTATTGGGTTCCAAAGATACAGCGAAACAAAGATCGGGCAAAAATTGTAAATCGGATTTTAAAGAAAGAAGGTTGGCGTGTTGTCCATGTTTGGGAGCATCAACTTAAAAAAGATTTTGACAAAAGCATAAGAAAACTGACAAAGTTATTATAAATCCTGCCGCCGCAAATTTCCATTCCCCAAGCGAGGGCGTGGCGGAATGAGGATGGGGTTGTGGGAAGGAATTTCCTGCCGTCCTGCTCATCAGAGCAGAGTCAAGCAGAAATTTTTACGGGGCGGCTATTTAAGGCAAAATCGGGCAGTTTACAGCGATTTTATTTTGTGCTATAGTCTTTGCTTAACGTGAATCACGGACTTAACATAAAACTATGGCACACAAAAAAGCAGGCGGTTCTACCCGTTTAGGGCGGGATTCTAATCCGCAGTATTTAGGCGTCAAAGTATACGGCGGACAGATTGTCGGCGCTGGGAACGTGATCGTGCGACAGCGCGGCACGCACTTTCATCCAGGAGCGCACGTAAAGCGCGGCAAAGGCGACACGTTATTTGCGATGAAGGATGGCGTCGTTGAATTCAAAACCAAAAAGGCGCGCAATTTTACAGGCAACCTCGTGAAGAGAACGTTTGTGAATGTGATTTTAGAATAATTTAACAGGCGCCAAAAAGATACGATTCCAAAATAAGGCAGGCCGCCAGATCGTGGCGGCTTTTTTGTTTGCCGCGCCCGGATGTCAACAGTT
>CAYYGX010000002.1:34253-36390 GCA_964471805.1 uncultured Gammaproteobacteria bacterium | reverse complement strand
CTTCTCTCATGATCCGCGCGATGTTGTTTATGACCGCCTCGTCATTAGTCAGAATTCCAAACGGAAGCGCCACTGTTTCGCGCGCGTTTGAAATAGCAAGACCGATGTATTTTGTTCCGTAGTCAATCGCGAGAGTTTTCATTTATTGCGTGAGAATGATTGTTCCGCGTTGTGTTACCGCTACCGTATGTTCAAAATGCGCCGCAAGCGAGCCGTCGGCGGTACTCGCGGCATAACCGTCGTGGCCGCGTTTTGTTTTTTCTGAACTGACAGAAATCATCGGCTCAATCGCAAGCGTCATCCCCTCTTTAATTTTTGCCCCGCGATTGTTTGGATGACGTTCATCAAACGGAAAAAAATTGGGAATTTGCGGATCCTCGTGCACAGCGCGTCCAACTCCATGCCCAACAAGAGTTTTAATTACACAAAATCCGTTCGCTTCCACATATCGTTGAATGCCCTCGCCTATATCTCCTATGTGATTTCCCGCCCGACACCTTCTGATTCCGATTGATAGCGCCTCTTTTGCGACAGACATAAGCCGTCGCGCTTCATCGCTTATTTTTCCGCATGGAACCGTTATTGCAGAGTCAACGCACAAATTTTGATACCAGATTCCGCAGTCAATTCCGATAATATCGCCTTCCCTAAAAATTTTATCGCGCGATGGGATGCCGTGGACGATTTCATCGTTTACCGATATACAGAGCGCCGCGGGAAATTTCCCCATATATCCGGTGTCGTAATTCAAAAAAGCAGGGATTGCTCCCTCTTTTATTATCGCCGTATTTGCTATTTGTTCAAGTTCATCTGCTGAAACCAGCGGTTCTATGAGAGAAGCAATGTAAGAAAGAATTTGCGCGAGTTTGCGTCCGCCTTCTTTCATTGCGGCAATGTCAGATGAAGTTTTATAATGAACCATGCGTTTCTAACTTTGCCTATTTAAATATTTTAGTTTCATAAATTTTTTTTGTATTTCATTTGCGACATCTTGAATGGACGGTCGCGCATCAATTTCAACAATCGGAATGCCCTCTCCACGGAACGTTTCTATAAGCGGTTCGGTTTCAGTATGATAAATCTGTAATCGTTCGCGGATCGCGTTTTCGGTTTCATCTTCGCGCACAACAAGAGTGAGACCGTCATGGTCGCATACGTCCGGCGTTTTTGGCGGAGCAAAAATTATGTGGTATGAGTGGCCGTTTACGCATGTGCGCCGCCCGGCAATGCGCCTCACCCCATCTTCATCAGGAAGAGTGAGTACGATAATCGCGTCAATCGGAATGTGTTCTTTAATAATAAAGTTTATTTGTTTTTCGTTTCGCGGGAATCCGTCCCAGATAAAACCTTTTTCACAATCATGTTCAAGAATTCGCTCTCTCATAATTTCGTTTGTAAGATCCCCCTGCACAAGCTCGCCTTTATTTAGATATTCTTTTATTTTTTTTCCGCGCTCGCTGTTTTCGTCCGCAATTCGCCGCAGAGCCGCTCCGGCAGAGATAGCCGGTATGCCAAATTTTTTTGACAAAATTTCAGCCTGCGTTCCCTTGCCCGATCCTTGCGGACCAAAAATAAGGATATTGTGCCGTTTACTGATTTTCATATGTGCGCATGATAAGTTGAGAGTCAATTTGTTTGATCGTTTCTATAACGACTCCAACCACAATGAGCATTGAAGCGCCGGAGATTACAAGATTTATGCCGAGCGTCCCCTGCATGAGAACCGGCAGAAGCGCGATTACGCCTAAAAATAAAGAGCCCGCAAGAAGAAGTTTGTTCATGATTCCGCCTAAATATCCCGCGGTTTCGGTTCCAGGGCGGACTCCAGGCACAAATCCTCCTTGTTTTTGAAGATTTTCAGCGATTTTTGCCGGCTGAAATATAATCGCTGTGTAAAAGTAAGTAAAGCCCACAACAAGCAGAAAGTAGAAAACGCCGTAAAAAATGTGGTTTGGATTGAGAAGATCAATAATAAATTGCGCGGTTTTAACAAGAAACGGCGATTGCGCGCCCAAAAAAAATTGCGCGATAAATGAAGGAAACACTATGATAGAAACCGCAAAGATAATAGGAATCATGCCGGCCGGATTTACGCGCAAAGAAAGATGAGTTTTTGATCCTCCGTAAATGCGCGAGC
>CAYYGX010000002.1:30114-34243 GCA_964471805.1 uncultured Gammaproteobacteria bacterium | reverse complement strand
TAACCTGCCTTGCGTAAGAGATCGGAATTGTTCGTTCTCCTTCAGTGATAAACACGATTGCGGCAATGGATATAAGGGCGATTGCGAGAAACATAATATATTGGGTGATGGCTCCTGGGTTTGTTGAAAGATCGCTCCAAGCCTGAATAACCGCTTGCGGAAGGGCTGTTACAATGCCTGCAAAGATAAGAATAGAGGCTCCATTGCCGATTTTTTTCTCTGAAATTAATTCTCCGAGCCACATTAAAAAAACTGTTCCGGCGGTAACGCTTATAATAGCTGTAATCAATTCAAAATTTGTCATTGACGATACAATTGCGCCAGCCCCTTGTCCGGTCCGGGAGATGAGAGCAATTGTGGCGTAGCTTTGAAGAATCGCAAGCGGCACTGTTGCGTACCGAGTCCATTGATTAATTTTTTGTTGTCCGCGCTCCCCCTCTTTTGAGAGTTCCTCAATCTGCGGGATAACCATTGTCAAAAGTTGAAAGATGATTGAGGAGGTAATGTAAGGGCCAAGCCCTAGCATCACAAGAGAAAAATTTGAAAGTCCGCCGCCTGTAAAAATATTTAAGAGACCCAAAATTTGATTACCTGCCAGATAATTTTTCAATCCGGCAACGTCCACTCCAGGAATCGGGATGTGAGCAAGGATTCTATAGATAAGGAGAATGCCAAGAACAAAGAGTATATCGCTCCTCAAGTCTTTCGCATGCCATATTTGTTTCAATTTCGCGATATTCATATTTTCTGTTTTGTAAGGGAGCCGCCAGCTTTTTCAATTAGGCTCTGCGCTTGTTTTGAAAGCCGTATGCCTTCTATGAGCAGGCGATTTTTTACACGCGTGTTTCCTATGATTTTGATTATTCCACGCGTTTTACGCGCTGTGATTATTTTTTTTGCAACGAGCGATGCGCGATTTACAGTTTCTCCATCCTCGTAAAATTTTTGAATTATTGCAAGGGAAAGTGAAACTGGCAACGGTCTGGGAGTGCGGAATCCGCCCAGTTTCGGAATTTTTTTGATAAGTTGCCGCATTATGGAACGTTTACGCATTCCTCCTGATCCGGCGCGCGCTTTTTGACCTTTGATACCGCGCGTTGAATAGGTGCCTTTTCCGCTTGAGTTTCCGCGTCCGAGGCGTTTTTTTGGTTTAGTTTTAGAAACACTTGTAAGATTGTGAATTTTGACTGACATATTAGCTTGTTGTTATTGTTTTTGAAATCCGCGAATAAATGCCTGCGCGTTTGTGATTTTATTGTTGTTTCCAAGCATTTTTGCCGTAATGTTTTGAATGCCGGCTAAATCGCAGAGGGTCCGGATTACGCCTCCAGCTTTGATTCCAGTGCCAGGTGGCGCCGGTTTCAAAAGAATGCGCGCGGCCTTGAACGATATGTCAATTATATGCGGAATTGTGCCGTTTTCTGTAATCCGAAGAGTGATCGCATCTTTTTTTGCTTTTCGCGTCGCTTTTTCAACCGCAATTTGCACGTCAGCTCCTTTTGCAAGAGCGATTCCCACTTTTCCTTTTTTGTCCCCAATGCCCACACAGATACGAAATCGGAGGCGTTTGCCTCCTTTCTGCACGCGCGTAACGCGCGCAATGTCCAAAATAACGGAATTGATGCCGTCATCCGGCGTTCCAGCGCCTCGCATATTTGATTGTCTCATTTTCTGTTGCATAGATTAAAATAACAGTCCGCCTTCTCGCGCGCCTTCAGCAAGAGCGCGGACTCGCCCGTGATAACGATAACCCCCGCGATCAAAAACAATTTTTGAGATATGTTTTTCTTTTGCCTGTTTTGCAATCATACGCCCAAGTAAAAGCGCCTGTTCTATTTTTGAAATTTTTTTGGCGATTTTTTTATGGCTCGTTGACGCGAGGGTAATCCGCGCGTCATCGTCTACAATCTGTACCCACATACCTTTTAAACTGCGATACACAGAAAGTCGCGGCTGTTCTTTTGTGCCGCGAATGCGTTTTCTCAATCGTTTATGCCGTTGTAATCTGTTCATATTATTTTGTAGCTCCCGCCGCTTGCTTGCCGGCCTTGCGCTGAATTTTTTCTCCTTCGTAAGCAATTCCTTTTCCTTTATAAGGTTCAGGTTTTTTTGCGGCGCGGATGCGCGATGCGAGAGCTCCAACGCGTTGTTTATCAATTCCTGAAACAAGTATTACGTTTGTTCCTTCCACTGTGACAGTGACGCCTTCCTGCGGAGCGAATTCTATAGGATGTGTGAATCCTACCTCAAGTATAAGCGCTTTGTCCTTCATCTGCGCTCGATATCCGACGCCGGAGATGAGCAATTTTTTTGTGAACCCATTTGTAACGCCGGTAATCGCGTTTCCTAAAAGACGCTGTATTGTTCCCCATAAAGACCGCTCTAAGTGATTTTCCGAATTTTCTACTTGAACCGTTATCGCATTATCCTGTTTTGTGATTTTGACTAATTTTGGAATTGCGACGCTGATCTCGCCTTTTGTTCCTTTAATCATAACAAATGTTTCTTTGATTTCTACGTCAACGTCAGGCGGAATAATAACTGGTTGTTTGCCAATTCGGCTCATATTTTAATATACTTCACAGATTATTTCTCCTCCGATTCCAATTTTTCGCGCTTCTTTGTTTGTCATCAGTCCTTTATGCGTTGATAGAATGGCAATGCCATAATCATTTAATACTCTTGGAATCTCGTCTTTTCCAACATATAACCTTCTACCTGGTTTACTGATTCGTTCTATATGTTTGATCTTTGCGCGTCCATTCTCATCACGAGAAAGCGTGGCTTCAATACTTACAAACTCATCAATTTTTACGTCTTCAATAAACCCATTTTCTTTGAGGATTATCAAAATCGCTCCGTTAATTCGCGAGAACGGAATGCGAACAGTGTTCTTTTTCACTATTTGCGCGTTTCGTATTCTAGTCAACATGTCGGAAATTGGATCTGTATGCATAAGTTAAAGATAAATTTACCACGATGATTTTCTCATTCCTGGAATGTCGCCGCGCTCCGCCATTTCGCGAATGCAAATTCTGCACATATTAAAAAAACGCATATATCCGCGATTTCTTCCACAACGCCAGCAACGCCGAATAATTCTTGTTGAAAATTTTGGTTTTCGCTTAACTTTTTCTATATCAGATTTTTTAGCCATTTTGGAAAAGATTTCAAGCTTTGAAAGGAAATTTCATAAGACGCAAAAATTCCAGCGCCTCGAAGTCTGTTTTCGCGCTCGTTCTCAAGGTAATTTCCAAACCATAAGTAAGCGATGCGTCTTCTAATTGCGCTTCCGGAAATATAAAATATTCCTTTAACCCTATAGTACAGTTTCCTTTCCTGTCAAGAATTGTCGGCGGCAGTCCTTGAAAATCGCGAACGCGAGGGATCGCAATGCCGATCAATTTGGAAAGAAAATCATACATCCGTTTTCCGCGAAGCGTTACCTGTGCGCCAAGAATAGTTCCTGTGCGGATATTAAATCCAGCGATTGATTTTTTAGCGCGCGTGAAAATTGGTTTTTGTCCAGTGATCGCTTTTAATGCGCGATCAACATGTTCGCGTGTTTTTTCTTCTCTCATCGTTTTTCCGAGTCCAATATTAAGCACTGTTTTCAGAATTTTTGGAACGGCAAGATCGTTCGTATAACCGAATTTTTTTTTCATTTCTGGTATAACATATTTTTTGTAATGATCTTGAAAATTCATATGTATACTATTCAATAATCTCTTTACATTTTTTGCAGACCCTAGATTTTTTCTTGTTTTCTAAAATTTTAAACCCAACTCGTGTCGGCTTTCCGCATTTTGCGCACAAAAGGGCAAGGTTGGATATATTTAGAGGAGAGGGATAATTGATTCGTTGTCCCTTCTCGCCGCTCTTTTTTGGTTTTAAGTTTTTAATAAGGATATTAACACCCTCAACGCTTACTCGTTTTAGTTTTGGAAATACCTGCAACACTTTCCCGGTTTTACCGCGATCTTTTCCTAATAGAATATGCACCATGTCGTTGCGTTTAATTTTCATAATACCTCTGGAGCCAAAGAAATAATTTTTTTATATCCCCAATCGCGCAATTCTCTTGGGATCGGCCCGAATATGCGCGTTGCTTTCGGTTCTTTTGATTTTT
>CAYYGX010000002.1:23396-30104 GCA_964471805.1 uncultured Gammaproteobacteria bacterium | reverse complement strand
AATTACTCCAGCATTTTCATTAAATCGGATGCCGATTCCTGTCTTGCGCATAAATTCTTTTCTTGTCCGAACAATAACGCAATGCACGACCTCTCCCTTTTTTACGCTTGAACGCGGAAGCGCTTCTTTCACGCTACAGGTAACAATGTCGCCAATGCGCGCATAACGTTTTTTATAGCCCCCGACAACATGAATCACCATTAATTTTTTTGCTCCGCTGTTGTCTGCTGATTGTAAGAAGGAACGTGGTTGAACCATTGTTATTTTTTAATCACCCTCCACCGTTTTTCTTTTGAGATGGGTTTACATTCCTGAATGGTAACTGTTTCTCCAGTTTGACACGAATTTTTTTCGTCATGAGCTTTGAATTTCACTATTGTTGTATATCGTTTACGATATTTTGGCTGAACAGCGACTCGCGCAATTTCAACCACAATAGTTTTATTCATCTTATTAGACACCACAGTTCCAGTAAATTGCCTTTTTTTTGATGGATGTTTCATACCTTATGAATTATGGTTTTAATTTGAGCGATGAGCCTTCTAACCGCTTTAATCTCTTTCACATTTTTAAGTTGTCCTTGACCTGTCTTAAAACGCAATGCCCTAAGTTTTTCGCGCTCTTCATTTAGAAGACGCATCAAAGCCGCCTTATCAAGTTGTCGCAGTTCTTGTGGTTTCATAATCGTTATTCTTTAACCAGCAATTTTGTTTTAACCGGCAGTTTGCGAGAGGCAAGCCTAATCGCTTCTGTCGCTTCTTTTCTTGAAACTCCATCAATCTCAAACATTACAGTGCCTGGTTTAACGTTTCTAACAAACCGGTCAAGAGCGCCTTTTCCTCCGCCCATTGGTATTTCGTTGCCTTTTGCTGTAACCGGTTTATCAGGGAAAATGCGAATCCAAATTTTACCTCCCTTTTGCAAAGCATGACGCATTGCGCGGCGAGCGGCTTCAATCTGTCGCGAGCTCACCCAGCTTTCTGTTAAAGCCTGTAAACCAAACCCGCCAAAACTTAGAGCATTCGCGCGCGATGCAATTGCCGCGCCGCTATTTCCGGCTACCTTGTGCCATTTTCTGTGTTTTAATTTCTTTGGTAATAACATATTTAAGTTAGCGCATGTAGAGCTTCACTTTCAAATACCTCGCCCTTATATACCCAAACTTTAATTCCAATCTGTCCCCATTTTGTGGACGCGGCTCCCCGCGCATAGTCAATGTTTGCCCGAAGATTTTGAAGAGGCATTTTGCCTGTTGCAAGTTTTTCATACCGCGCTATTTCTACTCCGTTCAACCGTCCTGCCATGGAAATTTTAATTCCCAGCGCTCCAGCTTTTTTAGCAAGGTCAATAATTTTTTTCATTACTTTGCGGAACGGCATCCTTCGTTCTATAAGACGGCGCGACTCTTCAAGAAGAACCTCTGCCGATGTATTTGGTCTCTGCAGTTCTTTGATCGTTAGTTTAATTTTGTGTTTTTTACCAAGGATAGATTCAATACCGCGTTTTAACCGTTCGCTTTTTTCGCCGCCGCGCCCAATAATTACTCCAGGCTTTGCAACAGAAAGAATAATTTCCATTTCCTCTTTTCCGGATCGCTGTATGATTATTTTATCAATACCAACATCGCGTGTTTGATTTTTAATGTATTTACGGATCATCTCGTCTTCTTGAAGATATTTTGCAAACTGATTTTTTTTAGCAATCCATTGAGCGTGCCAGGTGATCGCCGAATTTTTAATGTTTGATATACGTAAGATGAGTGGATTAATTTTTTTACCCATATAGTATTATCCCGCTTTTCGCTGAAATATTTTTGGCGCGAAACCGCGCAAGGTTTTAACTGCGCCGCGCGTTTTTTGAGGTAAAATTTCTACTGTCTTGCGCGGAGCTAGTTGTGCGACTTTTACGTTTTCTTTGATTTTTGCCGCTTCTTTGGCTTTAGATTTTTTTTGATTACCTTTCTCTCTTGTTTCAATTTTTTCATCAAGTACGATCGTAATGCGGCTCGCGCGTTTGCGGATTTCTGAC
Source organism: uncultured Gammaproteobacteria bacterium (assembly GCA_964471805.1). Lineage (GTDB taxonomy): Bacteria > Patescibacteriota > Patescibacteriia > UBA9629 > UBA9629 > UBA9645. The sequence continues at coordinate 28,076 of CAYYGX010000002.1, read as the reverse complement.
GCTCGTCCGAATGCCCGCGGCATCCATCGTTTGATAACCGACCCGCAGTCAACAGCAATTTGCTTAACATACAGATTTTCTCTTTTTAATGAAAAATTGTTTACAGCGTTTGCAATTGCCGAAGAGAGAAGTTTTTTAACAGGAAGAGCCGCTCGTTTGTTAACAAATTCAAGTTGGTTTATAGCTTCGTTTGCGCGAATGCCGCGTATAAGGTTAGCAACTATGCGCACCTTGCGCGGCGATTGCCTGTATTTATTAAGTTTTGCGATAACTTCCATAAGGTATTATTTCTTCTGCGGCGTTGTTTCAAGTTTTGATTTTTCGGCTGTCGCTGTTGCCGCTTTTTGTTCAATTTCTCTCTGCATTTTTCCTCCATGGCGGATGAATTTGCGTGTTGGAGAAAATTCGCCAAGGCGATGCCCGACCATTTCCTCTGTAATAAAAACAGAAACATGCACTTTTCCATTGTGCACGCCGAGCGTGTACCCTACCATCTCCGGTGTGATCGTGCAAGCTCTGTCCCATGTTTTTACAAGAGTTTTTGAATTTCGTGGTAAAGCTGTTAATTTTTTTACTAATTTTTCGTTAATGTATGGTCCTTTTTTTAGTGATCGCGACATGGTAAAAGTTCAACCCCGAAAGATTTCAGGGTAAAATTATTTTTTCTTCTTACGTCTTTGTAAAATAAATTTGTCTGTTGACTTTTTTCTGCGCGTTTTTACTCCGAGCGCGAGTTTGCCCCATTTCGTTTTTGGCCCTTTCAATCCAATCGGCTGATGTCCCTCTCCTCCTCCGTGCGGATGGTCTACGGGATTCATTGATTTTCCAGTAACTGTTGGACGGACTCCAAAGTGCCGCATCCGTCCCGCTTTGCCGAGCCGAACATTTCGATAGTCCGAATTTGATACGACTCCGATCGTAGCCAAGCAGATTTCCTTCACCTTTCGCACCTCTCCGGATGGCATTTTAAGCTGTGCATAACCCCCTTCCACTACTTGCAAAGTTGCTGAAAGCCCGGCGGAACGCACCAGCACACCGCCTTTACATGGTTCAATCTCAATGTTGTGCACTGACATGCCAGGCGGAATATCTTTCAGAGGAATAGCGTTTCCAGGTTCAATTGGAATTTTTTGAAAGCGAGTGGATAAAACTTTTTGGTTTTTTTGCAACCCTTCTGGGGCTAAAATATATCGTTTTTCTCCGTCCGGATATTCTATAAGCGCGATATGAGCGGTTCGGTTCGGATCGTATTCAAGCGCGATTACCAATGCCGCATCGTCATATCTGTTGCGCTTAAAATCAATAATGCGATAAAATCGTTTCGCGCCTCCGCCTTTATGCCGTACGCTGATTTTACCTTGATTGTTACGTCCGCCCTTTTTTTTAATGATAACTTTTAAGGAGCGTTCTGGTCTTTTTTGATCAAGATGCGCAGTGTTTAGAACGCTAGCGCCGCGTCTTCCGGGAGTTGTTGGTTTGTAAAGTTTTATCGCCATATCATACTCCTTCGTAGAGAGAAATTTTTTTCCCTTTAGGAAGCGTTACAATTGCTTTTTTCGTATTTTTGCGCGCGCCGCTAATTTTTCCGAACCTAATCTTTTTTCCTTTAACGCGCATGACATTCACCGACACCGGCTTGATTCCGTATAGCGCAAACACCGCTTTAATAATTTCATTTTTGTTTGCGCTTGCAGATACATCAAAAATATAATGAGAATTTGCCGCGCCGCGAGTGCTTTTTTCTGTTACGTGAGCTTGTTTCAGGATTGAACTATACAAACCGATCCTGCTTGATTTTCTCTCAAGAAGAGGCTTTTCCACAGCATCTTTTTTTTCTTTCCCTTTCTCGCTCATCTTGAGCGATTTTTTTTTTGATTGTAATTTTTCCGTTAATTTTTTAAGCAGTGCCATATGTTTTTTCCATTGAGCGAATTCCTTTAACGGTCGTAAGGATTGCATCCCCCCATAAAATATCGCGCACATTCAAACTGTTTGGCGCGGTTAATTTGACAGACGGTAAATTTCGTATTGCTCGTATTGTCTTCGTATCTCCATTTTCAAGCGAGATAAGCACGTGTTTGTTGTTTATATCAAAACGTTTTAATAGCTCCGCCAGATTTTTTGTTTTTCCTTTATCTATGAGCGCCGAGATATTTTCAAGCACTCTGATCGCTTTGTCTTTGGCGCGTTCTGTGAGCGCCATACAAAGCGCCTGCCGCCTCACTTTTTTGTTGATTTTTTTTGCAAAATTTTTCGTGTTGCGAGGTCCAAATGTTACGCCTCCGCCTTTCCAGAGCGGTGAGCGGATTGAACCGTGTCTGGCTCTGCCAGTTCCCTTTTGCTTCCAAGGTTTTTTTCCACCCCCTCGCACTTCCCCGCGATCTTTTGTGTGAGCGATATTCTCGCGCGCTAGAGCTCGTTGCGAGCGAACAGCCTCATTCATTACATATGTCTTTACCTTAACATCAAAAATTAGAGGATTAACATCCAATTCCCCTGTTATATCGGCGTTTTGGTTGTAGACAGGAATGGTCATAACTATAATTTATTGAACTCTTTAGTACTTAAACTAACATCTTTTAGGATTCCTTTAATAACCGTTCGTGATAGTGTTTGACCGCCATGGTGAGGCACTATCGTAGTTGCTTTATCACTATCTCTTCCCCATAATTCGTGGCTACCTTTACATTGTCGGATATAATAAAACCCCAATCGTTTCAATTTTTTCACGCACTCTGTGTAGGTGATATTAGGAAATAGCGACATAGTTACACAGTGAGCGGCAACGCGAACGTCATTTCTTTTAAGTTTTCATCAAAGTACGGTAGATACGAAACAGTGTCTGCTTCCTTAAATACAAGAATGGCTCTGATCGCATCTTTTAAGTTATCAATCGCCGCTTCCGGTGTATCGCCGATTGTGTGCGCTCCTTGAATGACCGGACATTCAGCATAGTACCCCTCTTGATCTTCTAATGGTTTTACGACAATTGGATAGATGTACGTTTTCATACACTTCTTTCTTCTTTCTCCTTCTCTTGACAAGAAGAAGAAGAAGAAGTGCTTAACTCTACTTGCATCTTTCATCTTTCTTAATTTGAAAGGAGGTGATGAAGATGCAAGAAAGTCGTGTGTTACTCAAAAGAAGAGACAGGAAAGTCTATCTTGAAGAGGAAACTCCGCCGATTATCCAGACTGAACTTTGTTTAGTATATTCGATAGAAGATGCTTGCATGGTCATGACAGCTATTGGAAAGGTTTTAGGTTATCTAGGATATCACTCCTCTTCGCATAGTGGTACCACAACTTACTCTTCAGTGTTATGGACAAAGCCATAACATTTATCATCATCAGATCGCACGTAATTTCTTTACAGAAGTTGCGTGCGGTTTTTTCTTTTGGTTGTCAATTTTCTTACCTTCGGCGTCAAAAAGCCCTCGGTCTCGCCTTCTATCAGAAAAGACGATTTTTGCGCTTGAAGCGGATTTTTCATATTCTGCACAGGGTCTATTTCTTTTGGGAAAAATCCAATTTTCTCCAGTCCGATGACCCTTTTTTTTCCATCCAAACACAAAACGTCCCAACTGTCATCCGCTTCCCATGATTCAACTGATTTTCTCGGATCATCCCACCATATGTGAAATGTGTTGCCTATCGGATCAAGAATCATTTTGATTTTGTTTTTCTTTTTTTGCATAGATTTGTTTGCCTTTATCTAAACGGTGTTCCAATTCATCATGTTTATTCTCGCAAATGTACCTCCAATATTTTTCGGTTAACCGAATATGTTTTCCTAAAACACTCACTACTGCATATACAGTACTTACTACAGTATCTTTGCGTGTCATACAGGGAAAGATGTAATTTTCACGAACGCTCCTCTTGCTCCCGGAATCGCGCCCTTCACGTACAAAACATTGTTTTCTCCGTCAACTTTTATGATTTTTAAATTTTGCACTGTTACAGTGTCGTTCCCCATTCGTCCGGCCATTCTGCGGCCTTTTGTAACTCGCTGTGGATTTGTGGCGCCGATACTCCCCGGCATACGTAGCTGATCTTTATGACCGTGGGTTGCTGGCGCTCCGGAAAATCCATGCCGTCGCACAACGCCTTGAAACCCTTTTCCTTTTGAAACGCTCTGTACGTTTACGCGATCGTTTTCTTGAAAAATTGTTGCGGATATCCGCTCTCCAACTTTTAGTTTTTCTTCTGTTGCTGATTTTTCGTTTAAGCGAAACTCCACGATTTTTCTAAGGTATTTTCCGCTTTTTTTCAGATGTCCTTTTTCTGATTTTGTCAATCGCGTTTCTTTCACTTCCTCAAAACCGATCTGCGCCGCGTCGTAACCGTCCGTATCTTTCGTTTTTACCTGCGTTACAAAACAAGGGCCAGCCATAATTACTGTAACAGATACGCGTTTACCGTCTTCACTGAAAATTTGCGTCATATTCAGTTTTCTGCCAGCGATAAATTTCATATTTGAATTTCTACATTTTAATTTCAATATCCACTCCGGCAGGTAAACCCAAACTCGTCAAATCCTCCATTGTTTTTCTAGTCGGCTCGTAAATGTCAATTAAGCGTTTATGCGTGCGGATTTCATATTGATCGCGCGCGTCTTTGTGCACAAATGTTGAGCGAAGGAGGGTAAATTTTTTTATGTTGGTCGGGAGCGGAATCG
>CAYYGX010000002.1:1167-23386 GCA_964471805.1 uncultured Gammaproteobacteria bacterium | reverse complement strand
TTTTTGCCGATTTGTCAATGACTTTATGATCGTAGGCGGAAATTCTTATGCGGATGCGAGTTTTCGGTTTCTCTTCTTTTTGTTTTTGCGCAACTTTCTTCCGTGTAGAAGCGCGGGGAGGGATCGTCTTTTTTAGATGTTCCTCAATATGAGCTTTTTCAGGTATTTTGTCGGCAACTTTTTCCGCAGTCACTTTTTTGAGAGCCCGTTTTCTCACGAGTTTTCCGCCAGAGGCGGACCCGCCTTTGACGGGTTTGGGCTTTGTTTCAGGCTTTTCCAGAGTAGTGGTTAATGGAATTGTAGTTTCTTCTGTCATAGTTAATCTGTTACTCTACAAACGAAGCCCCCGACCAGTTTATTTTGATCGGGGGCTTAAAGATGCGCGCATCTTATTTGAAGATTTGTATTACCACGCCCGCGCCGACGGTTTTACCTCCTTCTCTGATCGCGAAGCGTTGCTGTTCTTGCAATGCAACCGGAACAATCAATTTAATTTTTAAGTTTACCGTGTCGCCTGGCATCACCATTTCAGCTCCTTCCGGAAGTTCAACTTCACCTGTAACATCAGTTGTGCGAATATAAAATTGAGGTTTATAACCCTTAAAAAATGGTGTATGGCGCCCGCCTTCCTCTTTAGAAAGGATGTAAATCTCTGCCTGATATTCCATGTGCGGGGTTATGGTCCCAGGTTTTGCAAGCACTTGTCCGCGTTGCACATCATCTTTTTTAGTGCCGCGAAGAAGCACGCCAGCATTATCCCCTGCGCGCCCTTCGTCAAGTTGCTTATTAAACATTTCAATTCCAGTTACAACAGTTTTAGAACTCTTCTCCGCCATTCCGACAATCTCAATCTCCTCGTTTACTTTAATAATCCCTCGCTCAATTCTTCCAGTTACAACAGTGCCTCGGCCTTCAATGCTGAAAATATCTTCAATCGGCATGAGAAAGGGTTTGTCAACCTCGCGCTTTGGTTCCGGGATATACTCATCAAGCGTAGTTATGAGGTCTAAAATCGGTTTTGCTTTTGCTTCATCGGACGGATTTTCCAGCGCCTGCAAAGCAGAGCCGCGAATAATCGGAGTTTTGTCTCCAGGAAATTCGTATTTTGTCAAAAGATCTCGGATTTCTTCCTCAACAAGATCAATGAGTTCAGGATCTTCCACTTGGTCAACTTTATTTAAGAATACAACAATGTAAGGAACCCCGACCTGACGGGCAAGAAGGATATGTTCGCGCGTTTGAGGCATTGGGCCGTCTGCGGCAGAAACTACCAAAATTGCGCCGTCCATCTGCGCCGCGCCGGTAATCATATTTTTGACATAATCAGCGTGCCCAGGGCAATCAACGTGAGCGTAGTGTCGTTTGTCGGACTCATATTCAACATGCGCGGTTGCAATCGTAATTCCGCGCGCGCGTTCCTCCGGCGCGTTATCAATTTGGTCAACCGATTTATCCTGCGCTTTTTTCCCGTGCGCGATCAATACTTTAAGGATTGCCGCGGTAAGGGTAGTTTTCCCATGATCAACGTGTCCGATTGTTCCGACATTGATATGGGGTTTTGTACGTTCAAATTTTTCCGCCATATTTTTCTGAAACAACCCCTCTGTTCATAAAGAGCAGAAGGTTTTTACCAGTTGTCTCTTAATTTTATTAAAATTTATTAATTTTTTACCTCTATATCTTCCAAATATAATTGATCTTCTTCATCTTCGTCTGTATCTGTAATAATAGAATCATCCCCATTTGTAAGCGGTAGCTGTTCTCTCGGTTCCGCAATTTCCAAATTTATCTTATCTAAAAGTTTGTCGCTTGTCAACCTGTCTTTATTAGGGGAGTCCGCGCCGTTTAAGAATTGCAGATATTTTTGATACGGCAAGACAACAAAAGACGGCTCACAACGTTCGTTTGTGAAAATAATAGTTTCGTTTGCAATTGTGAGATGTTTAATTAGATTGTTTGAGATATTCATAACTTGTATTGTATAATCAATGTATCAATATAATCAATATAGTATCGTACGTCATTGAGCGAGAGTTTAAGAATATCCTCTGACAAAATACTTTTAGTTTTTATGAGCCGGATAATTTTTTCTTGCGTTTGTTTTGAGTGTTTGAACAACTCTCCGTAAAGGAGATGTAAAATAGCAGAATGGCGCGTTTTTTGCAAGAGCTCGCGCTCGCGCAGGCGATCGGTTAGCCCATCTCCGCTTTTGTGTTTATTAAGCGCGATTGATGGGATGAGGAGAAAACGAGTATCAAGCAGTCTCTGAACGCGCCGCGGCGTTTGTTGATAATTACTCCATTCATTTCGCGCTTCGGACAAAACCTTTCTTATTAACGGATTTTGGCGGTTTTTTCGAAAGATATGTTGAATGCGTTTAAGATTGTACGCGATCATTGCTTCTTTATTATATACTCCCTCTTGCGAGTATGTGCCGATAAAATGCACTTTCAAATGTTCTTTTTTGAGCGCAATAAACATTTTTCGCGCAAACGGATCTCTCGCGTCAACGAGAATATCTATAAAAAAGCCATAACACCATAGTTTTGAGGCAAGCGGACGGGACTCAATAAAAGTCAAACTCATGTTATTTTTTGCAAACGTGTCCAAAAGATCGCGGAGCGCTCCCACTTTATCTTTAAGGACGATATAGAGAGACGTTTTTGTCGGCGTGCGGTTTGTCCAAACTGGCAGGTTGATTTTTGCAGTTTTTGCCACAAGCCAAAAGCGCGTGAGGTTATGTGTATGGTTGTTGATGTGTGAGCCAATGACATTTAAGTTGTAAAGATTTGCCGCGGCAAGAGATCCGATTGCGGACGCAGATTGCATTTTACTTACCAATTCCGCGGCGTAGGACGTAGATGACGTTTCTTTGTATTCTGCATTGGGCAGATATTTTTTTAACCAGACTCTAGATTGGGCGATTGCGTGTTGGTGCGAATAGACGGTTTGAATCGTAGACAGAGTCTTTTCTTTGGAAAGTAGATTTTGGGAGATCAGCGAGTTGATTTCTGCGATGACGCGCAGGTTTTTTTCCAAGATGAGATCAAGCGTCCGGAGCACCGCTCCTTCAAGTGAATTTTCAACCGGAACAACGCCGTATGAAGTGTTGTTTATTTTGACACGAGAGAGCACATCTTCTATGCTGGGGCATGGGATAGCCGCCTCTTGTATGAAATTTTTCGCGGCTTCTTCAGTGAATGATCCAGCGGGTCCGAGATAGTAAAGGTTCATAAGTGGTACGTTACGTTGATTGTTTCTCTCTAACTTTTTTAATTGCAGTTTGTACAGCTTGCGCATGTGCATACAGAGCCGCTAAATGCATTATTGTGTCGCCGCAGTCATCAGTTTCTGGATTCATCTTCACCAGTTTCATGCGCGCGATCGTATCCAGAAGATATTCAAACAACGGCTGACATTCCAAAAATTGTTTGTTATTCACCAACCACTCGCGTATTTCTTCGGTCCTTTTTTTACACTCTTCAAAATCAGGCATCAGAAATGCATCTGAATCTTTAGCAAAAGTTTGGTTGATAATATCCTCAATGCAACCATTCAGGGTGCCAAGTCCGTGAAAGTAGTGTCCGGTGATTGTTTCTTGCAATCCTTTTTCATGCCACACTTTAAATGCTGTGAGTATGGTGTCTTCGTCTTTGTATGTATTAAACACACTGCCATCGCGTTCTTCGCGAATCATGTATTTGGATAAAATCATATACAGGTCATGGTATTCGCCTTCTGTGTCAGATGCAAAGATTGTAGTTAATGCGTGAAGTATGTGATCCTTTGATTTTTCAATCCAACCAGGACTGCCAATGTGATGACCGACATCTCTCCCCCTGCCCCAGTCGCTCCTTTGAAAGAGCGGAGTCATATCTTTGATCGTGAATAATCTATACTCTGGTTTTGTTTCTTCGCGACTGTCCATATAAAAATAGCATATAATGAAAACTCAAAATCGTCAAAAATTGGTTGTTGTTCTTGGTGCCACCTCTTCAGGGAAAACCGCTTTTGCGCGGAGGTTGTGCATGGAATTTGGCGGATGCATTATTTCCGCGGACTCGCGGCAAGTTTATCGATTTATGGATATTGGAACAGGCAAAATTGACACAATAGAAGAGGCGGACGAACTCAAGCAACAGCGCGATGCTTTAGGTCTTCGCGGCGCGGCATCACCAGAGGAATATGCGCTTATGTTTGAAGGAGTTCCGCATTATATGATTGATATTATTTTACCAAGCGAAGAGTATAATGTTGCTTTATATCAAAAAGATGTCTATGCGCTCCTTAAAAACCAGTTGCCCGCGCCGTATTTTTTAGTAGGCGGAACCGGGCAGTATATTGATGCAGTTGTTGATAATTGGCAGTTTCCAAAAGGAGAGCCAAATTATGCGTTACGTTTTCAATTTGAACAGCGTATCGCGTCAGAAGGCGTTGAGTCCGTATGGAAAGAACTTATCGCGCGCGATCCGGAGTGCGCAGAGTTTGTGCAAAAAAATAATCCGCGGCGGGTGGCGCGGGCGCTTGAGTATATGCTTTCAAACGGACAAAAGTTTTCTGAAGCGCGCTCTAAAGGCGAACGGCAGTTTGATGTTTTGAAAATCGGCATTTCGTTTTCCCGCGAAGAGCTGTATAAAAAAATAGACGCGCGGGTTGAGGCGCGCATCGCGCTTGGTATGATTGACGAGGCGCGGGCGCTACATACAAAGCGCGGTCTTTCGTTTGAGCGGCTAAAGCAATTTGGGCTTGAGTATGGAGTGATTGCGGAATTTTTGACTGGTGGTTTTGATTCTGAAAGCGAGATGGTTCAGCGCTTAAAGTGGAATATACACGGCTTTGCCCGGCGACAACTTACATGGTTTCGGAAGGATAAAGAGGTGCTGTGGGTTAGCGAGTATGAGAAAATTCAAAGAGCGGTTCAGAGATTTTTGGATTTATAATTCATCGTGCGCTCATTCAAGAACAACTTTTTAGCGTTTTTTGCGGTCTCTTGGATTATTTTCTCTGCCGGCAACTCTTTAATTTCCGCGATTTTTTGGGCGACATATTCAACATGGATCGGTTCACAGCGTTTTTTGCCGCGATACGGCTCCGGAGTCAGATACGGCGCGTCTGTTTCAATTAAAACGCGGTCAAGCGGAATTTTTTTGACAACATCTAAAAGATGCGCGTCGGCATTTTTGAAAGTAATAATTCCTGTGAATGAAATGTATAACCCAACTGAAAGAAGTCGTTCCGCGATTTCCCAATTGCCGATAAAGCAATGGACGACGCCTTGTGGCGAGTAACGAGTCGCAATCTTGAGTAAATCGTTGTAGGCGTCAAAGGTTCCGCGCGAAGGGCGGCAGTGGATGATGAGCGGTTTTTTCAGTTCCCGAGCAAGGCGTATATGCTCTCTAAAAATAGTGTGCTGTTTTTGAAGCACGCGTTTCTGTTCGTCCGGCTCATGCGGGAAACGGAAAAAATCAATGCCAGTCTCCCCTATTCCAACGACTTTTGGGTGGCTCCCAAGTTTTTTATATTTCTCGTAGTCCCATGCGCGCACGCCATTGTCTCCTTCAACTGGATCATGAGATTTTTCAAGATGCGACGGGTGTAAACCGACAGAGGAGTATATTGGCGCTTCCGCGAACTCTTCCGCGATTTCCACTGCGCGGCGCGACGTTTCATACTGCGTTCCGACTATATTCAAAAATATTCCTTTTTCCAAAGAATTTTTGATAACATCGCGATAGTCGTCTGCAAACGCGCGGAAGTTCAGGTGGCAATGGGTGTCGTACATATTTATAACCCCGGTATCGCAAAACTCACAAACTTTCCTATCTTGATTCCGTACGATATTAAAATAGATTTTGACAAAAGCGCGTTGATTTCCTTTACCCACGCGTATTGATCAAAGAGATAGAAGAAAATGGAAAGTATGATGATTGCGCCGATAAGCGAGACAAGCGCGCCGAGCATGCGGTTCATACCTTTTAGTCCAGGAAGATTAAAAACGGTATTAACGAGTTTCACTATAAAAGACAATATGAGCGAGGAGGCTGAATAGAGAGTTATGAACGCCGCGACTTTTGCGATATTTTCGTTATTGAAAATGTAGGGTTTGAGGACTTCTGAAAGCGATGCGGAGAATCCGCCGGCAATGTAGATGCTGATGATGATTGTGGCAATCGCGCCTAGCACCCTGATCAAGCCGAAAAAAAGCCCAGCCGCGGCGACGAAAGCGAGAATAAAGAGGAGAATAAAATCAATGATTGTCATATTATTGATTGAACTTAATAATTTTACTTGCTTTCATTGCCTGCACAGTTTTTATGAGCCCGTCTTCAATTTGCGTGATCGGGATCCAGCTAAGTTTTTCTTTTGCAAGAGTAATATCAGGAATAGGCTCCGGAGTTCTGTACGGAAGAGGGTCTTCATATACAATTTTTGAGCTTGAACGCGTAATTCGTTTAATCGCTCCTGCGACATCTTTAAGCCGATATACAGGTTCGCTTCCGAGATTTATGGGACAGCTTACGTCAGTTGTCATAAGTTTTATGAGTCCGTCAACAAGATCGTCAACGTAGCAAAATGTTCCTGTCGTGGTCTCGTCTCCGTAAACAATCACAGACTCGCCTCGTATAGCTTGATATATAAAGTCCGGAATGATGCGCCCATCGTTTAAGCGCATCCCAGGCCCATATGTATTGAAAACTCGGGCGATTTTTGCATGGAAATTATTCTCCGCGGCGTAGTACATTGCTAGATTTTCCGCAAAACGTTTGCCGTCGCTGTAGCACGATCGCGCCCCTAGCGTTTCAAGAATGCCAATTTCTGTTTCTTTAACTCTCTCGTTGCGCGCATGGATGTTCCCGTATACCGCGCTTGCAGAGACAAAGAGAAATGCGGATCGGTATTTGCGCGCAATATCCAGCGCGTTTTTTACCCCATGCGAGTTTGCAAGACATGTTTCCAAAGGAAGGCGGTCGTAATCTTTTGGCGAGGTCGGGCATGCTAGATGGTATATTTCCTCAATGCCGTAAATTTTGAGTTTGAATTTACTAAGTTCTGTAAATTTTTCAAGTTCTATTTCGCGCGTCAGATCATGCTTGATAAATTCAAACCGCGGGTTTCGCATGAATGGCTCTATATTGTAGAAGTCGCTTGTTATGAAGTTGTCAAGCGCGATTACATTAACGTCCTTATTTGTAAGAAGGATTCCGACAATATGGCTTCCGATGAATCCGGCGCCGCCGGTTACAAGAATGTTTTTCATTTTTTTATCGTGATTGTTTTATACACTTTTCCTCCGCGGACAGCCGCTCCTTTATAGCGGAGTTCAAAAATTATTTTATATACTCCTGGTTGTTTGGGCGTTGTGAGAATTCCGCTTAGAGATGCGGCCTGACTTGGCAGGACATTCTGCGCATTTTGGTAACCCAGCGTATTTCCAATAAAAAGCGCGGATTTTCCCTGTAAATCAGTGATGACTATTGATATAAGGTGAGGTTGCCATGTGATTTTTCCTTTATTCTTAAATGTTACAGTAACCGGGAAAAGCGCGGAAGGCTTTGCGGTTCGCGAAACGCTGTCGGAAATCCATAAGGTCGCGTTGTCGCGCTCAAGAAGCGACAGTTCAATCGGATCTTGAGGGATAAATGAAGCCGGAACGCTTGCCCGAAGCGCGCGACGCGCATTAACAAGCCCTTTCCCGAGCAATCCTTTTAGTTCAGGAACGTTGTATTTGTCAATCGAGTCAGCTGTGTCTAAAAGGACAGCAGTGATTTCTTTGTTCGTGTATCGCGGATTCAAGGATTTGATAAGCGCCGCAACTCCGCTTACTTGCGGCGCGGCAAACGAGGTGCCGCGCCAAAAGCCGCTGTAAGATGCGGTAAAAGGAGAGCCAAGTGTTGGATTTCTCGCTTGCGCGCCGACAATATCAACTGCCGGAGCATTTAAGTCAATGCATGTTTTTCCGAAATTTGAAAATTCGGTTTTGATGTTATTTTTATCAACCGCGCCGACGCCAATGACAAGTTGTTCCTTATCGCTCCCGAAACACGCTGGGTATGACTGGCGTTCGTCTAAATTACCCCCTGATAATTTAGTCGTTGATCCGGCCGCATCGTTCCCTATCGCGGCGACAACTAGCACCCCGCGATCATAGGCGTAGCGTATGGCGTTATAAAAATCCTGATTGAATGTTCCGCCAACGAAACTTAAGTTGATAATATGCGCGCCGTTTTCAACAGCATAGCGGATTGCCGCGGTAGCATTCTCCGCCTCTCCTTCCCCAAGGCTGTCTAACGCGCGAATTGGCATAATCTTGGATTGCCAGCTTATTCCAGCGATTCCCTCCTTATTATTTCCGGTTGCGGAGATAATGCCGGCTACAAGAGTGCCGTGGCTTGCGCCTTCAATTGTGTAGTCCTTAAATTGCGGATGAGTGTCAGGGGTGGTTTCAACAAAATTCCATCCGTTACGATCGTCAATATAGCCGTTTTTATCATCGTCTATGTTATTGCCGGCTATTTCATCGCCGTTTATCCAAATTTGATCTTTTAAGTCCGGGTGATCAATATCAACCCCGGCGTCAATCACAGCCACAACTACATCTTTTGATCCGATAGAATACCCCCATGCTTCATCCGCATGAATTTGGTGAGTGTAGTATTGAGTCGTGAAATGAGGGTCGTTCGGGACAATAGAAAGCGCGCTGGCAGTGAAAGGCGCGATTAGAAGTGTAAAAATAATAATTATAAAGATTGATATGCGCATTTTGAATTTTTAATCGTCTATTCTCTGAATTCCGGCTCCGAGTTCATTTAACCGTTCGTCAAATCGTTCGTATCCGCGATCAATAGTTTGTTCAACGTTGTGAATAATAGTTTCGCCTTCAGCAAGGAGCCCGGCTATCACAAACATGCCTCCGGCTCGTATATTCAGGCTTTTTATCTCGTATGCATGAAGCGGAGTTGGCCCTGTAATAATCGCGCGGTGAGGATCGCATATAAAAGCCCGTGAGCCCATTTTGATAAGTTCCGGTATATGTTTCATACGATCTTCAAAAAGCGGATCATGGATCAAGGACGCGCCTTTTGCCTGTGTCGCAAGAAGCGAGAAAGGTTCTTGAAGATCGGTTGGAAATCCAGGATACGGAAGCGCCTGCAACTTGAATGATGCAAAATTTTTTGAAGGGAGAATTTTAAGAAACGCGCCTTTTTTTGGATTCTTCCCAAGTTCATATTTTACGCCGATATCCTTTAGTTTCAAAAGAACTATGCTCAAATGGTCAGGCTCAATTCCGTAAAGGACAAGGCCGCGTCCGACAAGCGCGCCCGCGACTAGAAGAGTGCCGGCCTCAAGCATGTCTGGAATGATCGTGTGCGCAATTCCGCGCATGCGCCCTACTCCGTCAATAACAATACGATTGCCGGATTTTTCGCGAATGCGCGCTCCTCCGGCATCCAAAAATTTAATGAGATCCTGCACATGCGGCTCTTGCGCCGCGAGACGAATTGTTGTACGTCCTTTAGCAAGAGCGCCAAGGAGAATAGCATTTTCTGTTGCAGTTACCGAGAATTCTTTCAGAGTTATACAAGAGCCTTTTAGTTCATTGAGCGTAATCGTAAATGAGCGTTTGCCTTGTTTGTCAGAGCGCTCGTCAATTTTTGCGCCAAATTGTTCAAGAATTGAGAAATGCGTTGTAAGAGGACGATTTCCTAAAAGACATCCTCCCGGCTCTGGAATGGTAATTTTTTTGAATCGGGCAAGAAGCGGCCCTATAAACAAAATCGATGAGCGCATGGTTTTCATAAGCCCATCGTCAAGCGTTTTTAGCGTCGCGGATTTTGTGTTGATCGTGAGCTGATTTTTGTCTGTCCATTCAATCGCGCATCCAAGCGATTTCATGAGCGACGTCATTTTTAGAACATCTCCTACGCGAGGAACATTATCTAAGATGCAATCCTCTTCAATTAAAAGCGTTGCCGCGATAATCGGCGTTGCCGCGTTCTTGAATCCGTTTATAGTGAATTCTCCTTTTAATGTTTTAGGGCCTTTAATAAGAAGTTTGGACATTTTTTAGTTTTCAGATTTGAGTTTATTATCTGTAAACTTCCACTCAACCACATCACCCGCTTTCATGAGATAATTTGATACCCCAACTTTCGCGTACTTTCCATTTATCCAGTATTGCCAATATCTCCCATCCTCGCCATTTTTTTTGTCGCCGATTTTTGTGATTAAAATGCCTAGCTCTCCTCCGTAGTCATCATATTCAAGCGCGATTTCATTCTCTGTAAGCGCCTGTTGCATAATCTGCCATACTGTTTCTCCTTCTTCGTAATTCGTAATTCGTAATTCGTAATTCTGCTCTATCGTATCATCTCCAAAATCAAACAGCAAGGTGACGGATGGTTCAATTAGAGCTCCTTCGTTTGGTCTATTGGTTGGCGTTTTGATTGATGATGGAGGAGCGGTAGGCGGTTCTATGAAAGAAGCTGGTTTTTTGAGCGCGCATCCGTTCGTCACACCGAAGATAGCTAGTAAGACGATAGAAAATAAAATAATTCGTTTCATTGGTTTTTATTACTGCGGTTCATAGATGTTCAAAATTTCCCTGGCCAGCCTTTCGTACGCTTTAGCGCCGGCGGCGTCGGAATCGTAATTTAAGATCGGTTTTCCGTATGATGGAGCCTCCGCAAGGCGCACGTTCCGCGGGATCACTGATTTCATTATTTTATTCGGAAAGTATTTGTATAAGTCCTCCATCACTCCCTGCGAGAGCATTGTGCGCTTATCATACATTGTGATGACAGCTCCTAAAATAGAAAGATCGGGCTTTAAGTGCGCGCGCGCGAGCTCAATTGTTTCAAGAAGCTGGCCTAATCCTTCAAGCGCGTAGTATTCCGCCTGAACCGGAATGAGTAGCTCGTCTGCGCAAGCGATGCCGTTTATGGTGAGAATGCCTAGTGAAGGCGGACAATCTATAATAACAAATTCGTAAGCGTCTTTAATTGTTTTCAGGGCTTCTGTAAGGCGAAATTCTCGCTCTGGATGATCAACGAGTTCAATATTTGCTCCGGCAAGCGCGCTTCCGGAAGGCGCAAGATGCAGACGATCATGTTCTTCGCCCAAAATAATTTCGCGGAGCGATTTTTCGCCGATGAGCGCGTGATAAACGTGCGTTTCCAATTCTTTATAGTTAATGCCAAGTCCGCTTGTCGCGTTTGCCTGCGGATCAAGATCAATAAGCAAAACGCGCTTGCCGAAATACGCGAAGTAACTCGCCGTGTTGATGGCGGTTGTTGTTTTTCCGACTCCTCCTTTTTGATTGACGATTCCGATGATGCGGGTCATATTAAATAAAATCTATTGCTCTCATCATGTCTTTCTCAATTAACTCCTTATAGATCATCACACCTTCCTTCTCCTCTGTCTTAGTTTAGAAAAATCACTACCAGGTTTCATGTATGCGCTTTCATCAACTAGCGCTTTTTTTCCACTCTGAAGTAGTGCTCGGAGGACGACAATTTTATAATTTAATATTTCAACCCAACGACGAAAGTTTTCTCCAATAGTCTGCTTCGAATTATAACCAGGCATCTTTTCCATTGAACGTACAAATTCTTCGTATTCTTCTTCTTTGATTTCCGGATCCTCATAAGCGTACCTCATTTCCATATACATGTGCTCTAAAAAGTCAACCAAACGCTCATGTCCACCACTTGCAACCAACTGCTCTATTGTTTTCGTTCGCTTTTCTTGAGAGTCGTCCGGGGCAACTATTGCCACCGCTTCTTGGATTGCCAATTCCAATGCTTGTTCGTAGCTAAACTGCTCGATTAGCTGTTCCGATCGTTCCCCTCTCTTCTCCTGCGAGGATCTTTTTAAGGCTGGTTGCTCCTGCTTCGCGGGTTCCTGCATTCGCTCCGTCCTTTTCTCCCCGGTGAGTCCTAATTTACCTAAATCCCTAAAACTTGTTACCTCAACTCTTCCCATATATTTTGAATAGTACGTAAGCGCATGGAGATTCATTTTTGACCATCCATACGCTACACACATATTTAACTTGCTAAATAAAAATTTTCGTCTTCAAAACAGAAGCAACACCGCCATAAGGCAAATGCCTAGAATAAACATCAAAACCTGCGCGTAAGGTTTTGCGAGAGCCGGTTCTTTTTGAATTTCCGGTATGAGGTCCGAGCCCGCGATATATAAGAAGCAACCGATTGCAAACGGAATTAAAATGTCAATGAGAGATGGCGTGAAAGAAGAGACTAAAAGCGACACAATCGTCCCTATGATCGCGGAGGCCGCAGAGAGAAAGTTGAACATAATCGCTTTTTTCTTTGAAAATCCGCCGTGAAGAAGTACGCCGAAGTCCCCGATTTCCTGCGGAATTTCATGAAGAATAACCGCGATCGTTGTTGCAATGCCAAGTGGTATGCTTGCCATATAACTTGCGCCGATTACTATGCCGTCAATGAAATTGTGCAAACCGTCTCCGATTAAGTTCATCATCGCAAACGGATGCGGATGCTCGGCGCTTGTAGGGTAGTGACAGTGCCGCCAGTGGATAAATTTTTCAATAATAAGAAAAAATACGATTCCGGCTAAACTGTAGAGCGAAAACGCGATGCTCCATCCCCCGCCCACCTTTACTGTTTCAGGAATTAGATGCAGAAAAACCTCGCCAAAAAACGCGCCTGCGGCAAAACTTACAAGATATAAAAGCGCGCGTTCCAGAATTTTAGCGTTCAAAGACAAAAATGCAACTCCGATAAAGGAGATGCAACTTACAATTATAACGCTTAAAATGGCGTAGAACCAGATGGTCATATAATTTAGAGTTAGTCAAAGTTCAAATGGCAGGGGCGCCAGGATTCGAACCTGGACCAATGCTTTTGGAGAGCAGTATGATACCATTTCACCACGCCCCCGCAATTTGAAAAGTCTATCATACGTTTGACCTTGTAACAAGAGTTTGTTTTAATAAGAAACGTATGAACGCAAAACCGCTGAAATATTATCAACTAATCCTTGGTTGCCAGATGAATCGCTCCGACGCAGAGCGGATTGCGTCGTTTTTGGATACACTGGGATTCGAGAAGACAGATAACGAAAAAGAGGCAAATTTGATTGCGGTGCAAGCATGCTCTGTGAGACAGTCAGCAATTAATCGCATCCACAGCCGCATTCATAAATGGGAGAAAATGCAAAAAGAACGCTCGTCTGACAATCCTCTTGTAACCCTTTTGACAGGATGTGTACTCCCAGACGACCGCAAAATTTTTACCAAGCAGTTTAATCTTTTTCTGGAAACTGATGAAGTGCCAAGCACGCTTGCCGGTAAACTTAAAGAACTTCTTCCGCAGGCTGATTTTGCGCGCATTTCAGAAAATCGTCGCCGCATCCAAGGCAATGATATAACAAGCGACGACTTTTTCGCGTTAAAGCCTAACTACACTTCTCCTTTTCAAGCGTATATCCCCATTCAAGCTGGTTGCAATAATTTTTGCACTTTTTGCGCGGTTCCCTACACAAAGGGCCGCGAGCGATATCGCCCGAACACAGATATTGTTCACGAGATTGAACACTTAATTGCTCATGGATATAAGGAAATTACGCTATTAGGACAGAACGTGAACACATATTTTGACCCCACTTTGAAAGACGCGGTTGGCAAGCGCGTGCGGTATCGGCAGTGGAACGCGCTTACAGATTTTCCGCGATTGCTTCGTATCGTGAATGATATTGACGGCGACTTTTGGCTTCGCTTCATCACTTCTAATCCATGGGACATGTCGGATGAAACGATCATGGCGGTCGCAGAGTGCGAGAAGATTTGCGAGTATATTCATTTGCCGATTCAGTCCGGAAGCGACCGCATTTTGAAAGCGATGAACCGCCACCACACGCAAAAGCATTATTTAGAACTCATTGATAAAATTCGCGCCGCAATTCCCGGAGTTTCCATTACAACCGATATTATCGTCGGATTTCCCGGGGAAACCGAGGAAGATTTTATGGAAACCGTAAAAGTGATGGAATATGCGGGCTATGACATGGCATATCTTGCCCGCTACTCCCCTCGTCCGGGAACGATCGCAGAGCGGTATTTTAAGGACGACGTGCCGCACGAGGAGAAAAAGCGGCGCGAAAAATATCTTGAGGAAATTTTAAAAAGGAGCGCGATGAAGCGCAATCAAACGTATGTGGGGAGAGAGGTGGAGGTGTTGGTAGAGAATGTCAAAATCCAAAATCTAAATGTCAAATCAATGTCAAAATCCAAAATAGCAAGAGCGACAATAGGCAAAACGCGGACATCTAAAACCGTAGAAATTCAATCAAAAACCGACGATGATCTCGTCGGTCGCGTAGCGCGAGTTAAAATTACCGCGGCGCGGGAGTTTGGTCTTATTGCCGTTTGTTCTGAAACTTAAAGACCGCTTTGTTGAGTATATCTGCAAAACTCCCTGAAACAGTTTTTCTTGGGAGTTTTTGTTTTATGAATACATCTCGATACATATTGGAAGCAGTTTGAAAATTAGCACGGAAATTTTCCACAAGTTCCTTGTCTGTCGTGATGATCGTTACAAAGATGTTCAGAAATTCTTCCAGTGTAGCAGGGTAGGCGGTTATGCCAAAATAAGCCAGTAAGTCAGGAGAAAAATATGTTTTGATGCCCTTATATATTACCTCTTCAGATAAACTGCCGTCATACAGGACACCTTTTGTAGTAAGGAGGTTCAGTAGCTGTTCTTTCAGTTTGATTTCTTCTTCTTTCCGCGTACGCTCTGCCCTATATATAGTTGCTTCGCTTTTTTTCATTTTATATATTCTTTAAGTGATCCGTATTTTTATCTCTCCTTTTTCAAGCGCAGAGACATTTTTCCTGAATCCCGAGTTGCTTCGTCAAAAATGCGCCGAGTTCGATTTTTAGCGGGAGCATTCGCTCGGCTTCTTTTACCATCGGGTGTTTTTCTAGCATAGATTTTTATTGTTGAGAAATATACCCTTATACCATACGACTGTATATTTGTAAAGTTTGTTCTGCCGTTTTTTGCCACGAGTATTTTTGTATCTGCGCGTATCCCATTTTACAGAGTTCGGCTTGCTTAATAGGTTGTGTATAGACCAAGTAGATTTTTGCGGCAATATCTTCTGCGTTTTTAGGATTGAAGTATAGAGCGGCATTACCGCATATCTCTGGAATGCACGAAGCATTTGAGGCAATAACAGGCACGCCGAAACTCATTGCCTCAAGCGGCGGCAAGCCAAAACCTTCATACAAGCTTGGGAAAACGTAGAGAGAGGCATTTTGATAGAGAGCGGCAAGTTCTTCGTCTTTAGCGTAACCATAAAAAATGCGGTGAGCAGTGAGTAGTTGGTAGTGAGCAGTGAGGTATTTTTCTACTTGCTCTTGAAAATAATCTTTTTTGCCCACGATGACGAGTTTGAGATTTAGGTTGTATTTAGTGCGGAGAATGTGAAAGGCGTCAATAAGCCGTTCTATGTTTTTATGAGGATAGAACGAACCTACGTAAAGAAGATATGGACGATAACTTTGAATTTTGAACTGTAATTTTTCACTTTGAATTTTTAATTTTGAACTCATACTAATTCCCTCATACGTCACAATAATTTTTTTTGCATCAATTGCATAGAATCGTAAAATATCTCGTTTCGTAGCCTCTGACGGCGAAATAATTGCCCGCGCCTTCTCTACAGCGTGTCTCATCGCCTTTTTATATCCCCGAAGTTTGATTTTATATAGCCATTTTGGTAGCGTTGTCGCGCGTTCATCTGGAAAGTGATGAATGATGAGGTCGTGAATTGTTACAACAAATGGCGCGCGATACGCAAGCGGCACATTAAAATGCGTAAAGTGCATGAGGTTAACTTGCGCGCGGGCGATGAGCATGGGCATGAAAATTTGCTCGGCAAATGTGTAACAGCGATATGGAGCAAGAACGCATCGGACGCGTGCTATCGCCTCTTTCGGCAAACTTTTTTGAATTTGCTCTTCATCTTCTTTTCTGTACACAAAAAAAACATAATCCCGCGTCTCGGGGTCAATGGCAAGTAAATTTTGTATAAGTTCTTCTGTGTACCGCCCGATGCCCCCATGGCGCGTGCCATAGAGTCGCGTGTCTATGCCGATGGTCATAAAGTTGACATTTGGACAGTGTATTTGATACTATTTTTTTATTATATGTTTCAACTTACTAAGAAACAAAAAGACATTCTTACACAGATGGGACAAAAATATAACCTGCGGTTTATTATTCTCCATGGGTCACATGCGCATGGCGCTACACATATGGATAGCGATCTTGATATCGCTGTATTAGGTGAGAAAAAGCCATCAGTCAAAAAATTTCTTGCCATGTACAGTGATTTTAGCGACCTTTTTGGGGATAGTAAAGACCGTGAACTGGATTTTAAGACATTACATCACACCGATCCGCTTTTTAGATATTTGACCGTGCGCGACGGCGTGCTTTTACACGGCGATTCTCTAGAGTACTCCGAGTATAGAGCATATGCTTTTAAGGATTTTATAGATACCGCGGACTTACGTAATTTAGAAACAATCATCACTAAAAAAAGACAAGCGCAACTCATAAACCTATGCTTAACACCGAATTTATTAAAAGAAAAGTCGCGCTAATCACAGAAGAATTGGAACGGCTGTCAGAGTTTAAGCATTTGACTCTTGATGAAACCGTAAAGGATTTCAGAATTCAAGCTACAGTTGAGCGATTATTGGAACGAGTTATCACGCGGGCGATAGACATCAACCAGCACTTGCTTACAGAAAAAGGCGTTGACTTACAACTGGCGCGCACGTACCGAGAGACATTTTTGCGGTTGGCCGATATTGGCGTGTATCCGCATAAATTTGCCGTAAAACTCGCTCCAAGCGCTGGGTTGCGAAATGCACTGGTTCATGATTACAACAACATAGACAAGAAAATTCTCCACAAAAGCATTACAGAGGCGATTGTTGAATTTAATCAGTATGGGAAATATGTACTGGCGTTTGTGGAGAATCAGGAGCGATAAATAATATGTCTGAAATAAAAAAATATAGCGTATCTGAATATATGAAGAAAGAGGTTGTCACGATAAGCCCTTCTGCCACGATAAAAGATGCGCTTAAAATTTTAATTCAAAAAAATACGAATGGTTGCGTTGTGGTTGATAAAAATAATCAGGCGGTTGGCATACTCTCAAGCTGGGATATCATACAATACATTGTCCCGCACTTTGAAACAGATAGACTCGCCTCTTCTGACGTGGATCAATTTTTAACCCAACATGTTAAAGAACTATCTAATCATCTAATCACAAACTGCATAACAACAAAAATTCAGACGGTTTACCCGCAAACAAGTATTATGGAAGCCGCGGCGCTTCTCTCCGAGTTCCGCATTCGCCAACTGCCTGTGGTGAATACAAAAAAGGAACTTATCGGCTACATCAATCGCACGAATATCAAGCGGGCATTCGGCGATATTCTCGGCATAAAGCCGTAACCAATCAAATGGCAAAAACTCATCACAGCGCAAAGCTCACTCAACTGTTTGCAACAGCAATTTGCGGCAATGACATTTTAAGTTCTGTGCTTTACGTGTCCGGCATCGCAATACTTTTTGCCGGCATCTATGCTCCGCTAGTTCTCCTTATCGTTGTTGGAGTACTCTATTTATACAAGGCTGTCTATACAGAAGTTGTAGAGGCGCTTCCGGTAAACGGCGGCGCATATAATTGTCTTTTGAATGCAACGTCAAAAAAATTCGCCGCGGTTGCCGGAGTGATGACCATTCTCTCCTATATCGCGACAGCTGTTATTTCGGCTAAAGTTGGCGTTGAATACTTGCATACCATTTTCCCGGTTCCCGTTATTTTAGGAACCATACTCCTCCTTTTTTTCTTCGCTCTCCTTGTAATCTCCGGGATTAAAGACTCCGCAAAAGTCGCCTTTGCGATTTTTGGCATTCACATTATAAGCCTTATTGGCTTCATTATCTTAGGAGCGCTTTATTACATCTTTGGAAACCAGTCCTATTTTGACCTTAATAATTTACATACCGCATCCCTTATTACCAAACAAGGCGGACTTGCGGTTACCCTCTATCTTGCGTTCTCGGCGTCGCTTCTTGGAGTTTCTGGATTTGAAAGCTCTGCGAATTTTGTTGAAGAACAGCAAAAAGGGGTATTTAGAAAAACGCTCCGGAATATGCTCATTGGAGTTTTAGTTTTCAATCCTATAATCGCGCTTATCATTTTAAACAGCCTGCCCTACGAAGCAATCACGGCATCCAAAGATTTTCTTCTCGCAGAAGGAGCGTCTGTTATCGGAGGCGTTTTTTTTAAGTACCTAATCGTCATTGACGCGTTTCTCGTGCTCTCTGGCGCAGTGCTCACTTCCTATATTGGAGTGTCAGGGCTTATCAATCGCATGGCGCTTGATGATACGTTGCCGCTTCCCCTTGCGCGTCTAAATAAACGAGGGGTCTACCCGCGCATTATTATCAGCTTCTTTATCTTATGCAGTTCAATTCTGCTCCTCACAAAAGGAAACTTCCTCTCGCTTGCCGGAGTGTACACCATCTCCTTTCTTGGAGTGATGAGCCTGTTTGCTTTTGGAAATCTTATCTTAAAACGAACGCGAAAAACCTTAAAACGCACCTACCACGCGCCCGCTCTTATGGTGGTGTGCGCATTTCTCGCAACCTTTTTAGGCATTTTTGGGAATATCCGCATTGACAGCCAGAATTTTGTGTTCTTTGAGATATATTTTATTCCCGCAATTTTTGTCGTATTTATCGTGATTAACCAAGAGTATTTTTTGCGTCTTGTTTTGAAATTTACAAAAAAAATTCCGCCTGTTCATAGACGGATTCTTGCATACTTTCGCAGTCTCACCCAAGGCACGGTGATTGTTTTTATCCACAACTGCAATCGGCTCCAGCTTATTTTAGATTATATTAAGCGAAATGAATCAAGCCGCGCTCTTCTTCTTGTCGTCTGCGCAAACGATAAAAAAACTTTTAACGAGGAATATGAAAAAATTAAAGAAGCGCTTCCTCATTTAGAGAAAGCCGGTTTTTACGAAAAATTTACCATTGATCTTATGTATATAGATAAGCCTTTCGGTACTACTGTCATTGATGAGGTGTCTTCTAAGTACAGTGTGCGGAAAAATAAAATTTTTATCGGCTCAATCCATCACTCTCACCGTTTTGATTATGGCGACTTAGGCGGCGTGCGGGTTATTTTTTGAGTTCTCTATCCGCATCAAACTTATTTAATAGTCAGTTTAAATTTTTCTGGCGCATCAATAACTGTTTTTACGGCGCGCAAAAATGTTTCAATATCTTGCAAATGATTGTTGATAACGTCGTACAATTTTTGCGCGTCAAGATCAGCGTAGTGGTGCACGAGTAAATTGCGTAATTTTGCCATCGGCACAAGAGAGTTCATTGCAAAGTTTTGATCCACCACGCCGCTCGACCCAAGCTTTTTAGCGATCTCTCGGTACTCAACAGTTCTCCCGCCGGGGAGACGTGAGAGGATGTGCGCTCCAATATGAAATACGCCTTCAAGAGCAAGACGCAAGTGATGTTGGGATAGATCAAAAGGATCCCCTTCTCTAAATTTTTCAAAAGGAAGTTTGCCGAGTTCTTGTAGTTTTAAAATATTTTTGCGAATGCCGTCAATGCGCGGCATAATGGCTTCGCGTTCTAATGGCAGTGTCATAAAGTTGCAAGTATTGCTTTATCAAACATGTCAAGTAGCGGACGATAGTCGCAATAAAGCATGGTGGTGTTATCTTCAAAACGCCCGCGTTCGCGCGGGTTGTCATCAAAAAGCACTTTGCCGTAGCGGATAATGTGGAACCGAAGCTCAAGCGTAGCGTCGCGGACAAATACAATGTCAATGATGTCGTTTTCTAATGTGCGCGGGCAAAGCGGCGCCAAAATGTCGTAAATCGCATCATATACTTTCCCGCCGCGCTTGTGCCCCTCTTCTTTCATCAGCACTCCGAAATCGTAATCAGAAAGCGGTCCTTCAACCCCTTGCGCCCGCGAACCAAAAAGATAAAGCGCCTGTGCGCCAAGCGCAGTGAGTTTGTTTTGGTCGGTTTTTGATAATTCTACTATCATACATATTATAGTTTCATCTTCTTCGCCTCTTCTATAAAAAACGATTTAATTTCTTTCCAATCCATCTCAATTTTCATTATAGGCATTTTTTCTTCCTCTGCGTCCTCAAAATATACAAGACCCTTCATAATGTGCAGTAAACTGTTAATGATTCCACAGTTTCCTGTGTTTGTCGCGGAAGGATGGTTGTAAACATAGTACTTGGTTTTCCGGTATATCAAATATAATCGCCCAGAAGTTTGCTGATTTTTTACTCAACCCACGGCTTGTTTTAAGACACTCTGTGATTTCTTTTTCTGAAAATTGCTCCTTGCACCAGCTAATCGCTTCCGTATTTCCATAATCAAGCAATCGCGCGATAATTTGCTTTTTATGCTTTTTAGCGAGCCTTTGAGGATCAACATCCCAAAAGTAGCAGTGGAGGTTTTGTGGAATAAAGGACATTGTTTCAGTCGGTTTTTGAGAGGATGAACGTCATGTTTGAAAATGTTAGCCTGGGTATGCTGTCGGTGTATAATTTTTGATGAATTGATAAAAGCTCAACCCTAAAAGCAGTTCAATAAGAAGAAGAGCAATCAAAAGTATTTTCCAATAGCTGTTCTTTGTGAAGAATGGCCAAATCAACCATGCAGTAAGACTTAAAAGTATAAAAAGCCATAGTCGTTTCGTTGCTTCGTGTAGCACTTTAGCACTAAGAATATAGAATGGTAAAATCGCAGTGACGCTTACAACAATGAAACCAATGATGAAAATTATGATTCTTGTGGTAGATATTTTCATAATGCTATAAAACTTTAGCGTTGATACTATCTGTTACCGCACGCACAGCTTTATCCCATGTAAAAGTTTTTGCTTTTTTCCTTCCTCGCGTTTGCAGTGTATCACAAAGAGCAGAATCGCTCAACATCATCTCCATCGCGCGGGCGAGGTCGGCGATGTTGAAGGGGTCAACGTATAATGCCGCATCGCCCATTATTTCTGGAAGAGATGAACCATGCGACACAATTACCGGCGCGCCGCACGCGGCGGCTTCAAGGGGCGGAAAACCAAAGCCTTCGTAGAAACTGGGATAGATAAATAACCGCGCGGAGCTGTACAGGGCGGGCAAGTCTTCGCGGCTGACGTTGAATAAAAATTTGACTTGTGATTTTCGTTTCATACGGTTCAAAAAACGATAGATGCGATCGTATTTCCACCCCTCGACGCCGACGATTATAAGATGGATATTAGAGAGATTGCTTCGTCGCTCCTCTACTCGCAATGACAAGAACACATCAAACGCCTCTAGTAATGTCTCATAATTTTTGCGCGGTTCTAAGGTGCCGACCGAAAGAATGAAAGGGTTTGGCAGATGATATTTTTCCCGCGCCGCGCGCATTTCATTCTCGCCGCGCGGATAAAACACGCTATGGTCTATCCCCGGATACACAACCTCAATGCGCGAGCCGTCTATGTTGTATAAATCCATCAGGTCTTGTTTTGTATTTTCAGAAACCGCGATAATGCGATGCGCCCGCGCGTAAAATCTGCGCGGATTGATACAGCGATGCCACAGCCGCTGTCTTATCGTAAAAAATTCCGGGAAAATTTCATACGAGAGATCGTGGCACACGGCGATGTATGGAGTATTAGGAGAGAGCGAAATAAACGAAAGATTTGGAAGGAGGAAATAATCTATATTTTTGATTTTTGATTCAAGCAATTCATCTATAAATGGAAATTCTAGAAATCGCATTGAAAGATTTAAAATTTTATTGGGCATTCTGTAGCCAGCAATCAAAATATTTGGCGTATGCGCCAACTGCCCTAACAATCCGCAAATGCGACCAGACAATAACCGTCTCTGGTTGTAAAACAAAACCACCCGCAATTGCCCGCGAGCGGCGTATTCTAGCAAACCTTGCGCGAGATAGAATGAATACCAACTTACCCCTCCCCATTGTTTTTCTAAAAGCGGCGTTATATCAATTGCTATTTTCATTATTGCAAGTTTTTGTAACGAGCCATTTTTTGCCTATCATATTAGTATCGCTTTTATTCTCCTCAACCCCGCTCCG
>CAYYGX010000002.1:0-1116 GCA_964471805.1 uncultured Gammaproteobacteria bacterium | reverse complement strand
CTTCTTTTATAATCTTAAATGTTCCGAGTTCTTGTGTGTTTAAAACGTGCGGGCCGCCGCAAATTTCTTTGGAAAAATCGCCTATCGCATACACTGTTACGCGCTCCGGATACCGCGCGCCAAATTCTGATTGAGCTCCTGTCTTAAGCGCTTCTCCAAGCGTCATTTCCAGTTTTGTTACAGGAATTTTTGCCGCGATTTTTTCGTTGATCAATCGTTCAACTTGTTTGATTTCATCGTCAGCGAGTTTTCGGTTAAGGTTGAAATCAAATCGCAATCGCTCTTTTGTAATGTTTGAGCCGTGCTGGTGGATGTTCGGATCAACAATAATCCGTAGAGCTTCATTTAGCATATGAGTTGCGCTATGGAGACGCGTTGTTTCTTTAGTGTTGTCGGCAAGCCCGCCTTTGAATTTTAGAGGATCGGCGCTTCGTGAAATCTCTTTATGTTTTTTAAATTCTTTGACTAGGCCAACCTCGTCAATCGCTACTCCGCGCTCTTTAGCAATCTCGCGAGTCATTTCAATCGGGAAACCGTATGTTGAGTAAAGTTCAAACACAGATGATGATGATAGCAGAGCGCCTGAAACAAGATTTTCCATATACTCTCGCAATTGTTTCAATCCTTTTTCCAATGTTCTCTTAAACCGTTCTTCTTCCAGCGCCAGTGCATCGTATGTGCGATTTGCATGTTTCACAAGTTCTGGGTATGACTTTTTGTATAGAGAGACGATGATTTCCGCTATGCCGTTTATCCATTGTTGTTCTTTAATGTTTAGATGTTTTCCGAAACGGATCGCTCTCCTTAGAAGGCGTCTCACAATATATCCGCGATCCGTGTTTGACGGATTTACTCCCCGCTCATCTCCTAGCAAAAATACAGCCGCGCGAAGATGATCCGCTATAACTTGGAATGGTCGTTTGTCGTTTGCGTCTTTATACGATTGTTTTGCAATTTCTTCAACGCGCGCGATTATCGGAGCAAAAAGATCAATTCCAAAAATGTCCTGGTTATCCGCGCGCGCCGCAGAGATTCGCTCCAGTCCCCCGCCGAAATCAACATTGCTCTGGAACAGTTTTTCAAATCCGCTGTCGGTCTTAACATATTCCATGAATA
>CAYYGX010000001.1:5953-51016 GCA_964471805.1 uncultured Gammaproteobacteria bacterium | reverse complement strand
TCCCATTAATTGCTTGTATTATAGCAGAAAATTAGGGTTTTGAGATGACCTCATCTAGTAAAATAGTAATTTTATTGCTATATTTATTTTCTTCTAAACCGCTAAGCCGTTGGTCTATCGCGACTAAAAGCTCTAAAACTTCATCTAAAGTTAGTTTTTGGCGCTCAAAATCTATTTTATCCTTTACTCCCAAAAAAATATTATAAAGTTCGCCTAAACCAATTTTTGAAATAAGTTGCTCTATTGCGTTTTTATTCCTAATGGATACCTCTTTAAGTTTAAGGGCGTCTTCAATTTTTGAAATAATTTCTTGTTTATTCATATTTTTTAGTGTTAGTCGCATAACCACTTTTTTACGACATATATGTGCAGGAAAATTTCCCCATCAAACTCCTATTAGTAATCGTCAAGCTCGGACGAAAAGTCATCAATGTTCGACAATGCATCATCTGTGTCATACTCACTCTGTTTTAGGCGAGAAGAGATGTCATCGTCCCTGTCACGATAAAAATAACTCGGCTCCGATTCAATATCATTTCTCAACCTTCTCAAGTTATAAGAGGTTTCATCCAAAGAACAAGTTACTACTTATAAGGATTTACGCTTCCCTTTTTCCCTGTATATGGATTATAATTTCCTTTCGTGGAAAAATTATCAAACTTAGTTCGGTTTGGCGTGGTCTTGTAGTGAGGAGCAACATAACGACCGGTTGATGGTTTATAGTAACCTCTCACACCAGTTGTTCGCGCTTCAGCTTGAGCTGAAAAGGAAAGTAACCCGACAAACAAAATCAACGCGAGAATTATTTTTTTCATAACTTGGCTTTAATAATTCATACAGCTTATTTAAGCCATATAAACCATTCATTAAATTTATGGATTAGGGTAATCATACACAGTTGGTACAAATCTATGTAATATGTTATAGATATGTATCAACACACCGCGAATTTCTTTTTCTTGTTCCATACTACCTCTTCGCCCACTGCGGAGCGCGGCGCGCGCGTTTGAGCCCTGGTTTTTTGCGTTCCTTGACGCGGGCATCGGTTTTTAAGAGTTCGCCTTTTGCTAATTTTTCGCGATATTCCGGCTTCCACTTAGCAATTACGCGCGCGATTGCAAGAGAGGACGCATCGGCTTGCCCGCGAAATCCGCCGCCCAAAACTTTCAGTGATATGTCCAAATTTTGTTTTTCCTTTACAATGTCAAGCGGACGGGTAACAATTTTTTGCATTTCAAAATGCGGAAAATATTTGCGAAATTCTTTTTCGTTAACGTAAATTCTCCCTCGTCCTTCTTCATACAAACGCACTTGCGCAGTTGCGTTTTTACGCCGTCCGACCGCGTGAGTGTAAGTACGATCTGCAAAAATTTCATCGTACTTCTTCTTTTTTTGAAGTTTTGGAAGATTTTTTGCAATGCTCATGTTAAAGTTTAATAGTAAAATTTTTCATGCGTTCTTCGCGAAGTTTATTTTTTGGCAACATATTCCAAACCGCTCTTTTTAGCATCTCTGCCTTGGAAAGTTTATGCATTGGCGTTTGTTTCAAGTGCCCAGGATACAGCGTATGGTGATAATAAACTTTTTGAGCAAGTTTGTTGCCTGTAATTTTTATCATGTCAACATTAGCGACTTCAACTTTATCCCCGACGTTTTTATAAGGAACAAACTCGCTCTTATGTTTGCCAAGAAGATACTGGCTGATTTGAGATGCAAGCCGTCCGAGAGCTTGATTTGTAGCATCAAGATGAATCATTGTTTATACAAATGAAATTTGCGAAATATCCGCTCCGTCGCCTTTTCTGACTCCCAGTTTTACAATACGCGTATAACCGCCATTACGTTCTTTGTATCTTGGCCCAAGTTCTTCCAGTAATTTACGCACCGCTCCTTCTCGTCCAAGCGATCGGAGAAGAGCGCGACGGGCTGTAAGGTTGCTTTGCTTTGCTTTTGTAATGAAACGCTCAACGCGCGCGCGCACGATTTTCGCTCGCGAGCAAGTGGTCTGCACATTTTCATGAAGAATCAAAGCAACGGCTAAATTTTTGAAAAGGCTATTGTCTCTTCTTCTCAAGGGCGAGCCAATAGTTGGTTTGTTTCTATGGCGCATAAGTTATCCGAATCTAAACTTTTTTCGTTTTAGAGGCGCGTTTGCGTTTTGGTTTTTCCATTGTTGCTTCTTGGTCCTCTGTATCTTTCTCTTTGGTTTTGATTTCCAGTGCTGTTTTATCTTTCATGAATGAAATGTACTGCGCAAGAATATCTGCGGCTTCGTGTATGGCGTGTTCCACGCTAACGGTTCCATTTGTTGTAATATCAAGCGTTAATTTATCATAATCAGTCCGCTTTCCGACGCGGATATCTTCAACTGTGTATCCTATAGATAAGACAGGCGAGAAAACCGTATCAATGGAAATGACGCCAACGTCAGTATCTTTCTCTCGCTCTTCAATCGGGCTAAACCCGAGTCCTCTCTCAATTACCGCTTCAATAACGAGTTCGGCGTCTCTATGGGTAAGAGATGCTATATGAAAATCTTTATTCATGATTTCCACATTCGCGTTTGCCTTAAAATCAGAGGCGGAAACATCTCTTTTCCCCTTGACATTCAATATGAGTTTTTCAGGCCCGTCAGTGTGCATTTTCAAACACAATTGTTTTAAGTTTAAAATTATTTCCAAAACCTCCTCTTTAATATGCGGAAGCGTCATGAATTCATGTTGCGCATTTTCAATTTTCACGGCAGTTATCCCCGCTCCTTCAAGAGAAGATAACAAGACGCGCCGCAACGCATTTCCGATCGTATGTCCGTAACCTGGATACAAAGGGTAAATTTCAACCCTTGCAGAGTCCAAATTTTTTTGGGATGGGGTGATAATGATCTGTGATGGAAGAGAGATATTCATTGAAAAAACTTGCGCTGTTTAACTTTTTTAGTTTTCATAAAAAGCTAAAAAGCTAAAAAGCTGTAAATTACACTCTCCGCGGTTTTGGCTGACGAGGACCGTTGTGCGGAATAGGAGTAACGTCTCGTATTGATCCGACTTTTAACCCTCCGCTGTTTAATGTTCGTATTGCGGACTCGCGTCCGTGCCCGATACCCTGAACAAACACGTCAACCATTTTCATATTCAAAGGTTTAATTTTTTGTAAAATATCATTTGCAATCACGCTTGCCGCATAAGGCGTTGCTTTACGCGGACCTTTGAATCCTTTTAACCCGGCGCCAGACCACGCAAGCGCATTGCCAAGAAGATCAGTAACTGTGATCAGCGTATTATTATATGTTGCTTTGATATATACTTTCCCGTATTGCGCTTCTCGTTTTTTAGCCATACATAAAATTTTTATGTTTTATCTCCGGATTTTGATCTTCCAGAACCCATAGTTTTCCGCACATTGCCGCGCACAGTGCGCGAGTTAGTTTTGGTTCGCTGTCCGCGCACAGGCAGATGTCTCCGGTGCCGAATACCTCTATACGCGCCAATGTCTTGCAGTACTTTAATGTTTTGCATAATTTCGCGCCGAAGTTCGCCTTCAACTTTATAATTTTTCTCAATAATTGAACGCAACGCATTTTCCTCTTGTTCCGTAAGATCGCTAACCTTTTTATTCGCATCCAACCCTGCTGTATGAATAATTTTACGCGCGCGCGAAATACCGATGCCGTACACATATGTGAGCGCGATTTCAATTCGTTTTTGTTTTGGAATGGTTACCCCTGCAATGCGAGCCATAGATGTTATCCTTGTCTTTGTTTATGCGATTTTTTCGCCCGACAAATGACGCGGAGATATTTCCCGCGCCGAATCATTTTACATTGCGCACAGCGTTTTTTAACAGATGCCTGAACTTTCATATGTATTTTAATAAAAGAAATCCGCGCCTCTAAAGGCTCTTTGATTTACTTGTGAGAAAGATAGATTCTAAAGACGATACGTTATGCGCCCTTTTGTCAAATCGTACTGGCTCATTTCTATCTTAATCCGATCGCCTGGCACAAGCATAATATGGTTGAGCCGCATTTTGCCGGAGATTCTTGCCAGTACCTCATGACCGTTGTCAAGTATTACACGAAAAGTCGCAGACGGGAGCGCTTCTTCTATCACGCCTTCTGCTTCAATAAATCCTTTCTGATTAACCTGAAATTGTGCCATTCTTCGTTATTTATAAAGTATTGATGCCTAGTATAACGGTTCAAAATGTGTTTGTCAATCCCGAAACGTCCGGATCAATCCTCGCTTATAATAGGATACTTGCATAAGTTAAGATACATATTGCAGTCCTTGGGATTACTGTTAGTAATAAAGTTGAGGGGTGGTTGCGGAAGCATGAAAAACGGCTTGCTTAATCCTACGGATTTGATACATTAAAATTCTTATAAGCGACTAAGTTTATGAATTTTTTAAATCGGAAATCAGGGTTTCTTTTTGCGGCAATAACGTTTTCAACTTTTTTCATCATTGCCGGCACAGCACAAGCAAATGTACAGCAAACCAACAATACTGCTGGCCAGACAATCGATAACGTTTATGGTGATAATTTTTTTCTCGGGCAAATTATCGGAGATAATGTCTCTGGCACAGTAGAGTTCATAACACTACATTTGAAACTCACCGCCAATAGCTATTCACAAAATAGTGATCATCGAATCTATCTTAATTTCTATAGATCGGATACCGGAGAGAATCTTCCGAGCCTACTTTATAGCTATTTGATGTCCGAATCGGACATAGGTATAGAGCAAGATGTAACATTTACTCCACATGGTGGCATACCTCGTACATTTGAACGTGGTATACCGTATGCTTTTGTTGGCAATTTCAAATCTGCAACATATTATGGATCGTCTGACGCTTCCGCGTATGCCCTAGGTTTTGCTTTTTATGCCGGTAACGTTGCTGGAGGACCTACTGAAAATTTTCCCCCAAGAAGAGAGAATATGGGCTCAGTGAAAGATCTCTACTTTGTGTTCAGCGGGCTTGGGAATGATACGGTGGCGCAGCAACTAGACGATAATGCCATCTCTTTATCTCCGATGTCAATATGGCAGCAAACATTGGGAAATGGACTAGATTTTAGCGTAAAAGATTTGACTATTCATGTGAGCAATCCGGATGTGGATGCGTTCTATTCAGGAACAATCTATGGTTTTCCTACCGCTGATTACGCGAGCGGCTACGGCGTTACGCCTCTTGAGCAATATTCTTTTGTCAATTTAGGGGCTTCTACCCCAAGCGGTTTTGACGGCAAGGTTACGCTTACAATGCAAGGAAGTTCTTTATCGTCTTTTCCTCTAAACCCAAACCGGTATTACGAAATTTTTCTTAATGCGGGCGATGCTTCTCGGCAGTTCTCTATCTACGGCTCATCTAATATAGATAGCTATCCAAACGGCAGGTCCTACTATTCAGATTATTGGACACATCGTTCTTGCGGATTTCAGCCATATTTTAATCCCGAACAAGTGTGTGGGTCCGGCGCAGATATCGGCATAGAGGATATTTATTTTTTGTTCAATTCTTCAACGACCTCACTTTCCGGTACCGAGACGAGAATCACTACCCATACAAGCCTTTTGCACCAAGCACTCTTTCCGGCGGTAGATGGAGATACGATCGCGTGGGTAGAAAGCAATGGTTCTATCCACGGTAACATTTATATGTACCGTATTTCTACGGGAGAAAAAACGCAGATTACTCACAACCCTCAAGTATACGTCTCCGGGTTCCCAGCGGCAGGATTCCCGGCAATCTCTGGAAACAAAATCGTATGGCGCAACACATCTAACGGCATCAGCTATCTTGACGACATTTACATGTATGATGTTGCGTCAGATACAGAAACTAAGATTACTCAAGAGATGGGGCATATCCCCGGCGGGCCGGACATTGATGGTAATAGAGTCGTGTGGGAGGCCTTATTGCCCGGCGGCGGGGGCACTTATGGTCTCTACATGTATGATACCTCAAACTCTCGAACAACGCTTATAGATACATCGGGGAGCTGGAGCAATCCAAAAATTTCTGGAGACAAAATACTTTATTTATGGAGCGAATACAGCTGGACGCGGAATCAACTTTATGTATATGACATTGCAACCAAGCAAAAAAATTTGATATTCTGCGGAAACTTTCAAGACATCAGAGATTTCGATATCTATGGTGACAAGATTATCTGCGCGGCAAACAGTGGAGCGAGTGGCGGCGGGATGTATATTATGTTGCACGATATTGCCACAGGCGAAGAAAAAATAATTAGCCCCGTAGTTCCCAATATGGCTGGA
Source organism: uncultured Gammaproteobacteria bacterium (assembly GCA_964471805.1). Taxonomy (GTDB): domain Bacteria; phylum Patescibacteriota; class Patescibacteriia; order UBA9629; family UBA9629; genus UBA9645. The sequence continues at coordinate 44,730 of CAYYGX010000001.1, read as the reverse complement.
GTAAGCATTTTTGAGAATAAAATCGTGTGGTCTGATGTGTATGACGTTTTTATCTACGATATCGCCACAGGCAGAACCGGCCGCACTGGCATGGCGCCGGAAGCTTCTATGCAACCGAAAATATCCGGAAATACTGTCGTGTGGTCTGACAACGGAGCCGCAACGAACGAGAACCCGAACCCGAGCGTAGATATTTACATGTATCAGCTCGCTCCCCTCGCTCCGCAAAACAATCCGCCAACTCTCTCCTTCCCCGAATCATCTCCCGACGGACTCTCGGAGAATGACGGCATTGACGACAATAAAGGAACGGCGTATAAAACACTCTTTGATTTTGATGTAATTTATACCGACAAAGACAACAATGCTCCTTCGTCTGTAAACTTGATTGTAGAGAAAGTTAAGCAAGGAACATTTGAGAATTATTTTAATTTGGAAATGCTACCCATTGACCCGCAAACTTTTGAAATGACGTTCCCCAAAGGCGACTACCGCTATCATTTTGAAGCATCGGACGGAAAAGGCGGCACTGCGCGCATACCGGCAACTGACAAGTTGATTTTTCAAGTTACTAACGTGCCGGTTATCATCGTGCCGGGGATTATGGGAAGTTATCTCTTTGGTGTTGGTGATATAGAGAGACAAGAACCGTACTGGCCTCCGCTTCGCGATGACATATTATTCCCATTGATTTCACCACTAATCTATAAATTATCTCTTGGCGAAGATGGGCACACCCGCCAAACTGTAGATTTTTTGGGTGATTATAATGTAATGGTTGCTTCCAGTATGATAAGAAAATATGAGGATGCGGATGTTTTTGAATCGTTATTTAAAACGCTTGTGGATAATTATGGTTATAAAGAAGGTGATGACCTGTTTGAATTCCCTTATGATTGGAGATTAGATATTACTGAATCCGCGCTTTCTTTGCAGAGAAAAATTGAGGAGATAGGAGCGGATAAGGTTGATATTATCGCGCACAGCCAAGGAGGTCTTGTTTCAAAAATTTATATTGCTAATAACGGTCGCGATAAGGTGAGAAAATTTATAGATATTGCCACTCCGCATCTCGGCACGCCAAAGGCATTTAAGACGCTTATGTGGGGGGATGATCTCGGGCAGAAATTTTTATCAAATATAGCCCGCAATTTTCTTGAGGTGAAAATTAAAGATGTTTCTCAAAACATGCCGTCTGTATACCAACTTCTTCCGAGTGAAAGGTATTTTGTAAACAACCCAACCAATCTCGATTATAAAAATTATCAGTATTATTTTGCCAATGGCGATAACATTGAAATTCCAGCAGGTCCGCTCTCTTATGACCAATCAATGCGCTATCTCGTTTCTGCCGGGAGAAATGGAGATGCGTCCGAGTGGAACAGAACGCTACATGATTCCACAGACAACTGGAACGGCGCGAATTACGGCGTAGAAGAAACTATAAATATTGTCGGCTGTAAGACCGCAACAATCGGGCAGATTTTTACTTTTAGCAAAATCAAGGAGCGTGATACGCAACTTAAAAAAGGATACGCGCTCCACTACATAAGCGGCGATGACACGGTTCCTCTGCGAAGTGCGGACAACGACCTTTCTTTGAATGCACAAAGAAAGTTCTATATTCCGGATGCAAAACATGGAGTACTGCCAAGTTCCGTGCCCTCTTTAGAGATTATCCCCGCCGTTCTTTCCGGCAATAAGAGCGTTCTGGACATGCTTGAGAATAAATATAATAGATATGACGACAAGGATTCGGACAACTGCAAATTTGACGGCGAGGAAGTAGCTTTTTTCAGCCCCATTGAGGTTCATGTATATGATAAAGATGGGCGACATACAGGCATCATGCCTGATGGTACGATAGAAAGGAATATTCCAGGCGTAGCGTATTATATTTTGAATGATGGAAAATTCATATTCCTTCCCACTGGGCTGGAGTATACTATTACAGGCAAAGCGACAAGTCTTGGTTCGTTCGACTCACGCATAGCAACTATTCAAGATGACCATGTTACGCAAGCACTTTATTTTGACGAAGTCCCACTGACATCTCTTAATACGCGTATATTGATAGACGCCGACCAGTCACAAAGTGCCACTGCCATAAGTGTTGACCAAAACGGCGATGGGTTATTTGAATCGTCAGCGGAGCCGTCCGCAGTTCTTAATGCCGAAGAATCAAATGACATTACACAGCCGATAACCGAGATTTTAGTTGATGGTTCCAAGTTGAATGGAGAAAATTTTTATCGTGATGACGTTACCGCAAGTTTAACCGCAACAGATGATAATTCTGGTGTCCTCAAAATCGAGTACTCGCTTGACGGCGGGCAAACTTGGAATCTCTATTCCGACACAATCCACATAACCCAAAAGGGAATAACAACCATTTCTTATTTCTCAACGGATCGTGCTGGCAATAAAGAGAATATGAAACTCAAAGATGTTCTTAAAGTAACTGATGTAACAACAGTGAGTAAACTTGTTCAATCCGGTGTCCGATTTAACCGCCGCACTGGGCAATTCTCCATAAGGGCGACATGGAAAAACACCGGAGCTGATCCATTCTTACAGCCTTTGCAGATGGTTATTGAAAAAATCACCCCATCAACTGTCACCGTAGCGAATGCCGACGGCATAACCGATGGCGGAAAGCCGTATTTTGACTTTTCCAACATGGCCGGCGATGGGATACTCGCTTCCAAAGAGACCAGCGGTTCAAAAGATTTGATCTTCAACAATCCCAGCCGCGTGAGATTCTCATTTGATGTGAGTTTATGGGCAAATTAGCTACTTTTACGAAAGTTTATCAAGAAGAATGTACCATCCTGACTTAGGAATACTCGCTTACAATCTCGCGTATCATAAGCTGAATTCTCGTCTCCCCGTTCCACTCGTTTTGTTCCAAATTATAAATGATGTCGCAGGAATCGCCTGAAGTAATTGCTTTTATATGATCTTTGGCGCAAAAGACTACCGCTTCATATCTTGCGCCATGCGCTAAAACAAGCAATTTACAGTGATTGTTCTTCTTTCCCATTGTTCTGCATGAAAGAACTTGCACATTGCGCGTCAAAAAAAGCGGTTTCGCATTTTCCTGGCCGAATGGCTCCAGTCGTTCCAAATCTTCTATAAACTCTAAAGTAATATCGGAAAAAGCAAGTTCAGAGGAAATAGCGATTGTCTGGAGAAGATCGCTTTCTTTCAAATACTGTTTGCCATATTCCTCAATTCTTAACTTGAAAAACTGGATTGTTGCCTCTGGATCATCCATATTTTTGAGCGTAAAACCGCATGCCTGCGGATGCCCGCCGTATTTTTCCAAAAGATCGTGTACAGCATCAAGCAAAGCTGTGAGATCAAATGCCGGTATAGAACGGCAACTACCGGAGATGCCGTGATTAGTTTGCGCGATTACAAAAACTGGACGATAATATTCTTTTGCGATTTTGCCGGCAACAAGCCCCAACACGCCCATAGGCCATGTTTTTTGTTTGAGGTTATAAGCAAGAAGAGTCCGATCATCACGATCATATTGTTCTTGTATTTGCATTTTTACTTCTTCCGAAATTTTCTCTGTGAATTTTTGACGCGCTTCATTTGTTTGATTGAGATTCATTGCTTCATGTTCGGCATTCTCTTTATTTGTCTGGCGCAGAAGATGAAATGCGACATTTGCGTGATCAAGGCGCCCGGCCGCATTAATGCGAGGCGCAAGGGCGTAGCTTATGTCGTAAGTTGTAAGCATTTTTTGAAGCCGTGACTTGCGAATTAGCGCCCGCAGGCCGACTCTGCGCGTTTTATTCAAAACTATAAGCCCCCATTTAACAAGCGCCCGATTTTCTTTCAAAAGCGGCATCATGTCTGCGACAGTGGAAAGCGCAACTAAATCAAGCGACCATTTCTCAAACGATTCACTTATATAGCCAAACTTGCGAAGCGCCTGAATTACTTTAAATACAACGCCTCCCGCTGAAAGATCGCGACAAGGATATGTTTCATTCTTAAATTTCGGATTGATAAACGCAAAACATGGCGGACGCTCCAAAGGCGCGACATGATGATCAAGAATAATAACATCAATACCGGCTTTTTGCAGATCGCTAAGCTCTTCTTTGTTTCCACTGCCGCAATCGCAAGTTATAAGCAGAGCCGCCCCGTATTCCTTAATATAGGAAACCGCTCCGGGGTTAAGCCCGTATCCCTCATCCTCGCGATGCGGAAGATACACGATTATTGACGATGGTTTGTCAACCTGCCTTGTCGGCAGACAGATTTTTTTATAGAGCGTTTCAAGAGTTTCCAGCATGAGAATTGAAGAGGCGACACCGTCAACATCGTAATCTCCATAAATAATAATCCTCTCATTTGATTCTGCCGCTTTGCGCAGACGCTCTACAGTTTTTTTCATTTCCAAAAATTGGAACGGATCATAGGCTGAATTTTCATAGCTGGGATTTAGAAACTCTTGAATATCATCTTTAGTTCTGATTCCCCGCTGAAAAAGAAGACTGCGTAAAATTGGATGCAGATCAGGAGTTGCTAATGAAAAAGATTTTGAAGATTGGGGAAGAATGGAGTAGAGCATATATCACAATTTCTGGACCAGTTTCGCCATCATCCATTCTTCGTTTGGTTCTACAACTAATTTTGCGACATTTTTCAAAAATGGAAGCCCGTTGCATACGGCGCGGCGGGTAATCGCGTCTCCGGCTCCGATTTTGCCGGAAAAAACAATAGCATCAACCTTGCCATGAAGAGCCGCATAATATGCGCCGATGTATTTTTGTATGCGATACACAAACATGTCAAAGGCTAATTTTGCCATATTATTACCAATAGCAAGTTTTTGAAGCAGATCAAGATAATCGCTACATCCGGAAATTCCCTTCAGTCCGGATTCGTAATTGAGTATATTATTCCAAAATTTTGCCCCGCCCCGAAAGCTTTCGGGGTTCGGAGTTGAACTTACGATAATCCACGGATCAATATCACCAGAACGCGACCACATCATAAGCCCTTCAAGCGGCGAATAGCCCATTGAAGTATCAATTGGTTTGCCTTTTTTGATCGCTGTCATAGAACATCCAGCTCCAAGATGAAGCGTAATGAGATTCGGGCGCGTCAGTTTCAGTTTCTGTTTTGCAATCTCTGCGCAATATGCATGCGCAATGCCGTGGAAACCGTATCGCTCTATGCCGTGTTTTTTATAGAATGATAGCGGAATTGGATAGAGTTCCGCAACTAACGGAAGGGCGCGAAAAAAACCAGTATCAAAAACTGTAAAATGCGTAGCCTTCGGAAAATATCTCCTGGCAAATTCAATTGCTTTAAGGTTAAAAGGGTTATGGAGCCGAGCGAGATGCGAGTGCTCTTTGATTGTTTTTATGACATACGGCGTAATTTTCATTGGATGCCGCAAATGCGGACCCCCATGCACCACGCGGTGAGCGATTTTCAAAGGGTTATGTTTGAGTTTAATGCGGCTTTCAAGCGAACGCGCAATGTGATGAAATAATTTTTTGCTCGGCGCAGTGTTGGGAAAATTCTCGCCTGCGACAAGCGCGAGTTTTGATGAAAAAAGACGGTATTTAACTGATGTTGAACCGGCGTTAATTGAAAGAATCATATCATTATCTCTCCCTTAACCATTCCAGTAATCCCCGCGGCGTTGCCTTCGTCAGTATTAAGATGCATCTGCCAGTCAAACGTTTGGTGAGTGCGGATGATGACGTTATGAAAAGTAATTGCGCACAATGAGAATTTTTGATCGCCTTCTAAAACTTTTACTGAAACTATCTGCCTATGCTTTAGCCTTAATTCGCGGGCTTTTTCTGTATTGCAATGAATATGACGCTGGGGAATGATAATGCCCCTCTCTAATTTTATTTCGCCCTTTGGTCCGATTAAAATTAAACCGCCCGCGCTGTTTTTCCAATCGCCGGAAACGAGAACGCGCGGTTCAATTCCGGCGGCGATGCAATCGCTCCACGAGAGTTCTACTTGGGTGCGCTCCCGCACGGGACCTAGTATACGCATTTGATTATGGTCTGGCGCTTTTCCAAAAGTAAAATCCATGTGCGGCGGCAAACCCCAACTGCTCGGCGTTTGCACTTCCACTACCTCCTGCGCCGCGTATTGCGCGCGCTGGGAAAGAGGCTTTATTGGAGTAAGTTCATACCCTTTACCAAACAACCTTTCTAAATCCTCTTGCGAAAGATGGCAGTGGCGGGCGGAGATTTCTATGGGGATGGTTGGCATACTATTTTTTATTCCAAACTACACTTTATCAAGACTTTTTTGATAGACGCATCGCTCGTTTCAAATCCCGGCATATACATTATTTTTTCCGTATAATCTATGTCTTCAAAATACGAGAGCTGGACGCGAAACAATTTTTCATTAAAATCAACGCCAAAAATCTGCTCTGCTTTTTTAACAATCTCTTTCAAAGTGTGCAAACCATTGAGTATAAAATACATATCCACATAATCTTTCCATTTTGCCCGCCTTCCTAAGGCATACGCTTTCATCGCGGCTAAAGTTAACACATCAGATAATTTGATTATATCATCCAACTTTTCTGTAAAATCAATTTTGAAAGGATACTGCAAAAATGTTACTTTTACTCCGTCCGCAACAATTGTATATTGCTCGTTTTCATCTGTCATAACCGCGTCTATTGCCGCAAATTGCAGAATTTTTTTTCTTATTTTTTGGTTATCAAACGGCTTATTAGTGAAAAGATCAAAGTCAATTGATCGCCGATGTCCTATATGAATGGCTATCGCGGTTCCACCGACTAATCCGAAATCAGAAGCAAACGACGCAAGCATCGGCAAGAGTTTAATGTGAGCATCGGTTAAAATCTCTTTATGCATATTTTTTGAAATAAAGCGTAAAATAATTTCGTATCTTCGGGCTATAATTGACTCTTTTTTGTTTTATCTGCTCGCTAAAAATGGCGGCTGATTTTTTAATTCCCAAAAGAGAAAATAATGTTTGGGCATCCTTAAAATCGCCGTAATTCAAAACCGCCTCAAGAATTGCGCCCTCGGAAAGCGCGCCGTAATTATTTATTGACCATACAAGATATGGCCTCTCGGCAATAAAATTTTTAATGTTCATATTGTTTTGCGAGATGCTCATACGCGCGGTAAGCCGCCATCACTCCCTCGGCGCAACCGATGATCATCTGCTTAAATGGCGTGTCCGCAACGTCGCCAGCCGCATATAGGCCCGAGACATTGGTTTCACTAAAGCGGTTAATCACAATTTCCTTTTTTTCATTGAGCAAAACACCAAGCAACGAAGCTAATCCGGATTGCGGAATATGTCCAATCGCAACAAAAATTCCTTCAACAGAAAGCGTTGCGCTTCTTTCGTAAGAACGATCAAGCTCCACGCCTTCAACGCGTTCTTTCCCGATAATTTTTACAGGATTAATGTTTGTTATGAGTTTAATTTTTTTATTCTGATGAACTCGCGTAACATTTACCGGTTCGCCGCGAAGAGCATTGCCGCGGCAAAGGATATACACGAGTTTCGCATTTTGCGCAAGTTCAAGCGATTCTTTGGCCGCCGAATCACCTCCTCCGACAATCGCAACTGTTTTATCTTTATACGCGAACCCGTCGCAGAGCGCGCAATAGTGTATGCCTTTATTTTCAAATTCTTTTGACCCGGGAACCGTAATTTTACGATGCGATGCGCCGGTTGCAAATAGCACTGTTTTCGTTTCGTACGAATCTTTTTTTGTCTGAATAATAAATGCTCCGCGATGATTTGAGCTTACTTCAGTCGCAGATGCGGAAATCTCGGTAATCTCATAAGAACGGGCATGCTCCTGAACATTACTGAAAAGATCGTAGCCGCTTATGCGCTTGAATCCGGGATAGTTATCAACAAAATCCGTTGTAACAATAAGGCCGCCCGGCGCGCCTGTAAAAATAACAGTTTTCAAATTTAAGCGGCCGGCATACATAGCCGCCGCGTACCCTGTAGGACCTCCGCCGATAATTGCAAAATCATGCATATTTACTGTAAGTATAGAAGCGGATCAACCGGTATTCCGTTCAACCGCACTTCAAAATGCATATGCGGCCCTGTTGTGAGCCGTCCGGAGCCGCATGTGCCTGGCATGCCTCCGCTACGAGCGATTGCTTGGCCCTGTAGAACAAACTGCCCCTCTTCAACATCTATTTCATTTAGGTGTCCATACACAGTTGAAAGTCCGTTCGCGTGAATAATCATAATATATGAATAACGACCAGCGCAATTCGAGTCTTTGCGGGTTTTTGCGATATATCCTGACGATGAAGCAATAACAGCGGTTCTGTGCGGCGTTCTGATGTCAATTGCCGGGTGCTCAAACACATATCTGTATGGATATGCGGGATCATGAAAATACGCGGTGATTGTATTTTTCGGCACGGGCCAGGAAAGTACTTCGCCCTTTGTTTGTTCTAATTTTTTTGCTGACTCTTCATCTTCAAGTTTTTTTCGTATCGTTTTTTCAAGTATGATAATTTCCTCATTAACGGATTCTTCCTGCGACTTCAAATCTTGTAGCAAAGTCCTGAACGTATTTTCACTCTCGCGAGTTTCCTCCAGAAGTTGCGTTTTTACTCTTTCCTGATCTTTAAGGCTGTATTGCTGATCTTCAAACGATTTTTTCTGCCGTTCCAAAGCATCCTGTTTCGCTTTTATGGAAATCTGTTCGCTCTCCAGTTCTTCGTTTGCGGATTTTAACTCAATAAGTTGTTTATGCAAACCGTCATGAAGATTTTCAATATACTGCGCATGATTAAAAAAGTCCGAGAGAGAATCATTCAAAAGGAGAATTTCCAGTTCGCTTTTTTCCTGATTTTGGTAGACGATGCGCAGAATATCCGCGATTCGTTCTTTTTGCCTGCCGATTATTTTTTTTAATTGTTCAATGCGCAATTCAATGCCGCGAATATCAAGTTTTGTAATCCCAATCTCTTGTTCTTTGGTTTGAATTTCAATGCTGATTTTTGCAATCTGCGCGTCAAGAATAAGAAGCTGATTTTTCAGCGTGAACGCCTTATTTCTATGAGCAATAACCTTTCCCCTGTATTCTTCCGCCTCCCGTTTAAGCGCATCAACCGCTTCACGTCGTGTTTTTAAATCCTGATTCAATTCCGTGATTGAGCTATTTTCCGCCGTCTCCTCGCCTCCGATCTCTAAAATAGACAATTGATATGCGTTGCTCGCGGCAAAAAAAACTAAAAATAGACTTCCAATAAGGAACGGATAAAAAAAATAGGTAAGTTTTGGACCATATGCGAGCATAAAAAAAGTATAAAATATCAGCGAATTTTTTGCAATGCTAAATTGAGCCTCCGGGTCGTCTCCTTTTTCCCGAGCACTTCCATAGTTTCAAATGGGCCAGGCGAATCTTTAAGCCCGGTAATCGCAACTCGCACGGGATGCAGAACCTCTCCAACCATAAACTCGTGCTGGGCGATGAGCTGATTAAAATAATGCCTTAACCGTTCCTTATTAAATTCTCCATCCTTAATAGATTGTAAAAGTTCAAGCGATAAGACAAGAATTTTGTAAACCTCATTTTTTTGCGCTTTTTTAAAAAGAAGTAAATCGGCATCATATTTTGGGAGCTCCACAAGAAAGTATCGCAAACGTACAAAATCTGTCATAGTTCTTACTCTTTCCTGAAAAAGTTCAATTTGCTTTTCAGGAGAAGCGCCTTCGTGATTTGTAAAGGAAGAGAGTTCCTTTTCATCAAGATACGATTTTAATAATCCCCACGTTTCGTGCGGAGAAAGTTTTCGCAAGTATAGGCCGCTCATCCATCGCAGTTTTTCTACATCAAAAATTGCCGGCGATTTCTGCACTCTTTCTAAAGTGAATTCCTTAATAAAACTATCATGATCAAACAACTCTCTATTGTCGCCAGGATTCCATCCTAAAAGCGCAAGGTAATTAAAAAACGCGTCTCCCGCATAACCTTGACGTTTATATTCTAGAACAGAAACAGCTCCATGTCGCTTTGACAGCTTTGTTCTATCATGTCCAAGAATCATCGGAAGATGCGCAAAATGCGGGGGATTCCATCCAAAAAACTGATATAACGCAATATGCTTTGGCGTTGAAGAAAGCCAGTCTTCTCCTCGTATAACATGAGTAATATCCATTGTATAATCGTCCACGACATTTGCAAGATGGTATGTCGGGAAGCCGTCGGATTTTAAAAGGATTTGATCGTCAATGAGTTTATTTTCAAAAGAAACTAATCCGCGAATAATATCATTAAACGTTGTCGCGCCTTTGCGGGGCATTTTCATGCGAATAACGCATGCGCCATCTTTTGATATAGAGAGATTTTTTTCGCGGCAAAAACCATCATACATTGTTGGCTGGCCGGATTTTGCTTGATTTTCTCGTAATTTCAGAAGCCTCTCTTGAGAACAGGCGCATATATACGCATGACCTTTTTTCAGCAAAATTTCCGCATGTTTCTTGTAAATCGCAAGTCTTCTGCTTTGAAACACAATTCCATCATACTTTCCTCGCGGCTCTTCATCTTGAATAATTTTTTTATATTCACTCACTTTATTAAAATAAATACCAAGCCACTCTAAACTTTCTAATATAGCGTCCACCGCTCCTTCCAACTCGCGCGCTTTGTCAGTGTCTTCAATTCGTAAAAAAAACCATCCATTTTGCGAACGAGCGTAAGCCCATGCAAAAAGCGCGGTTCTGATATTGCCGATGTGGAGTTCTCCTGTTGGAGATGGAGCAAAACGGGTAACAATCATAAAAAATTATTGCCTGCCTGAAGGTAGGCATGGCTAAATATATCATACTTGACGGTTCTATGCCAATAACTTATAATAGCAAAAATTTAATGGTCTCTAAATTAGTGGTCAAAAATAAGGATCTTTGATTACAAATTTAAGACATTATTAAAGAATCATGAAATACACAAAAATTCTTATAGTTGCGGCAACATTTACATTCGTTGCGGCCATGGTCGCGATGTTATTCGTCGATTGAATATTGAAACAGAACTTTAGAGAGTAGAGTAAAATAAACGTTTAACAAATAAAAACCCCTCGCGCGCTTGCGGGGAATTTATTTTGCTTAAAAGCCCTTAATAGATTATACTTGCGTTTATGCTACCTGTAACTTCTTCAACCTATATAACGCTCGCAAAAGATATAAAACGAAAGGAGCGCGAGCTCGCTCGGCTTCACCAAATTAGTAAACGCGAAGCCAAATTCCTTTCTGTAGTTCGCCATCAGCTCCGCACGCCCCTTACTGTTATTATATGGATAATAGGAGATCTGCGCGATGATCCAATCTGCAATCAGTCACAAAAAACGAAAGAAATGTTAAACGACGCATATAAAGCCGCACAAAATATGATTGAGATAATTGATGACTTCTTAGGGGTTCTCAAGATCAATCCGCGCGCGATTCAACTTAAAAAACAACAACTTTCACTTCACCGCATTATTGAAAAAATTCTCAAGCATTACAAAACTCGCATTAAAGAAAAAGGGCTTCAAATTTTTTATAGAGGGACAAATAACTTTCCAAGAGTTGTCGGAGATAAACAAATGCTTGCAGATGCAATACGGCATATTATATCAAACGCGCTTGCATATACGCCGGAAAATGGATCCATAAAAATTACTCTTACTGATGAGGTCGGAACCGCGCTTATTGCAATTACGGACACCGGCATCGGCATTAAAAAAATAGATGCGGAAAAAATCTACCTTCAATATTATCGCGGCAAAAACGCCGTTAAGATGCAACCGGCAAGTTCAGGGCTTGGGCTCTACGTCGCCCGCCCGATTATCCGCGCTCATAAAGGAGAACTATGGTTTAAAAGCGAACTTGGGAAAGGAACGACATTTTTTGTGCGGCTTCCAAAAAGTTCTAAATCCAATGTTTCTACATCTGCGGCGTCGGTGATGTAAAATTTCCCCTCAGAGGCTTCAAATTTCAGTCGGTGACAATTTGACACCGACTCGTTTCCTTCTTTACTTCACTTCAAAAATTTCCCAAGGGTCTTTATTCAAATCAAAATATCTAATCCATTTAGGAACGATCTTAAAATAAGTGATCCCTTCGCGTCCATCCCATTTTTTGGCGCGAGGGTTTTTCTTGAAGTATAATTCTTTGTATTTATTCAGTTCTTCTCCCCTCAACTCGCTCGCCTCTCCCTCGTATTGCACCGTTATATCTTCATCCCAGCCAATAACAAAAGCTATGTTGGAATTCTTGAGCAAATTTTGATACTTACGGGAAGAAACAAAAGTATCAAAAATTAATTCCAGATTTTCGGTTTCACCATATTCAACTACCGCGGCCTCTGGTTTCTTTGAACTCATTGTCGCAACGACACCGATATCATGCCGTTTGATAAAATCAAGTATTATTTGTCTTTTGTCCATACTTTCTAACTTGGTCGGGCTGGCGGGACTCGAACCCGCGACCCCATGCACCCCATGCATGTGCGCTACCAACTGCGCTACAGCCCGATAATTTACGGATTATGTTCCATCCACCACTTTTTTACAAACGGCAAAGACAACGTGGAGAGAATATACCCAACTGCGGGTACAAACGCTTTTAATAAGGGATAACTGTCGCCAATCAAAATCAGCCACATAGCCGCAACAAGATACGTAACAATCGCAATAAATCCGCGCCTTGTCCAACTGATCTCCCATCCTTTGTCCGCTTCAACGCGCTTGTTACGGGATTTAATGGAATTTAGTTCTTTGGCTACTTCTTCAAGGTTCATAAATTCTTTTGCGCTATTTCACTTTAAAAAACGAATGTATTAAAACTCGCAATTTCTTGGAGCGATTTTCGCTCGCGAGGCTTTACCATGCGTTCCCGTATTTTTTCAAACACTCGCATGCCAAACTTCTCTATCACTCCCCTCTTTTCTGATGATAGATCAGCCGCATACCCTACCGAGATTACCACAATAACGCGCCACTCGTCAGGTATCGCAAATTCCTTCTTTACCACTGCTTCTGTAAATCCGAGCATCTGATGCGTTGATAATCCAAGGTGCTCTGCCTCAAGCGCAAGCGACATCACGGATTGTCCAATATCATATAAGTAGTAATCCTTCCCATCAACCTGATCGTCAAACTCTGGCTTTGAGAGAGAAATAATCAATACTGGCGCCTGTTTTGCCCAAAAATTTCCCGCCGCGAGTCCTTTGCGCGCTTTCTCTAAGGCTTCTTTTTGATTTACTACGATATAGCGCCATGGCTGATGATTATACGAAGACGGAGCGAGACGCGCGGCTTCCAGCATTGCGTCCAACTTTTCCCGCTCAACAGACCTGTCTTGAAAAATGATGGAACTGCGGCGGGTTTGAATTTCTGAAAGCATCTGTATCATAATTTAGAAAATTCTAAACAATATCTATAAAAATGTTCTATCTTTTCAAGGTCAATACCTTTGCTATACTGCTTAGCCAGCAATTCTCTCAAACGAATTATTTCTTTATGAGAAGCATATTGGGGGTCGCTACTCGCTAAATCCAAAAGCTCAAGCGCGCGTTCAACGCATCGCTTTTGAGACGGCTCGTCATTAAAATGCAATATACGCGAAAATTCGCTCCCGATCATAAGCATCTGCTGTTTTAACGGATACCGGTTCCACCGCTCTTGCGTCAAATTTTTATGCCATTTGCTCATTGTGCGACAAAATCAATTTTTCAGCGAGTTCTTTTACCTTCTCTCGTATCGCGTCATCTTTAATCTCCATATCTCGGTTTCCAACGCTTGGTCGTATATTGATGAGTGATGTGTACTCAATGCGCCTGTCGCCAGATTTATATGGATACAAATTCGCTCCCCACAAATTGTGCTGTTTTGAGCCAGCCTGCAATAACGCCTCCTCGCAATCAGCATGCATTTCTCCGCCAAGCGCAAGAATGCCTTTTTCAATGTCTGCCACAAATTTAACCATATCGCCAAAGGTGTTTTCTAAGTGCGCTTTAAGCTTTTCTTGTGAAATTTTTGAAGTGATGATTTCGGGCATTGCGACCGTAAAATTACAAAACTTCATCGCTCTTTTTATTTGCTCCCTTCTTATTTCGTGCGCCGTTTGTTCTACTTCTTCAAGCGGCACCCATTGGAAATCGCAGTGCTCGCGTTTATCTGTTTGTATGTCTGCATCCTCGCCTGTAAACTCCAAAATAAACAAGTCTTGTTTTTGTCCGCGATATCCGCGGCGAAGTTTATCCACTTTTGGCCAACGGTAGCGGTAAAAATTGGGAATATGTTTGATTATGCGGAATGTATCCGCGCCTATTTCCTCCTTCATTTCTCGCCATATAGCGTCTTGCGGCGTCTCTCCATTATCAATCCCGCCTTGGGGAAGTTGCCAGTGGCCGGGCTCGTCGCTGCGTTCAACGAGTAAAATTTTTAAATTGGAGCGGGTGGCGGGACTCGAACCCGCGATCTTCTGCTTGGGAAGCAGACGTTCTACCGCTGAACTACACCCGCCAAGCGGTACAAAATCGTTCTTAATAATCAATCCAACTACATTGCGCCGATAAACAAACGCGATTCGCAGTCTCCAGTGTAACACCGTAAAGATAAATTTCAATGTGGCGTTGAAGATACGAGGAGCGCGCCGCGGCTGCACTATCAACCGCCAGAACCATTCCAATCCTATTACTCGCAGTATCTTTGGCGCGCGTTTAACATTTCCCGTAATAAAATCAAACGTTCCGCCAACCGCAACAGCAAACCTCACAGTCGTGAGCTTTTGCAAATTCTTTGCGATCCACTTTTCCTGCTTCGGAGCGCCAAGCCCAACTAAAAATATATTAGCTTTTGCTCTGTTTATAGTTTCAATGATTTTGTCGTCATAATTTTGGATTTGATTGGACATTTTACCCTGTGCCGTACCAGCAATCTCCAACCCCTTATATTTCTCCTCCAAAATCTCTTTGCATCTTTGCGCTACTCCATTCTCTCCTCCAAACAAAAAAACGCGCCAGCCTGCTTGCGAGGCGCGTTCCATAAGCGCGTCTGTAAAATCCACGCCAGTAATGCGGTTTTGCAAACGCTCTCCAAAAATTCGGGCGGCGATTTTTAATCCAAACCCGTCGGGAAGCGCTAAGAACGCCTTGTCCAAAATATCGCGGCGATAGTGTTCGTCTTCTCTAGCGTACAGACAGATCTCCGGATTCGGTGTAACAATAAAATTCTGCACAGTGGAAGACGCGAATTCGCTTTCTACTTTTTGAAGCGCCTTAATAAGCGAAATATCGTCCACGCGGACACCTAGAATATGTAATTGAGGATGCGTCGTGCTCATAATCCCTCCTCTTTCAACTCCTGCAATAATTTTTTCGCTTTTGCGCTCACTCGTTCAGGAACAATAATTTTTACTGTAACATAATGATCTCCATCTCCTCCGCCCCGCAAACGTGGCGCGCCCTTGTGTTTTAATTTGAATATTGTGCCGGAAGCAGTCCCTACAGGAATCTTCATCTCAACTTTTCCGTGCGCCGTGTCCACGCGAATTTTATCGCCAAGCGCGGCTTGCGTAAATGTTATGAGTTCGCTTGAGTGAATGTTGTCGCCGTCTCTCTCAAATTTATGATGCGAGCGAATGCGGACGCCGACATATAAATCCCCGTAGCGCATCGCGTTCTCCGAAATCTCGCCTTCGCCGCTTATGCGAATGGCCTCGCCGTTTTGAATGCCGGCCGGAATCCTCACTTTGATTTTTTTTGCAACGCGTTCCATGCCGTCTCCGTTGCAGTGCTTGCAGTTAAGTTTCGGAAATACGCCTTCGCCGCCGCATTTTCCGCACTGCCCGCTTGTGCGCATAACTCCGAGAATTGTTTGCCGCGTTTGCGAAATCTCTCCTCTACCCCCGCATTCCTTGCATGTAATAAGAGGAGTTCCTGGCTCTGCGCGATTGCCCTTGCAGTGCGAGCACTTGTCAAACTTTTTCAATTCAAGCGTGCGTTCCGCGCCGGTTACGGCTTCTAAAAATTCAATCTCAATTGCGATCTCAATGTCCCTTCCGCGAGATGAACGCGAGCGACTAGCGCCGCTCATGCTAGAAGAAGACGCGCGGCCTCCGAAAAATTCGCTGAAAATATCGCCAAGATCAAAAGAAAATCCGGCAAACTCATTGCCTCCGAAATTACCGCCCGCGCGCGCGCCGCCCTGACGAAACGCGCTCATCACATCCTCCCATGAAGCGCCGCCGGTTGCGGCTCCCCATCCGCCCATCTGCTCAAAACTCGCTCCAAATTCGTCGTATTTTTTTCGTTTTTCCGGATCGCTTAAAACCTGATACGCCTCGTTCAGTTCCTTGAACTTGGTTTCATTGCCGCTTTTTTTATCAGGATGATATTGATGAGCAAGGGTTCTGAAAGCTTTTTTAATCTCCTCTTGCGAGGAGTTTTTTGAGACGGCTAATATATTGTAATAATCTTTTGCCAAAGTGCATGCGCCTTCACTCTTCTTCCTATATTGGCAAAAAATTTTTGGCGACATCGAGCTGGCAGTGGGCGGAGGCGAGGAGCCAAAAACGTTTTGCC
Organism: uncultured Gammaproteobacteria bacterium; assembly: GCA_964471805.1. GTDB lineage: Bacteria > Patescibacteriota > Patescibacteriia > UBA9629 > UBA9629 > UBA9645. The sequence continues at coordinate 28,139 of CAYYGX010000001.1, read as the reverse complement.
AATATATCACTTGACAAGAAGAAGAAGAAGAAGTGGTAAAATGTTTTGTTCTCTGGAACCGGCTGGGTCTGCATAGCGCAAATTCCAAACCCGGCCGGTTTTTTCTCACAAAGGAGGTGAGAAAATATGTTAGAAATCATCGTATCAGTGCTGATCGTGGCACTCATATTCTTTGTGAGTTGGCTCCTTCTCCTGGGAGAAGGGTAAGCCCTCACAAAAAAGCTCCAAGTAGCGCATTCATCAACCAGAGAAAGTGATGACGCGCGAAAGGAGCTTTTTTTCTTTTACTTTTTAGGCGCCTTCATCTTTTTCCCCAGCGTAGTTCGCTCTTTAACGATACGACCAATCCCGCGCTTACCGCTCTCTACGCGGTACCCTTGTTCTTTTAAACCTTTCTCTAAACGTCCCATAGTCCATTGCCAATAAGTATTGAAATCTCCCTTAAAACGCCTCAAAAAAATACGCGCCTCTCTCTCTCTCTGCTTATGTAATTGTTGCATAAAGTAAGGTTCTTTTCTCATAAAAAATCACTGGGTTTTACGATAGTTGGAATATGAATATTCTGACTCCTATGAAAAGCGATTACCTGATGTATCTTATGCGGACGAACAATATGCTCCTGATTCCACGAAACAAGAAAATCCATTTTCGCAAGCGACGCAATCGCTAAATGATTCGCGTCATTGAGTTTATTGTTTGGAATAATCCCAGCGCTGACATATTTTCTCGCTAAATCATTCACGGTCTTTGAGGTAGCAATAATCTCAAAATCGCGCACTATGCCCAAATAATTTCTATACCACTCTTCTTGCGCCTGACTTAACTCTTGCAGGCAAATATCGGAAATATACACACGATGATGCGGCAAAACTTCTTTCCAAAACTGCCGAGTATAACGCTTTTGCGAAGGATTTCCTTTCCAAAAATCAAAGTACGCGGAAATAACCGATGTCTCCAAATACATTGTCTGCTTTTTAGCCATACTCACTACCCACTCTTCTTCTCGTCCTTCACTTCCTCATACTCCCCTTCAACGACATTGTCTTTTTTATTCTCGCTCGGCGCGACTTGGTCAGAGTTTTCACTGGCGTTTGCTTGCGCCCCGGATTCCTCGCCGGTTGTTTGTCCGGCTTGGTACATCTTTGCTCCAATTTTTTGCAAAACTTGGCCTAATGTCTCGGCGCTTTGTTTAATTGCGCCAGCGTCGTCTCCGCTTAAAGTATCCCGCACTTTTTTCACATGATCTTCCACTTCATTTTTCTCATCCGAGCTTATTTTATCGCCAGCGTCTTTCACGGTTTTCTCGGCCGTGTACGCCAAGCTCTCTGCAGTGTTGCGCTCCTGAATCAATTCTTTCTTTTTCTTATCCTCATCAGCGTGCAATTCCGCGTCGCGCTTCATGCGCTCAATTTCATCTTTTGAAAGCCCTGTTGAACCGGTAATCGTGATTTTCTGTTCTTTTCCGGTTGCCTTGTCTTTTGCCGTTACATGCAAAATCCCATTTGCGTCTATGTCAAAGGTTACTTCAACTTGCGGCACGCCGCGGGGAGCTGGAGGAATGCCGCCCAAAATAAACTTACCGAGCGTTTTGTTATCTCCAGCCATCTCACGCTCGCCTTGCAAAACATGGATCTCAACTGACGTCTGGCTGTCTCCGGCTGTTGAAAATATCTGCGACTTTGCGGTTGGAATCGTTGTGTTTCGTTCAATAAGCGGTGTACGGACTCCACCCAATGTTTCAATTCCCAAAGTAAGCGGCGTTACATCAAGTAGTAATACATCCTTAACGTCCCCTTGTAAAACGCCGGCCTGCACCGCGGCTCCGACCGCAACAACTTCGTCCGGATTCACGCCAAGGTGCGGTTTTTTGCCGAAAAATTTTTCCACTGTCTCAAAAACAAGCGGCATACGAGTCATCCCTCCAACCATCACCACTTCGTTCATATCTTTTGGGGAAAGTTTTGCGTCCGCAAGCGCCTTTTTCACTGGCCCAAGAGTTTTTTGAACTATGTGCCCGACAAGCTGTTCTAGATTCGCGCGCGTGAGTTTTAAGAGAAGATGCTTTGGCCCTTCAGCGCCGCTTGTGATAAACGGCTGGTTGATTTCAACCTCCATCTGCGTTGAGAGTTCAATCTTCGCTTTTTCCGCCGCCTCTTTAATGCGCTGAAGCGCGAGCTTATCCTGTCTTAAATCAATGCCATGATCTTTCTTAAATTCGTCGGCAATCCATTCCATGAGTATCTGATCAAAATCGTCTCCGCCAAGGTGCGTGTCGCCGTTTGTGGCTTTCACTTCAACTGTGTCAGAAGAAACTTCTAATATAGAAATGTCAAAAGTGCCGCCGCCCAAATCGTACACCGCGATTTTTTCGTCTTTCTTTTTGTCAAAACCGTAAGCGAGCGCCGCGGCTGTGGGTTCGTTTATAACCCTGCGAACGTTAAGCCCGGCGATTTCCCCTGCTTCTTTTGTGGCTTTTCTCTGCGAGTCGTCAAAATACGCGGGGCATGTGATGATGGCTTCTCTAATTTTTTCTCCTGTCTTTTCTTCAGCGTCGTTTTTCAGTTTTACCAAAATCATCGCGGAAATTTCCTGCGGCGTATACCACTTGTCGCCCATTTTCACCTCAACTCCTTCGCCGCGTTTGCGAATTTCATATGGAAGCGTTTTTATAGAACGCTGAACTTCCGAATCATCAAAACGCCGTCCGATAAGCCGCTTCACCGAATACAGAGTATTTTGCGGATTTGTAACCGATTGCCGTTTTGCCGCGACTCCGACAATCCTCTCGCCTGATTTTGAAATCGCAACAATCGACGGAGTTGTGCGTTGCCCTTCTTTATTTTCCAGAACCTTTGGCTCCCCGCCCTCCATAATTGCCATGCAGGAATTCGTGGTGCCAAGGTCAATGCCTAAAATTTTTGACATTGTAGCGTTAAAGTTACAGCGCTATAAAGCATATTTGCCGTACAGCGCTATAACTGATTAGTTATTGAAATATCTTTGGTAAGTTTGACAATCCCCTCTACTCCATCACCTTCACAGTCACCTTCTTTGCTTTTGCTTCTTCGCGTTTGGGAATCGTAACCGTTAAAACGCCGTTTTGGTAGGATGCCTGCGCGTCGTCGGAGCGCACTGCAACTGGTAACGCCACGGAGCGGTGAAACGATTGCATTGTCCACTCTCGGCGGGAATAATCATGCTCTTCCACTTCGCTTTTCTTTTCATCGCGGCCCTCAATCGTCAAGACATCGTTTTCAATTGTGATGTCAACCTTTGAAGGATCAATGCCTGGAAGCGGAGTTTCCACAACCACACTATCGTCGGTCTGGCGAATATTTATGGACGGAGCGAATGTTCGCGAGATTGCGCGGCGAGGGCCTCCGCTTGCGAAAAAACCGTCAATGTCTTCAAAAACATCAAACACCGGTTGCCATTTTATAAGAGACATATGCGTAAGTTTCAGAGACAAAGTACAGCGCTTAATAATAAAAATTTATTAAGCCCGCAACTTGCTCTTAATTAAAATTTAATTTATTTGCCAACGATCACTTGGCCCGGGCGGATTACCCGGCCGTGGAGCTTGTATCCCATCCGCACAACCTTCACAATTTTTCCTTTTTTATCCTCTTCTAAGTCTGTCTCATCCAGCGCTTCAAAGATATTCGGATCAAACGCGTCTCCTTCTTTTCCGTACGGCTCCGCGCCAAAATTTTTGAGAAAATCGCTGATCTGTTTTTTCACGAGTTCTATTCCCATAACCCACTCGTCTGTTTTGCGTTGGTTTGGAACGTGCATCATGGCCTCGCGAAAATTATCAAAAATCGGAATGAGCTCAAGAATCAACGCCGCATTTCCGAATTTCACAAACTCCGTTTTTTCGCGCGCGATATCTTTTTCGCGATTGCTGTAATCGGCTTTTGCCCTCTGCCAGCCAGCGAGATACTCGCCGCATTTTTTTTGCAGTTCCGCGATTTCTTTAGATTGCGTTTGCGCTGTTTGTTGTTGTAAGGAATTGTTTTCCATACTCTCCAGTGCGATTCTTAATTTCCGCCAGTGGCGGACCAGCCTTTGGCTGGCTTAATCTGCCAATAAGGACTGGCAATATCTTAAAAGAGCTATATTAACATCATACCGCATTCGCATAGGCCCAAGAAGCGCAAGAATAGGGCCGTTCGCGCCGATGCGGACTGTGATTAAGCTGGAACTTTTATCAATAGGATTTTTTGACCCTATAAACGTATGTGTTTCTTCAGGAATGGTGCGGTATAGTTCTTTTAGCGTCGCGTCAAATGCATCAATGATTTCAGATAAATTTCTTATTCTCTCCGCTTCTCCGTATTCCGGTTTTGTAAAAAGATGCGATAATCCCGTGTAGTAAAAATCATTATCCGCAAAAGCCGTGAGTATAAATTCATGCGCGATATCCGCGATGTTTCGTGAAACGTCTTTTACGATTTCGCGCGAGCTTAGATGTTTTGAAATTGGAATGAGTTGCGATAAGCGTTCTTTGTATCTGGCGTTTAGCACTTGGTTTTTCGCATACTCCGCGACATAATAGGAATACGCCTTTTCAGTTGGAACTCTGCCGGACGATGTATGAAGTTTTTCAAGATACCCGAGGGTATCGAGCGCGAGCATTTCATTCCTTACAGTTGCGGAGGAAACAGAAAGATTGCACTCCTCTACTAGGAGTTCCGAACCGATCGGTTCTCCTGTTTTAATATATTGATTCATTAGCGCGTTTAACAGTGTTCTCTGGCGGTCAGTCAGCATAGATATTAGTCCATTAAAATTAGCAGTCAAACTCTTTGTCTGCTAATGTAGCAAAAGAGCAAAACCTTGTCAAGTTCACTTCCGCAATGGTAGTATAGCTTGGAATGGAATACGATATTACCGAGCTTACAATTCGTCAAAATGAGCTTGAAGCTGACATACAAAAGCCGGAAATTTTGCGCGATTCCTCGCGATTGCGCGCGCTAACAATTGAATATAATGATCTAAAAAAGAAAATAGCGCATACTAAAGAACTCGCCATGCTGAATCATCATCTCGCGCAGGCAGAGGAAACGGAGCGATCTGCTGAAGATCTGGAATTGCGCGAGCTCGCGGAGGAGGAAATTAAAAATCTAAAAAGTCAAATTACGAGCGTCAAATGTAGATTGGAAGAACTGGAACCGAAAGATCCGCTTGATAAACGCGATATTATTGTGGAAATTCGCGCGGCCGCTGGAGGAGACGAGTCCTCGCTTTTTTCCGCGGATTTATTCCGGATGTATGCGCGATATGCGGAAGATAAGGGCTGGCGCGTAAAAACTCTTTCCGAGAACCGCATCGGGATAGGAGGATTTAAGGAGATTATTTTTGAAATTCAGGGCGAGAACGCGTATTCAAAATTAAAATACGAAAGCGGCGTGCATAGAGTTCAGCGAATACCGGAAACAGAAAAATCAGGGAGAATTCATACATCAACAGCAACAGTCGCAGTGCTACCAAAAGCTGAAGATCTTGAAGTGGAAATCAAGCCGGAGGACGTGCGAATAGACGTGTTTCGCTCAAGCGGACACGGAGGACAATCAGTGAATACAACCGATTCAGCTGTGCGGATCACGCATCTTAAAACCGGGCTTGTCGTGTCATGCCAGGATGAGAGGTCTCAACTTCAAAATAAAGAACGAGCTTTTACTATTTTGAAATCGCGCCTTTTGGCGCAAGAGACCGAACGGCAGAAACAGGAACACGATGCCGCGCGGCGCGGACAAATAGGCACCGGAGATCGTTCAGAAAAAATCCGCACATATAATTTCCCGCAAGATCGCGTAACCGACCACCGCATCAAAGAAAGTTGGGGCCAGATTGAGCGGATTATGAATGGAGAGATAGAAGCTGTCATAAAAACGCTTCAGGAAAAACTGCGGTAAAAAAAAGGGGGATTGCTGTCTGCTTTAGCAATCCCTTATTCTTTTACTTCCCTCCCATGTTGACTACCCCGGGAAGTAAAAGAATTATTGACACTCTAGCACAATGCATTGTATCCGTCAATATCTTACAGACGCGAAACGTTATCTGGAAATACAAGGCATCTCATCCCCGCTTTTGGACGCTGAAGTTTTGATGAGCGCCGCGATCAATCGCCCGCGTGAATTTCTGTACGCGCATCCGGAATATGAATTAAGGAACGAGGAAGTAATCCGATATAATGCGTTTGTGAGAAGAAGAGCGGCGCGAGAGCCTGTTGCTTACATAACCGGCAAAAAAGAATTTTACGGACTGGACTTTTTTGTTGACGATCGCGTTTTAATTCCACGCCCGGAAACCGAGGAAATAGTGGAAAATGCGCTTGCCATACTTCAAAAATCATCCGGGCAATGCGCAGTCATTGATGTCGGAACCGGTTCTGGATGTATTATCATTGCGATTGCAAAAGCCTCTATCATTGATCACAAGTATGCGGCAGTGGATATTTCCATAGAGGCGCTTGATGTTGCGCGCAAGAATGCAAACCAGCACGGAGTTCAAAACAAAATCGCATTTTTTCATGGAAATCTTATTGAACCGATACTTAATTCGCCGCAAAAAAAGTTTGACGCAATTATTATCGCGGCAAATTTGCCGTATATCACGCAAGCTCAATATAAAACGCTTGAACCGGAAATTGTTGGATACGAACCAAGTTCTGCGCTTTTAACTCCAACTGATGACTATTACTATTATTATCGCGAACTTGAGAACTGTGTAACAAAGCTCAAAAAAATATACTCTGCGCCGATTTACAGTTTGTACGAAAGGGGGAATGGTATACAAAAAACGCTCGCTTAAAAAACGAGCGTTTCATTTAATTTTCCTATTTCTTTTCCTTTGCTTTATCTTTGGCTTTATCCTTTTCTTTTCCCTCTTCTCCATCTTTCTTCTCTTCAGGCTCTGCTTTTAATTTTTCAAGCTGTTCTTTTTCTTTTTGCGCCGCGAGCGCCGCGTCTTCAATGTCTTCTTTCATTTCCGCAATTGTTACAATAATATCGTCCGGATTTCCAATGATAGAAATACCTGAACCTACAGAGAGATCGCGCACTTTAATAGAAGCGCGCAATTCCGATAAATGAGATAAATCAACATCAATGCGGGAGATCAGATCTTTTGGCAGACATTCAATTTCAACATGATCCTTAGCTTTCACGAGCACGCCGCCAGTTTTAACCGCCGGCGCCTCTCCTGTAAAAATAAGCGACACTTTGACACGCATTTTTTCATCCATGCGAATGCGATAAAAATCCAAATGCAGATACTCTTGGCTGATTGCGTGTTTCTGCCAATCTTGCAGAATAACCTTTGCCGGCTCATCACTGGCGATTTTCAGGTCCAAAAGAGATCCTGTCCCTTCGGATTTTAAGCGTTTCAGAAATTCTTTTTTGTCCACAAGAACTGATACGGACTGGATGCCGTGGCCATACACAACCGCCGGAATCTTTCCTTCTCTACGATATGCGCCAAGGCCTCTTTTTGATTGTCTGATTTCTGCTTGTAACATTACAATCAAGCTAGCATATTATTGCGGAATGTCAAGAAAACTCATCTCTTGAGCGAGCTAACTCTTTGAGGAGAAAAAAGCGCGGCGCTCTCTAAAACGCCAATCGCAAAAATACTGACAAGAAGCGAACTTCCGCCGTAGCTTACAAAAGGCAAGGGAACGCCAAATATAGGCAGAAGTCCGATATTCATCGCGATATTCGCAAATCCCTGAAAAGCAAACCAAAAAAATACGCCAAGAGCGATAAGAGAGCCAAATGGATCATCTAGACGATTTGCAAGAGAGATAATTCTTGAAAGAAGAAAAGTATACAACAAAATAAGCAGTCCGCCGCCGACAAAACCAAGGGATTCAGAAATGACCGCAAAAATAAAATCTGTTTCCTCCTCTGGAAGAAAATGAAGAGAACTTTGCGTCCCAAGCCCGAGCCCGCGCCCGAACATGCGCCCGGAGCCAATCGCGATTTTGGACTGCGTAATATTATAAGCGTTACTTTTTGTGTTTATGTCTGGATTAAAAAAACTGCTGATTCGATCTTTTTGGTATGGCGCGAGAAACTGCCATGAGGCAATGATGCCGACAAGCGTTATAAAAATAAAAAATAAGACAAATACTCGTTTCAGTTTTGCCGTAAAAAGATACCCGGCAAAAATCGCAACTAAAATAATCAGCGCGCCGAGATCCGGCTGAAGAAGAATGAGGATCGCAGGCGCGATCAAAAATAATATTAATTTCAGCAAATTCACCGGATCGTTAATGGTTCGTATACTGGAAAAAAATTTCGCGAGCGCGATGATAAAAAATATTTTGAATAACTCAACCGGCTGAAACGTGATTCCAGCGAAAGCAAACCATCCCCTGGTGCCGTGAATGGTAACTCCAAAAATAAGGAGAGAGGCAAGCATGATAAGCCCGAGAACATAAAGAATATAAGCATAACTTTTTAAGTGGCGAAAATCAGTAAAAAGCGCCGCTATTAATAAAAAAATCCCCAGAACAGAGGCGGATCCTTGACGAAGGAGCGGGGAAAAATTAGGATTTTCATTATTAAGTTCTAAACTATAAAGCGTGGCGCAACCTATGAGAATCAAAAAAATGACGGAAATAAGTATCCCACAATCAAAATTGCGGAAACGGCTGTAAACTGGAAGTTTCATAGCATGAGCGAACGGTCATCAAGCATATTCACTCGCGGAACAATCTCTATGTTTGTTACCGGAAATCTGATGTCTCCGACTCCAATAGAAACAACGCGTTCTTCGCCGGCGGCAAATTGTGAAAGAGTGTATTCCCCTATACCGACAAGCGAATTGTTATTATAAAGAATCGCGGTAATAGGCGTGTTCCAAAATCCAAACGGACTTTTGTTCACGAGCGTTGCCAAAATTGATGAAGATGCTGATTCAACATCGCCTGGCGTAAATACGACATCGCGCGATTCAATGGAAAAAAGTTTAAGGCGCTCGCGCTCAATCGGCAAAATAATTTTACGCCATTTTATATCTTCAAGAATGAGCTCAAAAGGCGCTGAAAGCTCTGCGCCATTTGCAAAAGCAACAACCGAATTAATGCCCGGAAGCGCAAAAGTTTCGCGCGGCTCTGTAATCGACGCGCCGCGGCTTGTAAAATAATAACGAACTGAAAAAACTGCCCACGATGCGTTTGGATTATTAATTGAACCATACAAGTCTGCGCTCCGCTCATTTTGAAGAAGAACCGTTACCTCTGAAGAGGTGAGTGAGCGGGGAGACGCTAAAAGCGCCGGGTCGCTCGATAGAATCGCATTCTGTGTCCTTGAAAAAATTTGTACGCGATGCGCTCTATACCAGCTTATGTACAAGGAGGTAGATATTATAACCGCGCCAAAAAGCCCGAACATGCAAACGCCCAAAAAAACGCGAACGATTCGTTCAAAAACGAGACGGCGTTCATACATCCATACTGCAATAGCAAGTTGTCTGTCGCTTAATTGATCTCCCATAAGTATAGCGCTTATAGTAGCATAGTTGAAAAAAGAGGTGAAGGTGTGGTAGAATCATTATATTAAAAATCCAAATGACAAAATCCAAATGATAAATAAATCCAAAATCCATTGGGAATTTATTTGACATTAGAACTTTGACATTTGACATTTATATATGCCCACTACCCCAAAAGATATTTTATTTCTCGCGCTCGCGCTCTCAAGCGCCGTTCTCGCAACGCTCCTCTCTCTCTTTCTGTATTACGCAATCTGCGCTCTTCGGGACGCGCGGCTAATAGTGAAAGCGATTAAAGAACGTTTTGAAACGTTCACAAAAGTCGTTGACCGATTCAGAGACAAAACAGAAGCTACGGCGACAACCGCAACCGCCATAAGCAAAGCGATTATTGAGGTAGTGGAGTATGCGCGAAAAATCCGACAGAGTAAGAAATCAAAAACCAAACAGTCTGTGTAAGTCCTATAATACAGATGATTGAATTTTATGATTTGCTATCACGGTTCAAAATTTAGGTTTAATGAAATTCAAAATAAGCAGGCGCAAGTAAAAGAAGGATTGATAGTGCCTGAAGATGAACTTTTGAATGCAATATACTTAACTCCTGATTATGGTTTTGCAGTTGTTATGGCAGCTAGACCCGAAGGACTAACAGTAATTGACGAGCAAGAGCGATTGGTTACTTTTGGGTCTCCAGAAAAATTTAACCCTGAAAGTAAAATTTATATCTATGTAGTGGATATATCCTCTATACCTGAAAAGAATGTGAAAAAGGTAGATGAGTATCAAATAGCAATTGTTGGATTGGATTTTGTCAAACCGGAAAACGTTATAGAATTAACTGCAAGAGAGATATTTAAGTATTATGAAATACCAAATGTATTGAAAGATGGATGCGAAGGAGAATTTTATCCTAAAATCACCGAGAGCAGAACAGAATCAAGACGGTGAGAAACATTACGCTTTTGCATATTTTACCTAATGTAGGCGCAAAGAGAGAAACTTTTTGTATCTACACTGAATTTATGAATCCTGAAAGCAAAAAATTATTTTTTTTTGGAGATCATGACGATAAAAATAATCAGAAAAGTATGGGATACCAAATCGATAGCCATATCACAGATACGATTACATGGCTTAATAAAGAGAAAGGTATTACTATAGATGAGCATGTTAAAGAAAAGATACTGGCATTAGAAATAGGCCAAAGTACTACCGTAAAAGGACACAAGCAAGAAGAAGTGATTGATATTGATGTCAAACGAGTCAATCCTTTCGGATATAAACTGGACTTTCCAGATGATAAATCATAAAACCTTCATGATCCATCTCCACGTCCACAGCCACTACTCGCTTTTAGACGGCCTGCCGAAAATTTCAGACCTTGTGGAAAAGGCCAGCGAATTTAAGATGCCAGCGCTTGCGCTAACTGATCACGGCGCGATGTACGGGGCAATTGAATTTTACAAAACATGCAAAGAGCATGGCGTAAAGCCGATCATCGGAATGGAAGCGTACGTCTCCCCGTATCCGCTCTCCGAAGATCGGAGCAAAAGCGAGCGATCGCGCTATCATCTCACGCTCCTTGCAAAAACTTACGAGGGATACAAAAACTTAATGAAACTAACGAGCATCGGCTGGCTCAAAGGATTTTATTACAAACCTCGCATTGATAAAGAATCTCTCGCTCTGCACTCCGAAGGATTAATTATACTTTCAGGTTGCGCAAACGGCGAACTCGCGAGGGTCATTCTTAAAAAAGGGAAAGACTCCGCGCGCGCGGTGATTTTGGAATATCAAAAACTCGTCGGGCGTGAAAATTATTTTTTGGAAATTCAGGATCATCCGGAAATGCCAGAATATAAAACGATCAGGGATGCGCTTATAGAATTAGGGCGGGAACTAAACGTGCCGCTTGTTGCGACAAACGACGCGCACTACATAAACCCGGAAGACAAATATGCCCAAGACGCGCTTCTTGCTCTGCAGACCGGAAAAAAAATTGAGGACGCGAACCGTCTGACAATGATAAACTCAAACCTTCACTTTGCGTCTCCAGATGAAATGCGAGATAAATTTCGCGAAATTCCGGAAGCGATTGAAAATACTAGACAGGTAGTAGAAAGAGTTTCAGTGGAACTTCCGCTTGGAAAGTGGATGTTCCCGACAGTGGAGATTCCGCAAAACATGGCGCCGGACCAGTATCTTGCAAAAGAGGCGGAAACCGGGCTTCTTCTACGCTTGAATGCGCGATCAATAGACGAGGTGAGTGAAGAATACAGAAAACGGTTAAGTTACGAACTTGACATCATCAAAAAGAAGGGCTTTGCGCCCTATTTTTTAGTTGTCGCGGACATTATAGGTTTTGCGCGCGCAAAAAATATCATCACAACAACGAGAGGGAGCGCCGCAGGTTCTCTAGTGTCTTATGCTGTCGGAATCACAACCGCGGATCCGATGAGTTTTGATCTTCCTTTTGAACGTTTCTTAAACCCTTATCGCCCGTCGCCTCCGGACATTGATATTGATATTGAAGACGCCCGCAGATCCGAGGTAATTCAGTATGCGCGCGACAAATACGGCGCAGATAAAGTCGCGCACATTATTACGTTTGGAACGCTCCTTGCCAGGGCGGCGGTGCGGGATATGGGGCGCGTGCTGAATCTACCGTATTCGTTCTGCGACAAACTCGCAAAAATGATTCCGATCGGCTCTCAAGGATTCAAGATGACTCTTGAAAGAGCCCTGCTTGAAAACCCTGAACTCAAAACCGCATATGATGAAAATGAGGATGTGGCGCGCGTGATTGATCTTTCACGGAAAGTGGAAGGATGCGTTCGGCACCCGTCCGTGCACGCGGCCGGCATTGTTATAGCTCCTGGAGAACTCACTGATTTTACGCCGCTTCAAAAAGACGCGCGCCAAGGAGCTATAACAACGCAATATGAAATGCACGCGGTTGAAGACGCAGGGCTTCTGAAAATGGATTTGCTAGGAATCACAAATCTCTCCATTCTCGGGCTTGCCCGCGAAATAATCTCGCGCACGCGGGGGATTACTATTGATCTTGAAAAACTGCCTTTGGACGATGCAAAAACATATACTCTTCTCGCTCGCGGACAAACCATGGGCGTGTTTCAACTCTCCGGAAGCGGAATGACGCGGTATCTGAAAGAACTTGAGCCGTCAACGATTTTTGACATTATGGCAATGATTTCTCTTTACCGGCCCGGGCCCATTGAATCTCTTCCTGAATATATTAAGAGAAAACATAATCCCTCGCTTGTTTCGTACCCTCATCCGAAACTCAAAGAAATTCTCGCAAAATCATACGGCATCATCACTTATCAGGATGACGTGCTTTTAACCGCCATAACTCTTGCGGGATACAACTGGGAATCAGCGGACAAGTTACGAAAAGCGATCGGTAAAAAAATTCCGGCTGAAATGGCGGCGCAAAAAGATAAATTTATTTACGGGTGCAAAATAACAAGCTCGCTTTCAGATAACGAAGCCGAACAAATATGGCGTCTGATAGAACCGTTTGCGGCGTACGGATTCAATAAAGCGCACGGCTCTTCTTATGCGCTTGTCGCGTATCAAACCGCTTATGTGAAGGCTAATTTTTCTCCAGAATTTATGGCCGCGCTTTTGACATGCGAATCCGGCGATATGGAGAAAGTTGCTGAAGGAATTGATGAATGCCGCGCTTTGCGTATTTTAACGCTTCCGCCTGACGTGAACGAAAGCCTCGGAGGGTTTACTGTGATCGGAACTCCTAATGAAGGACAAAACATCCGTTTTGGGTTAAATGCTATTAAGCATCTGGGGGCAAATGTGATTGAACAGGTGATGGAAGATCGCGAGGCGCATGGAGCTTACGCGACTCTTCAGGATTTTTTGATTCGCACAACAACAATCAACAAGAAATCGCTTGAGGCATTGGTCCGTGCCGGCGCGCTTGATAGATTTTGCGACCGCGCGACACTTGATTACAATATAGAAACTATGCTTACATTTGCGCGCGATATAAAAACTCATACAAGTTCTGATCGCGTGTCATTATTCGGAGACGCGCCTGTTACGCGCGAAATACGATTTAAATCGCTCCCGGATCCCGCGACTTATCCGCTTCTTCAATACGAAAAAGAATATCTAGGGCTTTACGCGAGCGCTCATCCGCTTGATCACGTAAAGCCGTACATGGAAAATCTCGGCATAACGCCGATTAAAACGCTCGTAAATCAGGAAGAACTTGGAATCGCTCGACGTAACGAAAAAACTACAATCATAGGAGTTGTAAATACCATAAAATCTATCCAGACAAAACAAGGAGACACGATGGTTTTTGTAAAAATAGAGGATTTCGGCGGGGAATTAGAAATGATCATATTTCCCCGCCTTTTGCAGAACCTAAAAAATATTGTTCGCAAAGACGCGGTTCTTTTTATCACAGGCTCGCTTTCCTGGAAAGATACGGAGCCGAAATTCATTGCGGAAACGATCAAACCGATTGATGAACAAAAGCTGGAGGCTATGACAAAAACCAAACAAAAAAAATCGGAAGAAACCGCGTTTACAGTGCGCGTTCCAGCGATTATTTCAAAAGACAAGCTGATTAAAATCAAAGAACTGCTGGTTCAATTTCCCGGGGACGTGCCTGTGTATTTACAGATTATCGGGAACCGTGTTAAAATCATAAAAACATCTTTCAAGGTGCATCCGGAAGATTTACTGCAACGAAAAATAGATGTGATCTTACAATAAATATGAAACTCGTCATTTACAAACTTCTTGCCCTCATCGCTTTTGCATCCGCGCTCGGGCTTGGGATTATCACTCTTCACTTCACGCTTTCCCGCGCTGAAATTCTGATAACAACGCGCGAGCAAGGCAAAATTTGGCAGACAGAAATTATCCTTCCTGTTACATTTACGGATACTAATTCTCTAATATCTGATAAAAATGTCAGTGAAAATGCTGAAACAGACGAGATTAAAAAACTTCGCGAACAAGTTTTGAAAAATGACGATGAAATCGCGGAAACTGGAGAAACGCAAAGGTATGGAACTATTGCGCATACTATCCCAATTTCTATTGAAGCGATAATTATCCCTGAAGGAACCGGCGCGGAACTGGAGGACTACGCAACCGGCGCTGTTACAATTATCAGCGAACTTCCTTTTGCCCAATCGCTTGTTCAAAAAACACGGCTCCTTACTCCGGATGGTATTCTTTTCCGGACCACAAATCGCGTTACTGTTCCCTCGCGCGGCACAGCGGAAGTTGCGGTAAAAGCTGATCAAAAAGGCAAAAATGGAGATATTGCGCCGACAACTTTCACTATTCCCGGGCTTTCTCTTGAACGCCAAAAACTTATTTATGGAAAAAGTTCGGAGCAATTTACAGGCGGCGCGCGAATTGTAAAAAGAATTACTTCAGCAGACCTTGAACGAGGGAATAGCGAGGCGCTCGCAAAACTCGCAGATAAAGCAATTGAAAATTTTAATGAGAGCGGAATTGCGATAACGCGAAATCGTATTTTTTTACGAGACGCGGCGTTTGAAAGCGACGGAAAAGTTGGCGAAGAAAAAGAGAAATTCGCAACGCTTGCTTCGGCCCAAGCCTACGGAGTGGACTTTGACGAGGAGATAATTAGAGATATGACAAAAACTAGTTTTGAGGCAGAACTTCCGGAAGGAAAGGATGTGATTGGTTATAATGACGGAAGTTTTTCTTACACGATTCAGGAAATAAATCCGGATATTGGCGAAATAAAAATAACTGCGGAAATTGAAGCGTTCACAACTCTTGATGAAACAAAAGAAATTATTGATCTAAAGGAGCTCGCGGGATTATCAGCAAAAGAGATTCAGGCAAAATTATTAAAGAATAAAGCGATTAATGCGGTAGAGGTGCGCTTTTCGCCGTTTTGGGCAACACGCGCCCCGCGGATTCCGGATAAGATTGCGATAACGATTAAAAAATAGAGTAGAAGAAAAATTTTGATCGCATTAACTCATTATGCTTGACGACAAAACTCATCTCCAGAACCTCCGGCACAGCGCGGCGCATTTATTGGCCGCGGCGGTTGTGGAACTTTACAAAAGCGCGCGCCCGACGATTGGTCCCCCGATTGAATCGGGTTTTTATTATGATTTTGAATTTCCTTCTCCAATCTCTGAAGACGATCTTCCAAAAATTGAAAAGAAAATGCTGGAATTGCTTCCGAGTTGGACTGAATTTTCGCGGCGCGAGGTATCGGCAGACGAGGCAAAAAAACTTTTCGCATCAAACAAGTATAAACTTGAACTCATTGACGAGCTTGCGAATGCAAACGAAACAATTACAGTATACACAGCCGGAAATTTCACGGACCTTTGCCGAGGCGGACACGTAGAGAATCCGCACAAAGATATAACGGCATTCAAGCTACTTTCCATCGCCGGAGCCTACTGGCGTGGAAACGAAAAAAACGCGATGCTCACCCGCATCTATGGAACTGCGTTTGGAACTAAAAAAGAACTTGACGATTATCTCCAGATGCGCGAGGAAGCAAAAAAACGCGATCATAAAAAATTGGGCAAAGAACTCGGGTTGTTTATTTTTTCTGATCTTGTAGGGCCAGGGTTGCCGCTATTTACCGGAAAAGGAGAGGTAGTCAAACATGAACTGGAAAAATTTATGCGGCGCGAGAAGGAGAAGCTCGGTTATACATTCGTGCATATCCCGCATATCGCAAAAACAAAGTTATATAAAAAAAGCGGGCATCTTGGAAAATATGACGCGATGATGCCTGTTATGACAGATTCAGAAGGAGATGAATTTGTGATAAAACCTATGAACTGTCCGCACCACTTTGAACTTTATAACGGATCAGCGCACAGTTATCGCGAACTTCCGATTCGCTATGCGGAAACAACAGCGGTCTATCGCAATGAAAAAAGCGGAGAACTCGCGGGACTCGTGCGAGTGAAAGGACTTACGCAAGATGACACGCACCACTTCATACGACACGATCAAATTGAATCGGAAATAAAAATGATTTTGTCTTTGATGCAAAATACATATCGCGTTTTCGGCCTGGAAAAATACACGGTAAACATTTCAGTGCGCGATCCAAAACATAAAGAAAAATACTTTGGAGATGACGCGCTGTGGGCAAAAGCGGAACAGATGCTTATTGCGGCTGTCAAAAATTGGGGAGTGTCATATACGATTGTAGAAGGCGAAGCCGCATTTTATGGGCCGAAAATTGATATTACGATCAATGATTCCATCGGAAGGCAGTGGCAACTTACCACTGTACAACTTGATTTTAATCAGCCGGAAAACTTTGACATGCACTACATTGATACTGACGGAAAAAAGGAGCGTCCGGCAGTAATTCACTGCACAATACTTGGAGCAATTGAACGTTTTATGGGCATTTTAATTGAACACACTGCCGGCGCGTTTCCTTTCTGGCTTGCGCCTGTGCAGATTATTATCGCGCCCGTATCTCTAAACCATATTCCAAACGCGTCATTGCTCAAGGAATATCTGCTTGCAAAAAATGCAGAGCTTCGCATCAAAATTGACGAAAGCGGTGAAACAGTAGGCGCAAAAATCAGAAACTCTGCGGGCCAAAAAATTCCTTACATAATTGTAATCGGCGATAAAGAAGCAACGCCAAGCGGAGTTTGGAAAGATACTGCAATGCTTTCAGTCCGGCGTTTTGGTTCAAGGGAGCCGATTAACGAATCGCTAAAACAATTTTCTGAACGGATAATAAAGGATGGGCAACCATCTTATGAATAATATAAACAAAATAGAAACATTTAGGGGAGATCAAAAATATGGAACCAAATCTCTTCTCACGTCCTTTGAACAGAGACTGATTCTTGCCCTTATCCCATATTTTCCTTCTTGGATTCAAACATATCACCTCACTCTTCTTACAATTTTATGGAGTGGTGGTGTTATTTTTTTTGGCTTCCTTGCTAAGACGAACTTATCGTGGCTTTGGCTTGCTTCTGTGATGATTGCGCTTCAATGGTTTACCGATTCTTTTGACGGCTCACTTGGGAAATATAGGAAAACTGGGCTGATCAGATGGGGGTATTATATGGATCACTTTTTGGATTACATATTTTTATGCTCCATACTCATCGCTTATTTTTTTATCGTATCTAATAACGCGCACTACCTTCTCTTTTTCATCTTGTCAATTTTCGGAGCATTCATGGTAAATTCGTATCTTGCGTTTGGCGCAATGAATCAATTAAAAATTAACTATCTCCGACTCGGCCCTACCGAGTTGCGGATTATTTTCATTTTGGCAAATACCTTGATTATCTATGATCACACGTACCTCCGTCACGCGCTTCCTTTTGTACTCATATTATCACTGATTGGATTATGTTCTGTAATTTTTCGATCACAAAAATATATTTGGCAGATGGATATGCGTGAAAAAAAGCTAAACTTATCTAAGGAGAGTCAAAAACACTTATGAGCAAACATGAAATCTGTCGCGCGATGTTAATGGGTGTGGAGGGATTTATTGACGCGGAGGTGCCAAAAAGAAACTTTCAACGACTCCGACGCAAGAATCCTGAAAGAGAAACAATATCCGAAAAATGCGCAACGAACCCAGACCACCTCTTAAAAGAGGATGAACCATTTTGCCGTCTTTGCGGAAACAATAATCCGAACTTTGTAACAACGCTAGGACTGTATGATGGGGTGTGCCAACGACTCCACGGCGTAGAGATAAACATTCGCAAAAGCATAAAACTTTTGGAAAACAGTGATGATGAGAAGAAAAAAGCCAAAAGAACGGAGTCGGTTGATTATTGGACTACTTTGCGAGATGCGCAACTTCTGGAAAAACATCGACTCGCTCAAGAGCTTGCTAAAATGCAGAGCGATGAACGAAACGCTAATTAAAATTTTTCTGCTTTCCATGGCGCCGATCGGGGAATTGAACGCCGGGATACCGTATGGAATTCTGAAAGGAATTCATCCTCTTTTGACATACGAAATCGCGATTTTTGGCAATATGATTCCTCCAGCGTTTCTTTTATTGCTTTTGCCCGGGTTTGAAAAACTATTTGGCATACGAGCTTTTCCAGAGATAAAAACACATCATAAGCTTTTAGATAAACCGATCGCGCTTTATCTTTGGTGGCGGGAGAAAACCGAACACGGAATTTCAAAAAAAATGGAACGCTGGGGAACGCTCGCGCTCATTCTCTACATCGCAATCCCCGGACCTTTCGCCGGCGCATGGAGCGCATCGCTTGCGGCATACCTCTTCGGCATCCCATATAAGAAGGCGTTAGAAGCAATTTTTATCGGAGTGGTTTTAGCTGGCGCAATCATCACGCTTATGAGCATAGGCATTTTCACCTCGTTATGAAACATATACTATCCATTACTGATTTTTCGCGCGATGAACTGCTTGATCTTATTAAAGAAGCGCGTAAGATAAAAGCATCATCAAGGATGTATCGGGGTGCGCGCAAAGACTCCATTGTTGCAACCCTCTTCTTTGAACCGTCCACGCGCACACGGCTTTCGTTTGAATCCGCGGCGCTTCGGGTTGGAGCAAAAGTAATCGGATTTGCGGACGCGGGAACAACATCAACAAAAAAAGGAGAAACTCTTGAAGACACAATTAAAATCGTAAACGGTTATGCCGATTGTATTGTAATGCGCCACCAGGAAACTGGCGCCTCGGCGCGCGCGGCTACGGTTTCAGATGTGCCGATTATAAACGCCGGAGACGGAAGCGGCGAGCATCCAACGCAGGCGCTTTTAGATATTTTTACGATCGCTGAAAAAATTTCTCTGAACAATTTAACTATAGCTTTTGTCGGCGATCTCAAATACGGAAGAACAGTGCACTCTTTATCTCAAGGTCTTGCTCACTTTAATCCAAAATTTTACTTCATCTCCCCTCCTTCTTTAAGGATGCCGGAGGAAATTTTAACTCGGCTAAAAAATCAAGGCGTTTCTTATCAAGAACTTGAAACATGGAATGACGTTGCGAGAGAAGCTCATATATTATACATGACGCGCGTGCAGGAAGAGCGTTTCCAAAATAAAGCAGAATATGCGCGGCTCAAAGATACATACTTGCTAGATAAAACGACCGCTCTTCTCTTTAAGGATAGTTGCCTTTTTATGCACCCCCTGCCGAGAGTCGGGGAAATAAATCCGGAAATAGACAGCGACCCGCGGGCGATTTATTTCAAACAAGCTCATAACGGCGTATGGGTCCGTATGGCGATTTT
This sequence comes from uncultured Gammaproteobacteria bacterium, assembly GCA_964471805.1. GTDB lineage: Bacteria > Patescibacteriota > Patescibacteriia > UBA9629 > UBA9629 > UBA9645. Next base: position 8,358 of record CAYYGX010000001.1, on the reverse strand, counting down.
TATGCGCTTGACGAAAAAAGACGAGGTTTGATATGATTGTGCTTACTATGAAAAATAATTTCTATCCTATCATAATTGAAGAACATAAAGAGGGCGGTTATTATGCTCGGTGCCCGGTTATTCAAGGCGCATGGGCTGATGGTGAAACAATTGAAAGGGCTGTAGAAAATTTAAAAAGTATTCTTAAAGATATTCTGGAGTATAGAAAGCTCATTGCAAAGCCAGCGATTAAATATAAAGAGCAAGAATTATGGCAGGGTTTAGCTATTGCGGTTTAAAATTCTAATGCCTAAATTTCCATCATTAACCGATAAAAAAGTTATTCAGAAAATAAAAAAATGCGGTTTTGTATTTTATAAACAATGCAAGGACTCTCATGAAATGTGGGTAAGAAAGAAAGACCAAAAAATAATAATAATTCCGCGGCATTCCGGTAAAACAATAAAAAGAAAAACATTAAAAGATATAATTGACGCAACTGAATTAAGTATTGAACAATTTAATAATTTATAAAATCCCGATTTCTCGGGATTTTTTGTATATGAGAACTCAATCACTTGTATTAGAAGATAAAACAATACTCCACGGCGAATCTTTTGGCGCAGAAACTTCAGCGTCTGGAGAGGTCGTGTTTAACACCGGCATGGTTGGGTATCCGGAAACGTTCACTGATCCGTCATATCACGGACAAATTTTAGTGTTGACGTATCCGTTGATCGGAAATTACGGAGTTGCCGATAACTCAAAACTTCCGCCAAAGGCGGACCAACCTTTGGTTGACAAAACTCAAAACTTACTAACATATCCTTTTGAATCAGAGCGCATACAAGTGGCTGGTCTTGTTGTCAATGAATACTGCAAGGCATATTCGCACCTGGAGGCTTCGCAGTCGCTCGGGAGTTGGCTGAAGTCAGAGAATATTCCAGCAATAGAAGGAATTGACACGCGTGCCTTAACGCAAAGACTGCGGGAAAAAGGGACGATGCTGGGAAAAATATCAAATGTTAAATGTCAAATGTCAAAACTACAACTCAAAGACCAAAACTTTGACGATCCAAATAAACGAAATTTAGTGGCGGAAGTAAGTTGCCGTGAACCAATCATTTACGAACCACCGCTACAAAACACAAAACACAAAACACAAAATGTTCTTCTCTACGACTGCGGCGTGAAATTGAATATCATTCGTTGTCTACTTCGGCGCGGTTGTCGTGTGATACGTGTGCCGTGGGACTTTGAATTAACGAATTACGAATTAAAAATTAAGAATTATGATAAAATCCGCATCAATGGAATAGTGGTATCAAATGGACCAGGAGATCCTGCAAAATGCGATAAAACAATTGAACAAATAAAAAATCAATTAGTAATCAGTAATTCGTCATTTATAATTCCCATTCTTGGCATTTGTCTTGGCAACCAACTCCTGGCGCTTGCCTGTGGCGCGAAGACGTACAAATTAAAATACGGACATCGCGGGCAGAATCAGCCGGTAAAAATGTCAAATGTCAAATGTCAAATGTCAAATGTTCACTCCAGCGCCTTCATCACCACTCAAAATCACGGCTATGCTGTAGACACAGACAGTTTGCCAAACGATTGGGAGCCGTGGTTTACGAATCTCAATGACGGAACTAACGAGGGCATACGAAACAAAACCGTGGATGTCAGTGCAGTTTCACCCGGAAGCTTCGCCCGGCCCAACTGATACAGACTGGGTGTTTGACGAATGGCTATCTTTTAACCCCTCCCTACGCTCCCCTTTGTAAGGGAAGGTAATGTTGAGTATGCTCTAATTATGTCAATATATCGTCCTCAAAAACCCAAAAAAATTCTTATCCTCGGCTCCGGCGCCTTAAAAATCGGCGAGGCCGGCGAATTTGATTATTCGGGGTCTCAAGCGATTAAAGCTCTGAAAGAAGAGGGCATAAAAACCATTGTCGTCAACCCGAATATCGCAACCTATCAAACATCAAGCGGGCTTGCGGATCGCGTATACTTCCTGCCTGTAAACGCGCATTTCGTTTCAAGAATTATAAAGCAGGAAAAACCGGACGGCATCCTGCTTTCTTTCGGAGGACAAACGGCGTTGAACTGCGGAATTGATTTATATAAAGAAGGGTTTATTATCACCCCTTCTGCTTCTCCTCCTTACAAAGGGGGAGATAGAGGGAGTAAAAAACCGCGCATCCTTGGCACGCCAATGTCCGCAATAGAAAAAACTGAAGATCGCGCGCTTTTTATACAAACGCTCAAAAAACTTAATCTTTTAACTCCAAAAAGCGCGGCTGTCGAAACTCCAAAATCAGCGATCACCGCGGCAAAAAAAATCGGCTACCCTGTTATTATACGATCAGCATTTGCGCTTGGCGGAGAAGGCTCGGCATGCGTTACAAACGAAAAAG
>CAYYGX010000001.1:0-5943 GCA_964471805.1 uncultured Gammaproteobacteria bacterium | reverse complement strand
CGACGCTCGCTCTTTTAAGACACAGCCAAATCCTTATTGAAGAAAACCTGACAGGATGGAAAGAGATAGAGTATGAAGTGGTTCGCGATTCCGCTGACAACTGCATCGCGGTATGCAATATGGAGAACATGGATCCGATGGGCGTGCACACAGGAGAATCAATTGTGGTTGCGCCGTCTCAAACTTTAACCAACGGGGAATATCACGAGTTGCGCGAAGTCGCAATTAAACTCATACGTAATCTTGAAATTGTCGGAGAATGCAATATACAGTTCGCCTTGCGGGCTCAAAGCCAACCCCGAACCCCGAAAGCTTTCGGGGCTGGGCAAAACTATTTGGATTACCGTATTATTGAAGTGAACGCGCGGCTTTCGAGATCATCTGCTTTAGCAAGCAAAGCAACAGGCTATCCTCTCGCCCGAGTCGCCGCGAAATTGGCGATCGGCTGGACTCTTCCGGAATTGCAAAACTCAATCACAAAAAAAACTAGCGTCTTTTTTGAACCTGCGCTTGATTATGTAGTCGTAAAAATGCCGCGATGGGACACTGACAAATTCAAAAGCGCTGATCGCGGAATCGGCACTCAAATGAAAAGCGTCGGCGAGGTAATGGCAATCGGAAGATCATTTGAAGAAGCGTTTCAAAAAGCGTCTCGTATGCTGGGACTCGATCAAACAGGAATCATTGCAAGCGTAGAACGGCTCACGCAAAAATATCCGCACCTTGCAGAGTCGCTTGGGATGATAAACAGTAAACGCGCTCCGGAGGCTCTTACTGAACTGATTAAACGCCCAAACGAACATCGCATCCTTGCAATTACAGAAGCTCTTAAGCGCAATGTTGCGCCGGAAAAAATCGCAGAGTGGTCTCTCATTGATCCGTGGTTCATTAATAAAATAAAAAATATCACTGATTTTATGGCAACGCTCCGCGACATGCGAAAGTTAAATCCGCGAACCATCTATAGGGCAAAGCGCAAAGGGTTTTCGAACAAACAAATCGCGCTTCTTACAAACAGTAGCGAAGATGAAATAAATCGCTACAGGCGCGGGCGCGGCATCCTGATGCATGTAAATCATATTGACACGCTTGCCGCGGAATATCCCGCGCAAACGAACTACCTATACTCCACATACGAAAAAAAACAGAAAAATAAAATAAAACGAGATAAAAAAATCATGATACTCGGCTCCGGCGTCTATCGCATCGGAAGTTCGGTTGAATTTGACTGGTGCGCTGTAACATGCGGGGAAACGCTTCGGCGAATGGGATACAAAACTATCATGATTAATCATAATCCGGAAACCGTTTCAACTGATTACGACATGGCGGACGCGCTGTATTTTGAGGAGTTAAGTTTTGAAACAGTCCGCGATATATATGAAGAGGAACGCCCGCGGGCAATCGTTCTTTCAATGGGCGGACAAACGCCCAACAATATCGCGTTAAAATGCGAGTCCGCCGGAATGCGAGTTTTGGGAACCCTGCCATCAGACATTGATCGCGCTGAAGATCGTTATAAATTTTCAAAACTATTAAATAAACTGGCGATTGACCAGCCGGCTTGGAAAGAACTGACAAGCATCTTTGCCGCAGAAAAATTCGCGCGCAATGTCGGGTATCCGGTTCTTGTGCGTCCGTCTTATGTCCTTTCCGGAGCCGCGATGAATATCGCCTTTAATCATGAAGATCTTTCCGAATATCTGAAAGAGGCGACCTATCTTTCTCCAGAACATCCGGTTGTCATTACAAAATTCATTGTCGGAGCAAAAGAGATTGAGGTTGACGCGGTCGCGAAAAAAGGCGAGGTGCTGATTGATATTTTAAGCGAGCATGTGGAAAATGCCGGCGTGCACTCAGGAGACGCAACCATTATCTGTCCGCCGCAAAAACTCTATATTGAAACTGTGCGGCGCATTCGGGCGATGACGCGAGTGATCGCCAAAGCTCTCTCAATCACAGGCCCGTTTAACATTCAGCTTCTTGCAAAAGATAATGATATTAAAGTGATTGAATGCAACCTGCGAGCCTCCCGCAGTTTTCCGTTTGTTTCAAAAGTAACCGGCAATAATTTAGCGGAAATGGCAACTTACGCGCTAATCGGAAACAACCGGGAGATCGCAAAAATGAAAAAACGAGAACGCAATACTTTTGAACTGCCATACGTCGGCGTAAAAGCGCCGCAATTCTCGTTTTCCCGTCTGAAGGGAGCGGACCCGATATTGCGCGTTGAAATGGCTTCAACCGGAGAGGTCGGCGCGCTGGATCAAACGCTTGAAGCGGCGTATCTCAAATCAATCCTTGCAACAGGATTTCATCTGCCAAAAAAAGGCGTGCTCCTTTCTCTTGGCGGAGAAACCAATAAGCAAAAATTTTTAGAGAGCGCGCGAGCGCTTTCAGAACGAGGATTTATGATTTATGCAACGCACCATACAGCTGAATTTTTGTCTCATTCCGACATCAAGGCTACGCGGCTCTACAAATTGCACGAAACTCCGAAAGAGCCGAACATCGCAACATACATGTTCAAAAAAGAAATTGATCTTGCAATTGTCATCAATGATTTTGATTATAAAAAACCCGTCAAAACGGGCTCGTTTGAAGTTGATGATGATTATGCTCTTCGCCGCGCCGCGGCTGACTTAAATGTTCCGATCCTCACAAATCTGCAAACCGCCAGGCTTTTTGTGAAAGCGATATGCATGTATCCTCGTCTTGATCTCTTAGATGTTACTCCGTGGGACCGGTATGTTAAGTGAATTGTTAAAAATTATTCGCGTTTCATAAGTTCACTCCACGCTCTTTCTTTATACTTAACCGCGGCGCGTTCCGGGTCCTCATCTTCATAAATTCCCCGCCCGACGATTATAATATCGCCGCCTTCGCGGATTGCGATCTCCGGTAGAACGTATGTTTGCGAAAGCGCGTCTTTTTGATTTTGGATATTCACTCCTGGAACAAAAATCAAAAATTCCGGCCATGCTTGAGCGCGAATCAAGGCAAGCGATCCGTCTCCTGCTGGCGCGCCTATAAACCCGATCACAAAATCGCAATACTCTTTTGCAATCTCAAGCGCTCTGTCGCGAACATCCGGAGAAAACAAGTTGCCTTCGGAAGTCATCTGCGAAAGTATCACAACCCCTCGTTCATATCTAGTTTCTTTCCAGGCTTTCCGTAATCCCATAATAATTCCTGTCCCTGGAAAAATGTGTGCTGTAACAAGATCGGCCCATTCAATAATGCGAAACACGCCTTCAGAGTATTGCAATTTCACTGTATTGCCGATGTCAGCAAATTTGCGATCCTCAAAAATAAGAAAACTGTGCTGTTCTTTGAGTGAAACCAAGCGCTTGATAAACTCTGCGTCAAAGTCACGCATCGTATCAATATGAATTTTTACCATAATTATATGAGGAGCAACGCGTTCAAGAATATCAAAAAAATCTCTCCCTCGCGTTACATCAAGAGAGAGAATAAGATTTGATTGCTTTGCTTCCATAAGATCGTACAGCTTCTTTGCGACAGGGTTATGAGTTCGTTTTTTGCGATCATCAAGTGTCATGAAAAATTATTACCTCCTATTTTTTATGATTTCCGACACGCTTGCCTTTCCCGCGAACTTTATGATCCAAACTGTATCCTCCGCCGCCCATAAGCATAAGCGCAAGCGACACTGCGATAAAAAGCACGTCTCTTGCAATTGATGCGCCCTCAATAAAACCATTCGCAACAGTAAACATAAATGAGATAAGCGCGGCGAGCAGTGCGGAGATAGTTGTCGCAAGCCCCAACACAAGCAATAATCCAAGCGTCAATTCAATCCAAGGGAAAAGCGCGGCAACGACTCCCTGCGCTCCAGCGTACGGAATATAGGAAACTATCGCATAGCCAGAAATGTTATCGGCAAAACCCGCATAATGAACAATTTGCGCGAGCCCGGCGATAATAAAATATACCCCGAGCGACACTCGCAAAACCATAGACGAGAGATCAAAATCCTTTTGAGTGAATTGATGCATAATAATGAGTCAAAACGCGAACACAAGAGAGCGGTTATTCTAAAATTGCAACTTCCCTCACGCGCCGCGCCTTAATTTATCCACAGAGAAGTATAGCATACTTCGTTGAATGATAAAAATCACCCGAATTATTTACCTTTTAACTTTTTTTGTTCCTGTATTTTCTTGAAACTTAGTTTGTTGACTACTGGCTTGCCTGTTTTGGCTTCAATCGCAAAACACCATACTCCCCCAAATACCGCTCAATCGCGCTTCTTTCTTGATCCCCTTCTCCCAGATACTGCACTACGTCGCGTGCGGTAATGATGCTTTTTACAGGAACGCCAGTTGCTTTTGTAAATTCTAAAACCGCGTCTTTTCCGTCTATATCGTACTCGCATCGATCAAGGCCGACTATCAAACCTTTAATATCAATATGCGCCAATGACTCTAAAAGCCTCACGGCTTCTAGTTTGGTTTCTCCTGTTGTTAAAACATCATCAACTAAAATAATTTTGTCTCCGTCGCGAACATTAGATCCAAGAAGCGCCGAGGTATCGGCGTATGTTTTCATCTCTTTGCGATTTGAACTATAGCGTTTCACAAGCCCATGCTTTGCGTAAAGCGCGGAGACGATTGCAACCGCAAGAGGGATTCCTTTGTACGCCGGACCAAAAATAATATCAAAGTCATTGCCCCGCTCTGCAACAATTTTGTCCGCATAAAATTCGCCCATCCTCGCGAGTTCTCGTCCGGTGTTTAATCGCCCAAGATTAAAAAAATACGGCGATACGCGGCCGCTTTTTAACGTAAACTCCTCAAAAAGGAGAGATTTGGTTTCAATAAGAAACAAAATAAACTGATTAATTTTCTGCTGATTATTCATAAACCTACTTTTTCCAGCTCTACGCGCGCGCGAACTTCCATATGCGCTTTCTGAATGTCTGCAAGCAAAGCGCTTTCGTTAATCAAATTATGGCGGCGATCAGAAATGACGAAACGTCCGTCAATCATTAAGTCGCGCACGCTCCGTCCTCCATGCGAGATTATATTTCCTATGAGCGTTTTCGGATCATTCGCGTCAAACGGCAAGAATCCGCGATCTTTTAATTTCCAAAACGCGATGTCCGCAGAGCATCCGGGCGCAATTCTTCCGAGAGTCGGTTCTTTCAGTATACGCGCTCCGTTTACGGTCATCATTTTAAACAACTCCTCGTAATACACAGTGTACTCCGGAAGATGCGTCATACGAGTTTGAAAGGCTTCTGTCAAGAGATCAAGACGGCTTTTAGACACAACACTGTCTGTGCCAAGAGCGATGTAAGGCGCGCCGCCAAACGCGGCAAAAGTTGGATAATCAAAAACACCGCTTTTATGAATGCTGTTTGATGTAGGAAGATGCACAATACCAACATGAGCATTCACTAAAACTTCAATCTCCTTGTTTGTTACATGGAGAACATGCGAAAGCAAAGTCAATTCGTTCAAAAGCCCGTATTTTTGAAGAAGCTTTGTTTCCCGCACTCCAAATTTGCGCACGCAGTGCTCGGCAACTCCATGGCTTTCGGCAAAATGAATTGTAAGCAGTATTCCCTCATCGGCTTGCGAACTCTGGATGCGGCGAAGAAGTTCTTCATCAATTTTAAATAGATAATGAAGCGCGATTCCTCCTTTTGAAAGACGGCGTTTGGGAGCGCGAAAATATGCGAGCGCCGTATCTAAACTGCTCTTTGGATCAGTGTTTGAAACCGCGCTCACGCAATTTATAATTCTTTGACCTGTAAGTTCTCCGGCCTCGTCAACTTCCTTAAATACAGCATTATGATTTACAGTTGTAGTAATGCCTCCGCGCTGTTCTTCAGTGAGATCGCCAAGAATAGATACAACAAGCGCGCTACCTGTAATATGCTTTTGCCAAAGCGGCATCTTTGCAATCGTTTCATCA